>CALGTK010000382.1 GCA_937904325.1 uncultured Planctomyces sp.
GAAGTCACCGGTTCAATCGGCTTCTTATTCCTGCGGAAAAAGAAAACGATCTCGACCAATTCGATCTCCGACGTTGGCCTGGCCTCGACCAATGTCCGGCGAAGCGGAGAAATTCAAATCGGTGGCAACTTCGGTGAAATGACGGGCGCCATGATCAAGTCGTCGGAATTCAATATGCCGCTGACAATGAGCAAGAACGCCCGATTCAATAAGCAGGTCGCAGGTCTTGCCAGATTTCAGCTCGAACGCCTGGGAGTCAAGCTGGACAATGACTGAGCCGGACGAAAGGGCTATCGCTTCCGATGATCCCGTTGCGGCCGCAGAACCCTCTGCGGATGATGCTGCCTGCACCGAGACAACTGGCAGCAGTCACCAGCTCACGCAGTTTCTAACCGGGAATCCTCGAACGACGATCCTGCTACTGGCGTTGCCAGTACTGGCGGAACAGTTCCTGAATTTCCTGGTCGGATTCGTGGACACGATCCTTTCGGGCCGGATCAGCGTGGCCGCGACATCTGCGATCGGTGCAGCTGCCTACGTCAACTGGCTCGCTGAACTGATTTTCTCGCTGGTTGCAACAGGCACAACGGCT
The DNA here is from genome assembly GCA_937904325.1 of uncultured Planctomyces sp. Taxonomy (GTDB): domain Bacteria; phylum Planctomycetota; class Planctomycetia; order Planctomycetales; family Planctomycetaceae; genus JABMPE01. The sequence continues at coordinate 593 of CALGTK010000382.1, forward strand.
CTTGTCGCCCGGCACTGGGGAGCTGGCCAGAAAGATTCTGCTGGCCAGGTGGCGACGTCATCGATTTCTCTGGCACTGGGAATGGGCGTCGCAGCCGCAGCAGCGCTCTACCTGGTGGCTCCGATGTTCGGCGAGTTTCTCAAACTTGAAGTCAGCAGCAACGCCCTGTTGGTGAGATATATTCGGTTGAGCTGTTTCGGCCTGGCTTTCTCGAGCGTACTGCTGATCGGCTCGGCGGCCCTGCGAGGCTCCGGAAATATGAGAGCACCGATGTTCATCCTCGGTCTGGTCAGCATTCTGAACGTACTACTTTCAAGCATGCTCGCCTTCGGATTTGGTCCTTTGCCCGCATTCGGAATGGACGGCATCGCGGCGGGAACGGTCGCCGCAAGATTCGTAGGATTCATCCTGATGCTGTGGCTCCTCGTGAATGGATCAGCAGGTTTGACAGCAAAGCCCAGCTGGACATCGATTACAGACTTTGCAGCGATCGGCCGCGTACTTCGAATCGGCGTACCCGCCGCCGCCGACAGCCTCGTTATGTGGGGTGGCCACTTTCTGTTTCTACGAGTGGTGGCGAGCCTTGGACAGGGCGTCAAAGGCGAAGCCATCTTCGCCGCACACATCGTGGGCATTCAGGTGGAAGCAATCAATTACCTCCCCGCATGGGCGTGGGGTACGGCCGCGGCCACGATGATCGGACAATGCCTTGGTGCGGGGCGGCCTGATCGAGCTCGCCTGGGCGGCCATGAAGCGATGCTGCAGTCGTGCGTCATGGCGGTCATTGTGATGGTGATGTTCTTGTTCGGAGCCGAATTTATTTACGACCTGATGCACGAAGATCCAGCGGTCGCAGCCGTCGGAGTGCCAGCCATCCGCCTGCTGGCTCTCTTCGAAGTTCCGCTTTCCATCGTCATCGTCTATGCGGTCGGAATTCGAGGCGCGGGAGAAACCGTAAGCCCGATGCTGATCAACATGTTCGGCATCTTCCTGATCCGCCTCCCGGTCGGTTACTGGCTGGGTGTCGAAATGGAATTCGGTCTGATAGGTGCCTGGGGAGCCATGGGGGCTGACATCACCGCGCGAGCAATCGCCATCACACTCTACTTCCGATACGGAAAGTGGGATCAAAAAGGTATCTGACCCGGCATCAAAGCGGCTCCCGGTGCGTTGTCAGGCAAGCACGCCGTCAACAACCTCACCATGAATATCCGTCAGACGGAAGTCACGGCCCTGGTAGCGATGCGTCAGCCGAGTGTGGTCCACGCCGAGCAGGTGCATGATCGTCGCGTTCAGATCGTGAACGTGCACCGGCTTATCGAGGATATTGTAACAATAGTCGTCAGTCTCGCCGTACGTCGTGCCGGTCTTGACTCCTGCTCCGGCCATTAAGACGGAGAAACAGCGAGGGTGATGGTCACGCCCGTAGTTTGTCATCGAAAGACCGCCCTGCGAGTACACCGTCCGACCAAACTCGCCGCCCCACACGATGAGCGTATCCTTAAGCAGATCTCGCTGTTTCAGATCGTTGATCAAAGCCGCCGTCGCCTGGTCAGTGTCACGGCATTGCCCCTTGAGCGCGTTCGGTAGCCCTCCATGATGATCCCAACCCATGTGAAATAACTGGACGAACCGCACATCTCGTTCGGCAAGCCGACGAGCCAGCAGGCAATTCGAAGCGTAAGAACCAGACCGATTCACATCCGGACCGTACTCATCCAGTACGTGCTTCGGCTCGTCCGAGATGTCCAGTAAATTCGGAACGCTCGTCTGCATCCGAAATGCCATTTCGTACTGAGCAATCCGAGTTTGAATTTCTGGATCACCAACCTGCTCAAATCGTTTCCCATTGAGGGCTGCCAGCCGATCCAGAGTGCTGCGACGAGTTTCTTGATCAACACCCGGAGGGTTCGACAAGTACAGAACGGGATCACCGATATTTCGAAATTTGACGCCCTGGTGTTCTGCCGGCAGAAAGCCCGCTCCCCAGAGCCGATCATAGAGCGGCTGATCGTTCGGACGCCCGCTGCCGAATGACGTGAGAACTACGTAAGCGGGTAAATCCTGATTGACGCTGCCAAGGCCATAGCTGGCCCACGCGCCGATACTCGGCCGCCCCGCCAGTTGATTGCCCGTCTGGAAAAAAGTGATTGCAGGATCGTGGTTGATCGCCTCGGTGTGCATGGTCCGGATCATGCAGAATTCGTCGGCAACCTTCGCCATGTGAGGCATCAGCTCACTGAGCCACATGCCGCTTTCACCGTGCTGAGAAAAATTGAAGATCGACGGCGCGACTGGAAACTTCTTCTGCCCGGAAGTCATCGTCGTCAGACGCTGCCCCTTGCGAATCGAATCCGGGAGGTCTTCGTTATAGTGCTCTTTGAGTTGCGGCTTTGGATCGAACAGATCCATTTGCGATGGCGCACCGGATTGAAAGAGGTAGATAATTCTCTTTGCCTTCGGGGCGAAATGAGGCAACCCCGTCATGCCGGCATTAGCCAGCGGAGCGGCGGATACCTGGCCGTCGCTTTGCAGCATCGACGCCAGCGCCGCGGCACCCATTACTTTCGACGAGTTGCCAAGGAAAACGCGGCGGTTCAACGCGTCTTGAAGAGCAAATTCAGATTCGTTTTGCATAGCACTTCTCAAGTCGTTATTCGCGAGTGACAACTTCGTCAAGATTCAAAAGTACGTTCGCCGTCAGCGTCCAGGCGGCCAGTTCTGCCTTGTCAACATCGCTCGACGACTTTGCATCGCCGAACGCAAGCAAACTTTCAGCATTGGGCGTTTCAGCAGAAAACCGCGTAAGATCGACAGTCAGTCCATCTTGCAGAATCTGTACTTCATCCGCTGTGGGCTTTCGAGCTGTGACAAGTTGAAACCCAAACGCCAGACGTCCCGTGGTAGTCTCCCCTCCCTCGGACAGAATTCTCTCAGCCAAACGACGAGCCGCTTCGACAAACGTCACCTCATTCAGCAACGAAAGTGCTTGTAGAGGAGTGTTTGTACGGGATCTCTTAACAGTGCAAACCTCCCGATTTGGAGCATCAAAGAGCAACATCGAAGGTGGAGCAGCGGTCCGTTTCCAGATGGTGTACACCGTTCGGCGGTACAGGCCATCTGCGACATCGTGTTTGTAATTTCGAAGATTGCCGTACCTGCTGGTTTCGTCCCACACACCCGCCGGCATGTAAGGCCGTACGCTGCGTCCACCGATTTTGCGAGCCAGGAGTCCGCTGACAGCCAACGCCTGATCACGAATAATCTCGCCTGGCAGTCGAAATCGAGGGCCTCTCCAGATCAACCTGTTCTGCAAATCACTCTTTGTGCCCTTATGCAGTGTTCTGGTTGAAGCATCGGTCACACTGCCCGACGACTGTCGATACGCGGCGCTGGTGACAATAAGTTTCTGAAACGCTTTCATGTCCCAGGACCGTGCGGAAACGCCCGCAACTTTGAAACCGACCGTTGGCTCCATGAATTCCACAGCCAACCAATCAAGCAACAGCGGATGACTCGGGTATTCCGACTGCGAACCAAAGTTCTCGCTGGTTTTGACCAGCCCGGTCCCAAAGAAGCGTTCCCACTCACGATTCACCCACACTCGAGCAGTTAGTGGATTCTCCCGGCTTACAATCCATCGAGCCAGCCCCAGCCGATCAGGCGGTGCGTCTTTCGGCAACGCTGGTAGTATGGCGGGCAAGCCTCTCGCAACTTTCTCTCCTGGTTTATCGTATTCACCGCGTTTCAGAATGAACGCGTCGCGAGCGGCGACCTCTCGCATCACCATCGTGCTGGGCAGATTCTTCTTGAAATCCGTAACTGCCTTTTGCGAAGTCGCCAGATTGGCATCTGCCTGACGCAATTCGTTTGGCACTTTTTCGCGGAAGTATTTCTGAAGAGTGTTCTGCTGTTTCGGCGTACGTTTCTCAGGAGCAACGGCCAGCGTACTCCGAACCTCAGGCTGAATCGTTGTCCCATCAAGCCCCAGTGTTGCTGGGTTTTTATTTGATGCGGAAATTCGGAACCGGCCAATGTTGTGCTGAGAAATGGCTTCATGGTGAAGTGTCACCGTGATCGTTGTGTCCGCGGGAACTTCCAGCAGCGAATCAAACGCGAACAATGCCTTACGAGCGTCCTTCCTGGTCGGACCGTCAACAGCCCAGCCCTTCGTCTTGTTGCCATCGTTGACCATCGAAATGTCCCAGCCCTTCTGAGAATAATCAGCAACGGGCATTCGCAGCTTTACGGTTTGTGGTTCCGTTAGTGAAGGTGCCGTGAGCTGTGCGTTTATCTGTGTCAGTACGAAGTTGCCATTCGGATACCGGCCAAGACTCTGGGCTGGCAGGCTTGGATCCGGATAACACTCAAGCAGCAACCCACTGATTTTTCCTGATTCGACGTGTGCAGAAACCGTGTAAACGTCGTAAGCCACGTTTGGCCCACTCGCCAGCCAGCTACCGTCTTTCTGTCTCGCGAATTTCGCACCGCCGGTCGAAGTCACCTTGTCAACGTCCAGCAACTTCCACATCTCGATCTGAGACTCAAGCTGCTTCCGAATTTCCGGCTCCCACGTGGCAACTAGCTCCGGAAGCCGATCGGCCAGTGACTTCACTTGATCTTCCGCATCGCGTTCCTGATCCTGCAGACGTGCCAGCTCCTCGTCCTGCCTGGATGTTGAGACCTTGATCGTCGGCTCTGTGTTGTTGCCACTGTTTCCGTTCGGGGCGAGCACGCCGGACTCATCGTTCGAATTGAAGAAAGCGAACATCTGGTAAAACTCACGCTGCGAGATCGGGTCATACTTGTGGTCGTGGCAACGGCAACAGTTGAACGTCAGCCCAAGCCAGGTAAGTCCCGTCGTCTCAACTCGGTCGATGACCGTTTCAACAAACCACTCTTCAACAATGCGCCCGCCTTCGCCGTTGAGACGATGATTTCGGTTGAAGCCGGTCGCGACGATCTGATCGCGCGTCGCGGCGGGCAGCAAGTCACCAGCAATCTGCTCGATCGTAAACTGATCGAACGGCAGATTGCGGTTGTAAGCGTTGATGATCCAATCTCGCCACGCCCACATTTCACGACTGGCGTCAACCTGGTAACCGTTGCTGTCTGCGTACCGGGCGTAGTCCAGCCAGTTCAACGCCATCCGCTCGCCATAGTGAGGAGAATTCAACAGACGATCGACAACCTTTTCATAAGCATTCGATGATTTGTCAGTAATGAAGGCATTCACTTCCGATGGCGTCGGCGGAAGGCCCGTCAGGTCGAGCGAAACTCGACGAATGAGCGTTTCCCTGGTGGCCGGGCTCGACGACTGGAGATTGACCCGGTCCAAACGCGATTTGATAAATCGATCGATCGGGTTTTTCGAGGCAGCGAAGACGGAATTTCTCGAATCGTCAGTAACTTTCGGCACACTCGGACGAATAACTTTCTGGAATGCCCAGTGACCTTCGTACTTCGCACCTTCCGAAATCCAACGTTTGAGCGTTTCGATCTGGTCCGGAGAAATCGATTTACCGGAGTCCCGTGGCGGCATCACAACCGACTCGTCGTCAGACGTAATGCGTTTGATCAGTTTGCTGGCAGAAATATTTCCGGGAACAATGGGAGTCTCGCCCGACTCCGCCTCGGCAATTGCCGAATCACGCTCATCAAACCTCAAGCCGGCCTGACGTTGCTGGTCGTCCGGCCCGTGACAGTGAAAACAGGCGTCTGACAGAATTGGCCGCACGTCCCTGTTAAATGAAATCTGCTGATCTTCGGCTCTCAGCGACGACGTGTACATCGCCGTCAGAAATACGCCGAAACAGAATCGCTTCATAGGTATGCGCATCGTGGTCTCGAATCCGAAGTGAAGCTTCGTACCTGCCGGTCGAAAGCAACTCCGACACGGCGAACCTGTAAGGATTCGTTGTACAGAGTTTTCAGGCAGGAAGAAACAACTCGCACGCAATCAGCCGTCAGATCAGTCGTCAGAATCGGGCCGGCGACGGTTTTGCTTCTTCACAGACTGCTGTTTTTTGTCATTCAGCCGACGCTGTACGGAGCCTTTGGTCCGGCGGGTCGGTTTTCTTTTACGAGGCGCTACGGCCACTTCAAGCAGCAGCCCACGGAGTTTTTCCAGGCAGTCGGCAACATTGCGTCCCTGGTCACGGTATCGCTGGCTCGTCATAACCAGATCACCGTCCTTAGTTATTCGACGATGGTACTTCGCTCGAAATCTGGCGAACACGTCCGACGGTAGTGTCGACGACCTGGTGATGCTCCATCGCAAAGTGACTTTCGAATTCACTTTATTGACGTTCTGCCCGCCGGGACCGCCGCTACGAGCAAACGTAAAGTCGAACTCGGTATACGGAATTAAGATTCGATCGTTAACTCGCAACATCGCCCTGCATCGATTCATACAGGGTGGGCGCTACCCACCCTACTTCAGAAAGATAAACTCTTTGACGTTAAACAGGACATGGCACAAATCTTTCCAGACTCTCATATCTGTGTCCCAGTTGGCTGGCACCCCGTAGGATTCTGCCTGAATCTTCAGAAACTCCATGCCATCCTGAGTTTCCTGCTCCGTCGCTGGTCTCGCGAAACCACTTTCATACAGCGAGTTGATCCGAACTTCAGCGGATCTCAAATCTTCTGCCAGGGTCCGCTTTGCCCAGAGTTCCGCCTGCTGAACCACGAACGGGTCGTTCATCAGCATGAGTGCCTGCGCAGGAACGTTGGACTGAGTGCGTCGTCCGATCGTGGTGAACGGGATTGGAGTGTCAAAAGCCAGCATCATTGGCGAAAGGAAATTGCGATTCACCGAGGTGTAGATACTACGTCGACCGTGACCGTCAAGCGGGCCACCACGAGGTCGCCCTCGTCCCTGCATAAACGCAGTCACGTAAACAGGCACCGAACCAACGTGCAACGTCCGATCCAGTCGACCGGAAACGGTCAACATGGCATCGCGAATCACTTCTCCTTCAAGTCGTCGAATCGGCATCCGGTGCCACCAAAGATTCTCAGGATCAGAATCGACGTAAGCCGGATTGACTTTGCTGCCCATCTGGTAGGTCCGGGTCAGCATCAGAGACCGAATCAGCTTCTTGATCGACCATCCACCTTCGACAAACTGAATTGCCAGATGATCAAGCAGTTCAGGATGCGTGGGGCGTTGCCCAAGCACTCCAAAATTGTCAGTCGAAGCCACGATGCCGCGGCCAAACAGATGGTGCCAGATTCGGTTGGCCATCACTCGAGCGGGAAACGGGTTCGAAGGCTCGAGAAGTCGTTCTGCCAGTTCGAGCCGTCCACTTCCCGATGTTAACAGTTTCTGATTCTCTCCAGAAATCGCCGTAAGCAATCGCCGCGACACGACATCGCCAGGATTCTTGTGGTTTCCCCGAATGAAAACATGCTCGTCCTCACTGAAACCATCCACGACAGCAAGAACGTAACGCGGAGCAGGAATTGAATTTTCGATGCTGGCTGCTGCCTCTCGCAATTTCGACAACGCGACATCAGCTGCGCCGAATGAAACGAGATCGTTAGCCATTGCCCACGCCAGGGCGTCGTTATTTTCAGGCAGCGATCCGACAATCGTGTCGCGACTCTCAGAAGTTACAATCTCGTTCGCGAACGTCCGGCTAAATGTTTCAAACGATGCGGCAGTCGATTCTGTGAGTGTTATACTGGCTGTTGAAACCGGCTCGGCATTTGCCTGACCAGCGTCAGCCATCCGGACGTCGTCTAAAACGACCCAGCCGTCGCCTTCATCAAAAATCTCGATGTGAGCTCGGTGACCGACGAAGTTCGCAACGTCACCCCCCTGGCGTGCCCAATGCATGCGAGGATTCTTGACATCGAACTTACAACCGCGAAAAAGCAGCCCGTTGTATTCATCCATCACGTAGCCATCGATGATCAACCGGACCGTGACATTCTGACCGGCGATTCGGTACAGCAGATTTCCCTTCGTAATCGTGAACGTCGGCGACCGCAACACGCCTCGCAACTGCTTTCCGAGTCGAGCGCTTGAATATCGGCCTTCCGGGGCACCCGACGCTCGCAACCGTGACGGCACTTCTGACTCGTCTTCCAGATCGAACGCCCACCCCGTTGCTTGCCAGTCGCGTAAATTCCCGTCCGACTCGCCGGCTGTCGAGTCCACTCGTACGGCATCGATCGACGTCGTTTGAGCGAGAAATTTCTCCCACGCGGCAATGTCGCGTTTAACTCTCGAAAAGACAGACTCCGAGGATTTTCCTGAAGTTTTCTTTGACGCTGCGTCATCTGAGCGAATCCTGCCGGGCTGAGCCTTCGCCAGTTGTTTCCATACCCAGGCAGGATGAGACGGCGATGCAACACTTTCATCAGAAATCGCAGCCACCCAACGACTCAATAATTCGGCATCCAATTTATTTTGACGAGCGACAACTTCAATGGGGCGATTGGTCGTGACTACGTTTTGAGCGTCAGTGAAAACGAACTGGTCGACGTTGACATGCCCCCAGCCACCCATCTGCTGATCGACAATCTGCAACACCGCCTGCTTACCAGCAAACGCGGAGACATCCCATTCGTGAGGATTAAGTTTTTCACGATTTCTCCCGATGGCGGTGCGAACGACTTTCTTATCAACAAGTAGATTAACGCAGGTCTTGCCTTTGAAGTTGCCTCCTCCAATCAGAAATCGTATGAACTTTCTTTCGATGGAGAAACCTGGCGAGGTCAGCGTGCCCATCAAGTTGTCGTTTGCCGCATACGAATTCACCAGCCTCTTTCCAGCGAAGCCGGAAACAGGCTGCTGATTTTGAAACGTCCCAACCGTCGGTCCCTTTGCAAAAGCTTTGCCCGTTGCTTTCCACGGTGCAAAATCGGCTCCTTCAAAATCGGCGAAGACAATCTCGGGACGATGCTTGTCCCATCGGCCATCATTGTCGCCAGGCCGAGGTTCTCCAAAAAGAACTTCGGCAGAACCAATCAGCAAAGACGTCACTCGTTGAGAATGTTCGTCGTGCTTGGTCAGTAATGACGTTCGAACAATGTCATCAGTCTTCTCGCGATTGGTTCGAAGTTGGCTGACCGCCGATTCGATTCGACCGTTCGGATCCTGATAAGCATGTTGTCGATGCGAGCTCTGCATGAACCCAGCAAGGGCGTAATAGTCAGCCGTCGAGATCGCGTCGAACTTGTGATCGTGACACCTTGCACAGGCGACGGTCAGACCAAGAAACGTTTTTGAGAAGACATCCAGCTGGTTATCAATGATGGCGGCTTCTTCGCCTTTCACATCAACCGGTGAATGCTTCAACTCGCCCAGCCACCAGAAGCCAGTACCGAGAATTGATTCGTTTGTCTGGTCTGTCGCGTTGCGCCGCGGATTCGACAACAAATCGCCAGCGACATGCTCCCGAACAAACTGGTCGTACGGAACGTCGGCGTTCAGCGCTCGAATGACGTAGTCGCGATAATGCTCTGCGTATTTAAGTTTGTAGTCAAATTCGTGCCCCAGCGATTCCGCATACCTCACAAGGTCGAGCCAGTGCCGGCCCCAACGTTCTCCGAAATGCGGAGACTTCAACAATCGGTCAACGACTTTCTCAAACGCGACCGAATTCGAGTCCTTATCGGTTAGAAACTGCTGAACCTCTTCGGGCGACGGTGGCAGTCCAATGACGTCAAAGTATGCTCGGCGAATGAGCGTTCGGCGATCGGCGTCCGCTGCCGGTTTAAGCCCATGCTGATCGAGACTCGCCATAATGAAATGATCGGTCGCTGAACGAGGCCAGTCTGCCTGCGAAACCCCGGGAGCTTCAGTATTCCTGATGGCCTGCCAGGCCCAGTGAGATTGCCGTCGAGTGTCCAACGGAAACTCTTTTGCAACGACGTCAGTCGTTAAGCCGTCTTCGGACCAGGGAAGCCCCAGCTCAATCCACTTCTTCAGGATGGCGATCTCGCCAGTCGGGAGTCGTCCCTTCGGCGGCATTTCGAAAGACTCATAATTCACGGCCGAAAGAATCAAACTTTCGTCTGGACTGCCAGGCTCTGCAGACGGCCCGGAGTCACCACCTTTCAGAACGAGCGGCCGAGCGTCCAGCCGCAACCCGCCCTCGAGCCGTTTTGAGTCTTTTGAGTGGCACTCGAAGCAGCGAGCCTGAAGCAGCGGCTGAACTTTCTTCTGGAAGAATTCCACCGCTGCCGCGTCGAAGCCGGAAATACTAAAGTCGGACGCGGCTTTCTCGTCTGCAGCGGCTGCATACGAACAGGAAAAAACCACAGCCGCCAGCACAACGAGACAGATTTCTCGCAGAGCTTGACGCAGCAGCGTCAGAGAGCAAACTGTCGGCAACCAACCTGAAAAGCGGAATTCGCTGTAATTTCGCCACAGAAACATTCAGCAGTCTCCATTGTTTGATAAATGACAATGAGGGATCTGCCTTAATCTTATGCGAGGTGCCACTCAATCAGAAACAGATGCGACCTGTGGCGTCCGACCGGTCGATGCGAAAGAACTCGGAGACTACACCGCCGACAAAGGAAACCCTCCGTAAAGTCGTCACGCTGGCAATTTCGAACAGGCTTGGAACATGGCTGAACTGACAGACGAGTTGATCGATCAGATCTTCGAAGGATGCCGCTCAAACCTCGGCGATCTGACGCAGTCACTCGGCGCTAACCTGAGCAGCGAATTCCAACTCGAACCGGGTGAAGAATTCAAAGGCCCGGATGAGATCATCAGCAAAGTTTCTGAGCAGCCGGGCATCGTTGTAACGCTGAAGTACGACGGATTCGGCATTCTCTGTCTGATCCCGGAAGACCTGCCTATTCCCGATTGGTACAAAAGCCCGAATGATTCTCAGTCGGCGCAACTGCAAACGCTGCCGATGGAATGGTCCGTCGGAATGGTGCCGATGGAGCTGGAAGCGACTGAAGAAAAGGCCATCACGTGCGAGAACCTGCGAGCACATCTCGAAGCAAGCAAGCCGACAGAAACGGCTCGAATGCTCGAACTGTCTGCGACCGTTGCCGCAGGAGAAACTTCCGCGACGATCCATCTGGTCATGCCCGTCGCCAATCCGATCACAGAGCAGGCAACAGACGAATCTGCCGTAACAAGTGACGCCGCAGAGGCCGAACAGACAACTCCAGCAGCGACTGCACCTCCCGAGCCTGAACCAGCACCTCTTGACCCTGCATTGACCAGACGCGTCGCTCGGATAAATAAAGTCCCGGTCAACGTCATCGTGCGAATTGCGGAACGAAAGCTGGAACTGGAGCAATTGCGGCAAATCGCTCCCGGTGCGTTGCTGATGTTCGACAAACCCTACGATTCGCCACTCGACATTTACGTTGACAATCGCCTGTACTGCCGCGGTGAGGCCGTCAAGATCGGTGAAACGTTCGGCGTTAAAATCAGCGAGAGCAACTCGCAGGTCATTCGCGAGAAGAAGGTTCACCAGGTATAAGGTCGTACGTCCGTTCGAACCTCTATCCCGCCGCCTGACTTTGCGTTTCCTGCTATGAGCCCACCGGCCGATTCTTCGCCCCATCCGACTCGCCGCAACATTGTCTGGCTGACCCTGCAGTACACAATGCGGGTCGTCTTTATGTTCTGGCTGAGGTTCCAGGTTCGCGGACTTGAGAACGTCCCCATGACCGGCGGCGGCCTTGTCCTGATCAACCATCAAAGCTTCCTCGACCCACCTCTCGTTGCACTCGCTTTGCAACGCCCCGTCAGCTACCTCGCGCGGGACTCGCTGTTTCGGGTTCCGGTCATCGGATGGATACTTCGGAGCACCTGCGTGATGGCGATCAACCGAGACGCCGCCAGTACCGCTTCTATCCGTATGGCACTGCAGCGAATGAACGATGGCTTCCTGGTCGGACTCTTTCCGGAAGGAACGCGGAGCAACGACGGCAACGTCGGCGAATTCAAACCCGGATTCATCTCGCTGATCCGTCGGTCCAACGTGCCGGTCTACCCGGTCGGTATCGCCGGAACCCACGATGCCATGCCGCGAGGCGGCGTCCGCTTCTGGCCTCAGAAGGTCCGAGTCGTTTACGGAAAGCAGTTGTGTCCGGACGAGGTTTCCCGACTCAGCGTCAAAGGCAACGAAGACAAACTTATTGCCTTCGTCAGGTCTGCGGTCGAAGCCTGCAAGGACGAAGCTCAAGCCTGGCGCGACGGTACATAAGGTGGGCACTACTCACCAGAAAACATAAGTCGATCGACATACTGCAGAGCAGTGCTCACCCTGCAACCTCACACCGTTTTTTACTACAACCGATCCAGACACGTCGGGTCGTTGTGATCGATCACCGGCAGTCCGTCGACTGAAAACAGGTGGTTGTATTTCAAGCCGGTTCCGGTATTGAACAGAACGACTTTTTCTTCTGGTCTGATCCAGCCGCTTTCAAGCAACTGCTGAGCGGCCTTCCAGACGGCGCCACCTTCCGGGCAGGCGTAGACTCCCTGGTGAGCCGACAATTCTTTCACGCCATCCATCAATGCTTCATCAGTAACACTGATGGCGGTGCCGCCGCTTTCACGCAGGGCGCGGATCATCAGAAAGTCTCCGACGGCGATGGGGACTCGCAGTCCCGCTGCGCATGTGGCAGCGTTTTCGAACAGCGGAGCGTGTTCCTCGCCGGCTTCGAACGCCTTCACGATCGGCGAGCAATCTGCGGCCTGGACGACGACCATGCGCGGACGCTCGGAACCGATCCAGCCGAGCTTTTCCATTTCGTCGAACGCCTTCCACATTCCGATCAGGCCGGTTCCCCCACCAGTTGGGTAGAGGATGACGTCTGGGAGTTGCAACTCCGTTGTGCCTGCGTGATCGGCGAAGTCGAAGGCCAGCTCGTAGCCCATCGTCTTTTTGCCTTCGATTCGGAACGGCTCCTTAAGGGTCGACAGGTCGAACCAACTGAAGCGATCTTTGCCCTGCTTGACGAGCTTTCCGCAATCACTGATCAGCCCGTTAACCAGGTTGACGCTGGCATTGCCGACGACAGATTCGATGATGTTGGCAGGTGGCGTGTCTTCCGGCATAAAGATGGCACATCCCATGCCGGCTCGCGCGGAATAGTACGTTGCCGCTCCAGCGGCATTTCCGGCAGACGGCAGCGCGACAGTTTCGACTCCTAGCGACTTTGCCCGAGTAACCGCTGCAGACATCCCTCGAGCTTTGAAACTACCCGTCGGGTTAAACGATTCGTCCTTGATAAACAAATTGTCGAACGCTTCGAATGGGCCAGTCCGATTACAAGGCAGCAGCGGAGTCAGTCCCTCGCCGAGTGATACCGCTTCGGACGGATCATTGACCGGCAACACGTCCCAGAATTTCCACATCGATCGAATCATTCGCTTACGAACGGCGTCCGGCGTGAATGTCGATTTGATCGAGTCCAGGTCGTAATGCGCAAGCAGTGGCTTCTGACACTCGGTGCAGAGGTTCTGCAACTGATCAACAATATGGTCAGTTCCGCACATGGCGCAAGTCAAGGAAGTATGCATGATTGTTTTCTGTTTTAAATTTCAAATTGCTTATTGCACACTGTCACGCAGGGTGCATCTTGACACACCGTTCCATTTGATGGTGCGTCAGGTTGATGGTGCGTCAGGTTGATGGTGCGTCAGGTTGATGGTGCGTCAGGTTGATGGTGCGTCAAGACACACCCTGCTCAAATCTCTCGCTAATCGTTTCGAACGATCTGTCCAAGGTAATCGAGGACGCCGTGAGTATCGACTGAATCGATCACATCGATGTTGTTCTGCCAGCGTTCGATCCCTCGTTGATCGAACACAGTCGCTCCACGAGTCAGTGCACCTTGCAACTCGATCGCGAGCGACATGGTTTGCGACGTAAAATGTCGAGGTACGGCGATCGACGCCAGTGCGGTCACTTCGCGAAGCGGCAGGCCTTCGACGCCAAGGTCTTCGTGATGCACTCGCAACGCGAAAGGAATCAGCTCGTCGAAGAACCATCGAAACGCATACCGTCGGTTCTGTTTCAGCCGGTCAAACTGATCGAATGAAAGTACTGTTTTGTTACTTACATCCAGCGGAACCAGCGTTCGTGTCGCGGCTGACTGCAGAACTGACTGTGCTGAGATGGGGTCCGCGAATATGTTGAACTCGGCAGCCGCAGTAACATCGCCGCCGACTCCGACCGAACCTCCCAGGCAAACGAGTCTTTGCAGCAAGTCCAGAAAGTCGGGAGCAAGTTCGCACGCAATGGCCACATTCGTCAATGGCCCCAGCGTCAGCAGTGTGACTTCGTGCGGGTTACTCTTCACAAGGTCGATCATCAACTTCGCCGACTCTCGCTGATTATGGAGTTGTGCGAGTGCGATTTCGGCCGTTCCCAGGCCGTAGTTTCCGTTAAGCCGGAGTGGATCGAGAAATCCAGGTGAATCTACACCCCCCTGTCGGAAAATCGGTCGCGACGCCGCAGACGCTCCCAGACGGGGATGTTTGTCCGGGTCAACCGACTCCATGACGGTGAGAATGTTCTGAGTCGCGACCATACCAGACACGCAGCCCGAAGAAGCGGTCACTCCGACCAGATCGATGTTCGGGTCGAGAGCCGCCAGCGCGATGGCCAGCGCGTCGCCGATTCCCGGATCGGCGTCAATGATCAGTTTTCGAGGCATGGTGGCTCCTGCCGTAGTCGATCGCATAACCCGGGGCCGGATCGCAAACTCGGCACTGGACGATGCTTCCCGGGGGCTGGATCGTACGTGCTCCTGCTTCGATGGGTCAATTTTCCACCTGATTGACCTGAATAACCGGAACGACCCATCAATTCTGGTGGTAAATCCATAAGCCGAACGTCGACAGCTTTTTGACCAAACGCCGTCCGCGACCTAAGTATTAAGGAACGATGCTTAGTGACTCTACGCCTGCGCTACTTGGCGCCAACCGAATAGCGATCGGAAACCATTGTTCTTGAACTAACCGCGAATTTCGTAATTTCGTTTCAACAAGGCAGCAGTTGTGGCCGATCGATCAGGCACTCCAGACACGTCGCCCAGGTTAGCGTTTTCCAGCGCTGATACCGTATCAGTCGTCTGTACGAGCCAGGCTGAAACCGAGGCATCCGGCGTAGCTGTACAAAACGAACCAGTCAGCTTGAATCAGCCCCTGCGAAGCGAGTGGTGGATCAAGCACCTTTCGCTGCTCGCCGTTCTTCAAACAGCTAGCCTGGCGGCCGGGCTGACTGTTCACCAGACGATACAGAACCCAGCCGGTGCTGCTTCATTCTCAGCATTCACTCTCGGTGGCTTGCCATCGCCCGTCGTGAATGCATTCCTCTGGATCGCCTCTGTGCAGGGAGCGCTCGGCTACCTTGTCTTCAGCAGGATCTATCGGCACTGCCGAGACCAACAGAATCACTCCGAGGCCTGCGTCGATCAACATCGTCAAGCACTGACTCGAACTCGCAATGCCGTCATTCTTGGGCTCTCCCGACTAGCCGAATCACGAGACGACGACACTCGGGGACATCTCGACCGTGTCGGAATATTCGCTGAAATGCTCGCAACAACTGCGTCACAACGACCAGAATTCAGAGATCAGATTTCGACAGAATTAATCAAAAAGATCCGACCAAGCGCAGCGCTGCACGACATTGGGAAAGTGGGAATCGAAGATTCAATCCTGCGGAAACCCGGCCGGCTGACCGACGACGAACGACGCCGCATGCAGGCACATACTCGGATCAGTGGAGAATGCCTGCTGCAGATCCAGCAATGCCTTGGCGATTCGAACTTCCTGACACTCGCCCACGAAATCGCCGTCTTCCATCACGAACGTTGGGACGGTTCGGGCTATCCATCCAAGCTTGCCGGAGAGGCAATTCCTCTGTCGGCAAGGATCGTCGCAATTGCTGACGTATACGACGCGTTGTCCGCTCGCCGAGTTTACAAAGACGCATACGCTCACGAACGCTGCGTCAAGATCATCCTATCGGAATCCGGCAAGCACTTCGATCCTCGACTGGTAAAGGTCTTCCTGGAAGTCGAGTCGGAATTCGCGCAGATCGCGACGAACTGCGCCGACTCTTCGCACGAGGCTCACTCTGACGGCAACACGTCCTTAGATTCTGGCGAGGATGCCGCGCTGATCGACGAAGATCTGACGGAACTCGACAGCGTTCTTAGTGAACTTGAAGCCCACCTCGAAGCAACAACAGGTTAGCAGGACTGTGAATCCTGCCAGGCGGACTTTGATATTCAGGACGATTCCTGCCCGAAGGACAATCGCATCTGAGGATCCTTCTTCTCTTCTTCAAATTCGGTGTAGAGAAGGCTCGGCTGAATGTCGTCGTTGTTCTGGTACTTCCGGCTGGCGTACTCGGTGATGTCGCCTTCGACCGTATGATAGAACATCTGGCAGATTGGAATGCCCGGATAAATTCGCACCGGCTGGACCGCAAAAATCTCCAACGTCCAGTAACCGCTGAAGCCGATGTCGCCGAAGCCGGCCGTGCAGTTCACGAAGAGCCCGAGTCGGCTGACCGACGACCGCCCTTCGATCATTGGGACGAGATTGTGTGTCTCGGTGCGTTCCA
>CALGTK010000383.1 GCA_937904325.1 uncultured Planctomyces sp.
CGGCTTCTTCTCGATCGGGTCAATGCAGAACCCGGTGCTGCGGCCGTACGTCGTCAGCATCATCTCGCCGCCGACGTTCTGACGAACAAAGCAGAACCCGCGATCACCTTCTTTCATCGCGCATTCGCGAGGACAGAGATCGCAGATTACCCGATCCGTTTCGCCATCCTTGTGCCACCATTTTCCCAGCAGCATTCCTGCGGCCGTACTTCCCGGCGAGTCACGCACCGTTGGTAGTTCTAAGTTCATCCAATGAAGCCCTGAGAATGCTGGCCGTCAAATCCTATTCGGCCCACAAGACACGAAAACCCGGTCCGACACGGGACGAATCGAGATACTAGAGCCCACAACTCATTGGCGGCAACGGCGAAATGCGGTAGCCCATGACTGGTGGACACCTGAAGGAGCCCCAGGAATTCTATCCGGAGACCTTCATGTCGGATAAATCAAAGCGATCACATCGTTCTTTCAGTGCTGAATTCAAGCAGGACGCCGTTCATGTTGTCGTCAAGCAGGGGCTACTGGTTCAAGGCGGGTGGACGAAGTTCGAATCCTTCGACGACATCACTCAGGTAAGATTCAGTGTCTTCCAGTACATCAAACATGTTACAACTTAAATAGAATTCGACAGACAATCGGATACCGAACACCCGACGAAGTCAAAGAACAATATCAAACAAAATTTGCCGTCTAAACCCTCATTTCAGGCGTCCGTTCCAGATCGGCTACCGCAGAAGTAAACATAGCCATCAGACGAGGCCACTTCGTTTTAACAGTACCAGCCAGCCTGTTTTACAGTAGTGGCATCCGCCTTCAGCGACGTTTCGGCATTCGCAAGTGACGGACTGACCAGTGTGGCGAAAATATCAGCATGAAGAACGCACTGTTTCATCAAATTCATTGCAATCGGTGAACGTCGATGGTTTCGTCACATTTCGGCTGATCTGCGAACGAAGTCCGAGCAACGCTTCGCGAAGGCTCTGGCGTCGTCGAGCGTTTCAATCCCCTCAGCCTGATGAATCGTGAAATATCCGTCGTAGCTGATCTGCTTCAGCCCAGAAAAAACACTTGAGGTATCAAGACCGCTATCTTCCCAAACTGGAACGTGGTCGTACCGCACGTCTCCCAGGCAGTACGTCGGGAGGCAGTCTGTCCCGTCAGGATTCAAACGATGATTCTGGATGTAGGCATTCATGATGTGAGGCTGCAGCCGCTCAAGTGTCGCCGGTCCGTAATCCTGTCCACAAAGCATGAGATTGGCTGGTTCGTAAATAATGCCGAAGTTCGGTCGATCTATCTCAGCCAAAGTGGAGAGGATTTGCTCCACCTGCTCAAACAGTGACGAAGTATGGCACTGATGAGCCAACCGAATTCCCCGCTCGGCAGCCCGATCCGCCGCATCCCTCGCAAAGGGGATGTCTTCAGGCTTCTTGATGCAAACTCGAATTAGATCACACCCCAACGTTTCCGTAACGTCCAGGCTCGGCCCGATATCGCGAAGGCTGTCCGGACCGTGCTTATTGTTCAAGGGCACCTTGGAATCAGGCGTGACCATCGAGACTCGAAGTCCATGCTGATTGACGACACTCTTCATATGCCGTAGCTCGTCCGCCGGAGTCTGTACTCCACCCGCGCTGGCCCGCATGCAAATCGCCTCGTAGCCGCAGTCAGCGGCTAAAGCGACAAGATCATCGAACGGCAAATGGAGCTTCGTTTTGCACGGTGCCTCAGCAATTCGAACGGATAGCGACAGATTCATCGCGGGCTCTCTTATTACGTTATTTCTCTGGCGGCGTTGTTTCGCCACTCACAACGGGCTTCCACATCCACCGAAGTGATTTCGAGTTGCCCGGGGTGGCAAGGAAAGTGGGGAGCATGCGTTTGACAAGTCCGATTCCTCTTCTCGACCACGGCACTGCACTGGCGACATAGTCAATACACGAAACGAACAGGGAAAGACAAAGTGAGACAACCACCGTCGCCAGCCATGAGGCTGGCACAACCAGGTGGGTTGAAAATTGAACTCCAAACAAGTCCTTGCTGTAGCTACCACCGATTCCAACCGCTTCCCCAACCAGAATTGCAGGGATCACCGTACTGGGTGTCGCTCGGCGAGAAAACATTCCCAACACAAAGAGGCCGCCAAGTGGCCCAAGGAAACAGTTAAATCCTCGCTGACAAAGATCAATGATGTTTGTTTCTTTCGAAAGGTGATGCAGCCAGATTGTGACCGCAACGATCACCAGGCCCATCGACGCGGTCAGAACCCGTGCCACTCGCAATTCCCCTTGAGACGTCAATTGTTCATTTCGATTCGGGCGGATGAAGTCGACGGTGACGATGGTCGAAATCGAGTTGGCTCCGGAATCGATCGTCGACATAGCGGCGGCAAACAAGGCTGCGACGACCAGTCCGCGCATACCGGACGGCAGGTAGAGTCGAATGAACTGCGGAAAGACTCGTTTCTGAGCAACTGTTCGCACGGCTAGTTCGCTTGAATCAAGTTCTTTCTGTGTTTGCAGCATGTCTCCCGAGACGAATCCATCGTTCAACACAAAATACATCAGGGCAAGACCGACACCTGCCAGCAAAATTCCGAGTCCGACACTCGACAGGGCATTGACAAGAAAACTCCGCCTCGCTGCACTGACATCTTTGACGGAGAAATATCGCTGAAGGGCGACCTGATTCGAGCCATGCGTGCAGGCATGCCAGAACAACATGCCGATCGATATGGAAAACACTGTCGAACGATTCGTGACATCCCAACTGAACCATTCAACCTTTTCGAAGGTGTAACCTTTGGAGAATGTCAGCCAGTCGCCGAGGCCTGACTCCGTCTTCCAGGCAATCACGCCCATCGTAAAAAAAGCGCCGAACAGTAGAACAAAGAACTGCACAACATCCGTCCAGACAACCGCACGCAAACCACCCAGTGTTGTGTACAGCACAGAGAACAGACCAATGCCGAGAATTACGGCGTGCATATCCGCGTCACTGGAGTCGGTGCTGAAGAACCAGTCGAGTTGTAGATTCGCAATCTCGACCATTGCCCCACTGGCCGTCAGCACGACAACGGCCATCCATCCCAGGAGCAGGCAGATACAGAATGATGCCGCGATGACTCGTGTCGAGTAGTCGAAGCGGCGTTCCAGGTACTCGTACGCGCTGGTCAGACGCAGTCGCATGAAAAACGGGATCCACAGGAACCATGTAATCAGCAGTACGATCGGAATTCCAAGCTGCCTGGTCAGAAACCCGATGCCCGTGCGAAACATCTCGCTGGGCATGCCCAGGTACGTAATCGTCGAAAGTAAACTGGCAATCAGACTGATCCCGACTGCCCACGCCGGTAGATCTCGACCGCCAACAAAGAAATCTTCGGTCGACGAATTCTTGCGGGCAATACGAAAGCCCATTGCCAGCATCGCCGCGAGGTAGGCCGCGAGGACCACCGCGTCAAGCGTGGTCAGGCCACCCGAAGCGTTCGATGTAAGGCCACTGGATGAGTCAGCCAAGGTCATGCAAGGCTCCTTCGTTGAACATAACGATGAGCCGTAAAGCGTAACGGGAAACCAACAAAACCTGCCACCACGCAGCCATTACCGGATTTTGACGATTGACGTCGCCATGACTCAGTCCGACGACGAAGCCGATACCACGGTTTCAGCGTTCAGTTGGCGAGGTGACCCAAGTTCGGACGATGTTGCTACGTTACCCTGCAACCTATGACACGTTGAACTCATTTCTTCCAACCGATGACGATCGCGGTGCACGTTTTCAATGGCTGATTCAAGATCAGGGAACAGGCCACCCGTCAACTTCTGCTGAGCCACATCATCGGCCATCGTCGAGATTTCGCTGTTCAGTCCACGCTTGAGGCGTCTACAAAAACTCATCACAAGAATCACGGACCACAGACCGAAGAACAATCCGGCCGAAACGTAGAAATCCATCGGCAGGACCTTGACGAGCGGATCCACGACCGTATCCCAAAAGAAATTGCGACCAGCTCGAAACAACACAAACCCAATAAACAACAGCAGCAGAAATTCGTACCACAATCTCGCGATGATTCCTGAATTTCGCTTCGCCAGACGTTCGATTGCGTCGTCGATTCGTTGCTTTGCGTTCGACAGAAATTCCGATTCAAACCTTGCTGTTTCAAGTCGAGCGTCTTCTCCTGGCTGTGGAGCAGCCAATGCTGGATCCATACCGGAATCAATCAAATGTCCGCCGATCAGCAGACGAGCTTCACGCACCAGGCTATCGTTAATGCCGAGCGTGGCCAGTTCTTCGAAGCGTCCTTCCGCTGATTTTTCTTTCTGTCGGGCCGTCAGCCAGCGAGTTCCCTGCATTGCTCCGATCAGCGCCAGCTGCGCCCCGCTTCGTGCTCGATAAAGGCTCGCGGAAGTGAGCAACGCTCCGAGGCCGCTGTGAAGTCTCAGTAATGCCGAAAACGGACTCGATCCCCAAAGCGTTGTTACCTGAGTGAGAATCCGTTGCTCCCAGAGATGGCTGCACGCACTAAGCTGCGACTTAAGCTCGCGGCTCATCTCTCGAGTGAGTTTTTGACGGTGTTCGGACAGTGTCTCTTCGAGGGAAGTGATTGCCGGATCAAACTCACCGAGCTGTTTGCGACACTTAGTGAGCGTTGCCGAAGTCAGATCCAGCAGGTTGGCTCGCCGAATCTGAATTCGTTGTACGGCGGCCAGTCGCGTTGTCAGCAGATCCTGAAGTTTTGCAAAGTCTCCTCTGGGGCGTTGTCCTGATTGTTGCTCAGCCAAAGCCGTGACCGAATCGACGAAGAAAACGTCCGGTATCTTGTATCTTTCGCCCAGTACCTTTCGCCAGTCGTCACGAATATCTTCATCAGTATCCGCATGCGTCTGAACGAAGATCAGCCGACAGCCTGCTGACGCGACATCCAGCTCGTCAAGAACTCTTGCGGAGCGATACTTCTGCTGCGTCGACGCATAAAGTAACACGTCACAATGCGGCAGGACACGTCGCAGAATTTCCAGATTGCTGCCGGAAGTTTCCGTTTCGCTGGTATCTGGATCCGGGCAGTCGAGGATCACGATGTCTCGCAGAACGGACGAGTCAACACGAACGACTTCAAACTGCTCCAATGGCAGGTTGAGCTGCTGTAACTCAGTCTCTGAGTGTGCGATCAGAACCGGACACGTCGTCGTCGGTCGCTCTCGACCCGACTTTGTACACTCAACGGCAACGATGGCATTGACCAGAGAACTCTTGCCTGTTCCTGTGCCGCCGAACGTTGCAATCACCAGCGGCGCTTCGAGTCGTACACGCATTGTCTCGAGACGCGTCAGTAATCGACGAACAAGAGCACGCGATTGATTCAGAGGCTGCCAGGGTGACTCGCCCTCAGACCACTGCTGGAGTCGCCGCGCGAGCTCATCGACCTGAGCAAACAATTCGAGTTGTGCGAGTTCTGCGTCAGGCATTGATTCGTTGAATCCTGATTGGACTGCCGCGATTGTGTTCTCAGGTAGGTTGCGAAGCGGTCTCGCTGCCGGGTGTTTCGTTCAAATTATCAATCGCTCCGACGGACGGTTCTGGATTCGCTTTATCGGCGAGTGTCATGTCCACCGTAAGCGTCGCCACCAGTCGCTGGATCTCTTGAAACGTTGGCGACTCGGGAATCATCGCCGCTTCTGCAAGCTCTTCAGGCAATGATCCGAGCAAATGTGTCTGCAGCAATTCGGCCAGCCAGGAAGCTCGTTGAGCAATGAACTGTTCGTGAATTCTACGGAACCTTGCTTCCATCCACGCCGCTCCAGACGACGCCGTACTGCTGATCCATGTTTCACCCACGGCAGCCGTCACGCCTCCGGCGGCAACATCGCCAGCGACAGAGACAGCCGACGTGACCGCAGTTTCGGTAGCAATGTGTCCAACGGCATTTCCGACGGGACCAAACCCTGTCACAAACAGAGCAATCGAGACTGCCGGCCGTGCCGCCGCCGCAACAGCGTCAAGCTGCCGCAACGAACGGTACCACTCGGGACTCTCGCTTCTAAATGTACTCAACTCGGCCCTGACGAGTTCTTCCAACTGCCTGTCCAGGTCCGCCGATTCGTGCTTCCGACGAATGTGCTCAAGCAACTCCTGTCTGGTTGTTGCTCCAAGCAGTGCTTCGAGCCGCGGTTGCAGTAACGGATTGCCAAGCTCCTTGAACCAGTTGAGCCGACTATAGACCTCGTCGACGGTATCAAGAACTGCTTCCCATTCACGAGCACGGTAGGCTTCCAGAGGCGGCGTCTGCGGGCCACGCAATTGCTCATCTACCAGCTTCCAACCTCTGGTGATGCCGCTTCCGATTGAGTTGTAGAAGTTGTGAACCTTCGCGGCCCAACCTTCTCGCTGACCCTGCCACCAGTTCCGGATTTTCTGAACGATCAGTCCGTTACGAACCATCGGCCAGTTATCAATCTCAGCCAGTTTGTGCGTGGAAAGTAATTCCGAAGCCGATCGAAATTCGTCGGACCGCTCTTTCACGCGACGCAGATAACCAGGGATCCCATCCGGAGCCGCGATCAGATCCAAAGCGCTGTGCAAAGTCTGCAGTTTAATCTCGCCGAACTTGAGTGCCGAAAGGTCCTCGCGTAATTGACGTCCAGCCTTCTGGCCAACCACTTCTCCGGCATTGGTGTTTGATTGATTCGCAGGCCAGCACCTTTCGAAGAACTCGAGTTCGTTAGACTCGGCCGCCTGGCGATCATGCGGAGCCAGGTAAAGAAACTGCGGCTTAATACCTGTTTCATCGCAAAACGTGTTCATCCAGAGCGGCCAGTACGACTCGTCGTCCGGCAGATGAACCTGGTTGAAAACAACAAGGACAAATTTTTCCTCGGCAGCGGCTCGGCGGAAGAATTCTTTGACTGCCGCGTCGTTGTACTTCTGCTGAGTCAGTACGGCAATTAGAACGTCGGCGGTTCGGCGAATCTTGTCTGCGCGTTTCCAGTTGACCCTCGCATCACTGTCGATATCCGGCGTGTCGAGCACCAGCAGGTTCGGCAGCAGCGAATCATTTTCACGCCAGAACATCCAGTCCGTTTCGGATTCATCCAGAGCCTGTTCGGAATCCGACCACTGTTTCAACTCAAAATCCGGAAATATCGCGGCAAGATTCTGTGATTGATCAAAACCGTCTGGTGCCAGGCAGGTCACATGTTTAGTCCCTGATGCCAGCGGACTGGTAGCACTCGCGCGAAAACCAGCAAGATGGTTAAACAGAACACTCTTGCCGATATTCGTGCCGCCGACTACTGCTGCGACTAGAAACGCATCCTCACCCAACTGTGGCAACAGCTTCTGCTCAAGTAGTTGATGCCACTCGAAACTGTCGAGCCGATCAATGTGCAAAGCCGACGCCTGCTGCTCCAGATCGCTGAGCAGCCCATGCAGTTCCTGCACTGTCTGAGCACATTGGACAAAAGTAATTGGCATATGGTGTGAATTAACGCTTGCAGAATTGGTGCCGAAACGCGGATTGCAGCATGCACAGGAAGGATAGCTCAAGCACGGACAGCGGCAAGACGTAACAACCAGCGAACTGGATCAACCGCAACTCGTGATATCGGGAAAACTTCCAGATGGGGCAAGGAATTAAGTTGGCTAAGCCGGTGATAACCGCGGAAGTATGCCCGAGAACCCCTGCCCGTCAGAAGAGTTTGATCCTTCGACAACACTCATGGCCACTGGCATCCAGCAACGGCACTTTATTCAATTGCCGCTTCACCCGAACTGGATTCTCGCCTGGCTTCTGGATTGAGCACATGTGGCGTTGGTGGAGCAGACTTCGGCACAGCCTCGTCAGCCTCGCCCAATTGACTCTTGCCTGTTTCTCGAGAATCTGCTGTCGCTTTCGATGCTTCAACGAATTTACTGTCGGCTTCCGCAATGACCTTCCCCAGCCAGCCAGCCAGCATCGCGGGTAGCAGCACGAGGTCAGCAAACAGAGCCGTGACAATCATCGCTGCCATCAACCAGCCAAAGCGACTGATCAGGGTCAACTCTGCCGGCATCAGGACGGCGAGCCCAATGCCGACGGCCACGCTTGTCTGGAACAATGCAGGTCCGCAGTGACTGAGAGCGGACGTCACTGCGTCGTCTTGACGCATGCCGCGACGCAACCCTTCCCGAAACCACGTCAAAAGATGCAGCGTTCCATCAACGGCGATCCCCAGAGCGACCGACGCAGTAATCATCGTTCCGATGTCAACTTTGATATTGAACCAGGAAATTGCTCCAAAAACCGTACTGATCGGCAAGACGTTTGGAAGCATTGTTGCCAGACCGGCTTTTGCACTTTTAAGAACTCGTGAGATTACGATCCCGATGACGACAAACGCCAGAATGAAACTCTGAATTAAGCTGGTCAGCACGGCACGTTGCGTCTCAAGGAACAGCGGCACCATACCTGTAACTACATAGTTGGCACCGGTATGGTTCAATGTTTCTTCCTGCACGATCTCAGAAATTTGATCGAGCAATACCGCGTAGTCCACATCCGTCATGATGTTGACTTGAGCCGTGATCCGCCAAAGTTCGTCGCCGGTTTCGCACAACGTACCGTTGCCACATTCACGATCCTCATCAGCGAGAGCGATGAAGCTTTCTGCTACCGAACTTTCCATGATCATCAACTCGGTCTGCTTGTCGATCTTTCGCAAAAACGGATTGCTCGATGTTCGTTGCAGTACTTCTTCGGATTCAGTTTCTCTGAATGTTGCCAGAGAGATCGATCCAGTAATGTCATTGTGGCGTTCGACCAGCTTCTGCTGAATTCGTCGCACGATTTCCTGCCGCTGCCCAAAAAGCAGTCCATCTTCGGCCGGAGCGCGATGTGTTTCGGCAAAACGAATCACAACATCAACGGGAATAACGCCGCCGGTATTTTCTTCGATGAATCGATAATCTTTGACGACCTGGGCTGTCTCAGGAAAGAATCGGATGACCTTCGTTTCGGTACCGAACTGCGTCAGTCCTGCGGAACAAACGGCAAACAGCAGTAGACACGCGATACCTACCTGCCGTGCATGGCCGACAATAAACCTGCCGATCGGTTGCCACACGTCCGGCAGCGTGCGTTCAGGACGAGCTGCTTTTTCGGGGACAAACTGCAACAGAGCAGGCAGGCCAAACAGAATTGCCCCCAGGCCGATCAAGCATCCCAGCGCCGAATAAAGGCCGAAGTGAGAAACCGGCGCCAACGGACTGGTCGTCAGAGACAGCAGCCCAAAAGCGGTTGTCAGACTGGCGAGAGTGCACGGTCGAGCAGCGAGTTTCGCGGCCGTTACAGGTGCTGATGCGACATCCGACCTGGCCGCAAAACGCCAGTAGCTAGCAACGTGGATTGCCCCGGACATCGTGAGCACGAGTAACAAAGTCGGCATCACGACCAGCACCATGTTCATACTGCCGCCAGTTGCGGGCACAACAGCGACTGTCAGCAACACTGTGTAATACGAAATAAACAGCACCAGAGTTGCCAACGCCACGCTGCGGAGCATTACAAACGCCAGAATAATCCCGACGGCTCCGGAGAACAGGATGATCGAACGCCCCGGCAAATTGATGATCGGGAAGTCGCGATTCCAGGCCGCTCGTTTCACAGAGTCATTCAGAGCCCTTCCGGCGACCGGCCGGCCACCCAGGTGTAAAATGTCTGCGGGAATTCCGACATCCGCGGCGATCTTCCGCAACTCGGCGATCGCTCCCTTTTTGTCTTCTTCTCCAGCTTCGCTCAGCACAACGGCGACAGTGATCGGTGAACCCGGCGCGAAGAACGCTTCTTTGATCAGTCGATAACTTGAATCTCCCGATGCGGCCTCGCCGTCGACATTGATCGTGCTGGCAATCTCGATGACTCGTTGGGCAGTGGTCGATCCAGACTGCATCCCCGCCCAGCTAATCTGTGCGTGGTGTTCCGGAAGATTGTCAAACGGTTCGGGTTCTTCTTCAGCTGTAACAATTGTCTTCGCCAGCGGATAGTCATCGATTGATTTCTCTGGAACCCAATCCTGGACCGGATCAAGAATTTTCAGATCAATTCCAAGTTCGTCCAGGACCTGATCCTGAAGCGATTTTAACGTCGATTTTCTCCGCTCGATGCCAAGTTCAGTTAAACGCAGTTTCAGCGGACCAGCGCCAATGAGGAAGCCATTCAGTCGCTGCAGGGCTTCTTCGTGAGAAACACCGTCGCCTTCAATCCGCCTCAGTAGGCTTTGTGGAGTGACGACACGCTCAACATGCTGGAGCCCCCCGTGCCGGACGCCGTCCGCGTCTGCAACTCCGGCTAATCGATCGGCCAGCCACTGAGTTCGCGGGTCATTAAGCGTGCTGCCATCCCACGTGACAAGAATGCTTTCGTTGTGGGGGAAATTTCCCTGGTACCACGCCAGAGTTTGAGCATTGGGATCATCGGCGGGGATCCACTTGCGAATATCGTTGTCGAGGTCAATCCCCAACAAAGCCCACAGTGCGGGGGGCAGTGCGCAGGCAAGCAGAACGAGCGTCCAGACGCCCATCCCGTTCCCCCAGGGATCCTTCTTCTCGAGAAAGTGCGTCATGCCGATTCTCGCCGTTGTAAATCGATTGTGGCAGGATTGGAACTTATGCAGCGTTCATTCCGCAGCCCAAAGCGTCCGGTGTTCGGACCTCGATGCAGCACGGCTGAAATCGCAATACGCGCTCCGCTTCCCGAATTTCTACTGACCCGCCCCACAGTTCATCGACGCCGAATACGTTCAAAGGTCGTACCAGCGGCAGATACTGCCATGATTGGTGCCAGATTCGAACATTGACGGGCAGTCATACCGACTGCCGCCACTTTTCGCCCCATGCTGAATCCGAAGCTTCCGACGATTATGCGGAACTCCGAACTGCTAAGTTGAGGATTCTAGCCAGCAGATGCCCATAGCCTGAAGGCCAGGTCGTGTGTTCCTGGACCAGAATGCCTGAGTCGTCCGTCTGAGACT
>CALGTK010000384.1 GCA_937904325.1 uncultured Planctomyces sp.
GCGCGATCTTTTCGAGGTCGCCGTACGGATCTTCGGTGCGAAAGTTTCCGCTGTCATAGTTGACGCCGAACCATTTGGAATCCTTAACCCGGTCAACAATCGACAACAGTTGCTTAGGCGTTGCTGTAATGCCGCCATGGTTTTCCAGTGCCAGCAGAATGCCTTTCGTCTCAGCGTAGTCAAGGCTCTGATTAATCCCAGCGACGCAAAGATCAAGAGCTTCCTTTTCAGTGCCACCTTTCTGAACTTTTCCGGCAAAGATGCGAATTACTGGGGCGCCCATCACAGCCGCATGGTCGATCCAGTCTCGGCAAAGCTGTAACTGAGCCTGTCGTTTTTCGCCTTCCGGAATGCAGAAATCGTTCCCAATGGCCGTGCCGGAAATGTCCAGTCCAAGCCGAAACGTCTGCTCCTTCAGGTTGAGCAGATACTCATCCGAAGGTTTCTCCGGAAAGTAATACGACGTTAGTTCAGTGCCATCAAGATTCAGCTTCGCGCAGTAATCGACAAAATCTGAAAGCGTCATTGCTCCCTTTTGACCACGACTCGCGCGAGGCAGCATCCTGTTGAACGAATAAGCGGCCAGACTCAGTTTCATGTGCGAGGCACCGTTTCTCACCGGTGCTTTAGCTGCGTGAGTGTTTGTGCCCGAAGCAGCAATTGTCGATCCAGCCAGAGTTGCGACTCCACCGGCAAGAAATCCGCGTCGAGAAATATCCATTGATGCTGTCTCCCAGGTTTCGTACTTAGTTGCGAGTGATGAACTCGTCCATGTTCAGCATGATTCGGCAAGTGGCGATCCAGGCGGCCACTTCAAATTGATCGTTATCGTTCTTCGATGATTCAGATTCTGTACCGGCCTTGCCAAGAGCCCGAGCCGCGTCTTTGTTGGCTTCATACCATTTCCGCGAAGCGTTCAGCATCTCCTGGAACTGGTCAATTTCCGAAACGGTCGGATGCCGCGAGACACACAATCGGAAAGCCTGCGCCAGACGATTTCGGTCGGAACCACTGTATTTACCAATTCGCTGTCCGAACTCGCGAGCTGCTTCGACAAATATTTCATTGTTGAGCAACGTCAGCGCCTGTAACGGCGTGTTCGACGAGTTCCGAGAGACACACGTCAAATTCGAATCCGGGCAGTCGAACAGCGTCAGGTTTGGATGCGGCGAAGTTCGCTTAAAAAATGTGTACATGCCACGTCGGTAGCGATTCTCGCCCTTACTGGTTGCCCATTTGAAATTGTTTGCATAACTGAGTTCGGCAACACCCGGCGGCAACGGTGGAAATACGCTCGGTCCGCCGACCTTTGCAGACAGCAACCCACTAACCGAAAGGCTGAGATCACGAATAATTTCGGCTTCGACTCGAGTTCGATTCTGCCGAGCCAGCAGCAGGTTCTGCGGATCCGTCTCATTCAGTTCTGGCCGACTTGCAGATGTCTGGCGATATGTTGCTGAGTTGACGATCGTGCGAATCAGTTCTTTGCGGCTCCAACCAAGGTTGCCTCGAAACTCGTCCGCCAGCCAGTCAAGCAGTTGCGGATGAGACGGCTTGTCGCCGCGGACTCCGAAGTCGTTAACTGTTCGGACGATTCCCTGGCCGAATAGCTGCTTCCAAACATGGTTGGCGGTGACTCGCGGAGTCAACGGATTATTGGAAGATGCCAACCACTGCGCGAGGTCCAGCCGGTCCGCCGAAGTCTCCGCGCGAGCCTTCAGGTCATGCATGACCTGAAGGCCAGCAGGAACGATTGTGTGATCTTTCATTGGGTCGAGAAACTCACCGCGGCGAAACATGTGTGTCGTTCGAGGTGACTTAAGCCGCTGCGTCAGAATGCGCACAGACATAACCGGTGGCTTGGGAGCTGCCTTCTTTGTCGTTGCGAGTTGCTCGGTGAGAGCCTTCCCTTTGGAGTCGTGACGAACGAACCAATCAAGAAATTGACTGTGTTGTTTTTCAGATCGGCGATTAGTTGGTATGTCGAGAATCACCAGCACATCTTTCGGCAACCCGTCCGACGGGTGGCTTCCGGTACGAATGGAAACTTGAAAACGTCCGATCGTGTGCTGACCACCGTACTGCTGATCAAGAACGACCTGAATCCATCGCTCCTTCAATTTCGGAAGTGGATCATCCGTCAGAAACCTGGCGCTATGTGCTTCTTTCATTTTGGGAGAGACTGCCCAACCGGTCCTGGCAACATCGCCATCGATCGCATTGGCGGGTGGAAAATTCTCCTGCGAAAAGTCTGCGTCAGCAGCTGCAAGTTTCTGCCGGTGTTCCTTCTTCAGCTCACGGGTTGCTGCTGAGTAGACTCGAACATCGCTCAGAACAAAATTGCCATTCTTCGCTCGTCCAGCTCCGCTGGATGGCAGCCGCTTATCCGGAATCGTTTCGACTAACAGACCAGTTATCTCTCCATCGGGCGCTCGCAGAAGCAACGTGTATTCATCTTTGTCCGGGATAGTTTTTCCAGGAGGACCTTCAACAAGGTACGATCCGTCTTCCTGTCGAGTGAAAATTGCACCGGATGAGGCCTTCATCGATTCAAACTCGGTCACGTGCCAGGTGACGGGCGACTTTTCCAACATATTCAAAGTGGTAACTTTTTTCCGATAGGCATCTTCCCAGGCCAAAAGTTCCGGGACGAGTGTCTTGCGAAGCTGGCTGAGTGCCTGCTCCTGTTTTGCAACTTTCGAGTTGTGGGCAGCCAGATCATTCTCGTACTTCGCTGTTGCCTCTTCCGAAATTGGAACCTGAAGGCTGGTCTCGTCACCGTTGTTGAAAAATCCAAATAGCTGGTAGTACTCGCGCTGCGTGATGGTGTCGTATTTGTGAGTGTGGCATCGGGCGCAACCGACCGTCAGGCCAAGCCAGACAGCACCCGTTGTTTCCGTGCGATCGAAGCAGGCTTCCACGCGAAACTGCTCCTGGTCCGTACCACCTTCGGTGTTTGTCAGAGTCTGCCGATGGAAAGCCGTGGCCAGCTTTTGGTCCGCCGTCGCGTTCGGAAGGAGATCGCCAGCCAACTGCTCAATCGTAAACTGGTCGAACGGGATGTCCTTGTTAATGGCATCGATGACCCAGTCCCGCCATCGCCAGGCGTTCGGTCGTGCGCGGTCTTTCTCGTAGCCATCTGAATCGGCATACCGAGCCATATCGAGCCAGTGTCGGCCCCATCGTTCGCCAAAGTGCGGCGACATCAAAAGTTTTGAGACGAGCTGCTCGTACGCTTTCGGCGATGAGTCGTTAACAAAGGCGTCAACATCGTCAGGGTGCGGCGGCAGTCCGAGCAAATCCAGATACAACCGACGAATCAGCGTGTAGCGATCTGCCGGAGGCGACGGTGCGAAACGGCGCGACTCAAGCTTTGCCAGTACAAACGCATCAACCGCGTTACGCACCCACTTGCCATCTCGAACTATCGGAATTTCCGGGCGAAGAACTGGCTGGTACGACCAATGATCGGGTCGTACGTTTTCACCAGCGGCCGAATCCGGCCAGATCGATCCCTGATCGACCCATTGTTTGAGTACGTCGACTTCAGCGGGCGTCAGACGGTCGCCTTCGGGTGGCATCACTACATCCGGATCTTCTCCGGACACTCGTGTAATTAGCGAACTGTTGCCGCTTTCGCCTTTACGAATAGCAATGCCTTCATCGCCGCCCGCGAAGGCTGCAGATCGAACATCCAGTCGAAAGCCACCTTCTCGCTTGTCACTGGCGTGACACTTGAAGCAGTGGCGTTTCAGCAGCGGCTGTACATCACGAACAAAATCGATCTTTTCCTTCGAAGCCGTACTGTCGGTTGAGACAGCCTTATCGGCAGCAGGACTTTCTGTCTGCAGCGACAGGTTCAGTGCAAACAATCCGAAGATCGCACGAACAGCAATCAGGCTTGAAAGTCTCATGAGGATCCTCTTCGCCCTGAAAATTAAACGCTCGACGTTCGCAGGGTGCGTCATGACGCACCCTGCAAGATGACCTTCTACTTTATTGGCGATGGTATCCGACAGGCGACCTTGCGAGCGTCAGATATCCTCGCCGCCGACCGGTGGGCCTTGTACTTTTCGTTTCACTCGCAAAGGCAGACCGTGCAAACGGATAAAGCCGGCGGCGTCTTCCTGACGGTAGCTTTCGTCCTGTCCGTCCATCGTGGCTACGGCTTCGTCATAGAGACTGTACCGTGAGCGGCGACCTTCGATGAACACATTGCCTTTGTAAAGTGCGACTCGCGTTTCACCAGTGACGAACTTCTGTGTCGTTTCTGTGAACGCTCGCTGAGCTTCAGCAACGGGGTCAAACCAGTAGCCGTTGTAAACCAGTCCAGCAAAGTCGGCCAGGCGGCGTTCCTTCTCGTTGATCACGCTGCCGGTCAATGTGAGACCTTCAAGGTCACGGTGAGCTTCCAGCAGAACAGTGTGTCCAGGAGCGTGATACTCACCGCGAGACTTCATCCCGACGTAGCGGGTTTCGACCATGCCCAGCGAACCGACTCCGTTTCGCGCGGCGGCTTCGTCGACGTACTCAAAGACGGACAACAGCCCTTCGGCAAGTGTGTCGGCAGGTTCGGCGATTTCGATATCGATGTCTTCGAATTTACCTGGCTTGGTTGAGCAGGAACTGACCTTAACCGGCACGCCCTGGCTCCAGTGGATGATGAACCGCTCGACTTCGTCTGGAGCCTGCGTCGGATGCACCATTCGCTCGAAGATTTCATCCGGAGCCGTCACCCAGGGATCTTCCAGCACGCCGGCTTCGTACGAAATATGCAACAGGTTGTCGTCCGATGACCACGGCTTCGATCGGCTGGCCTTAGCTTCAAGACCATGCTTCTCGCAATAGTCGAGCATCGTCTTGCGACCTGCGGCGAACTGTTCGATGAAGTCGGTGTTTTTCCACGGTGCCAGGATTGCGAGATCAGCATCCAAAGCCTGGTATCCCAACTCGAAGCGAACCTGATCGTTGCCCTTACCGGTTGCGCCGTGGCAGACAGTATTCGCGCCGTGCTCGTGAGCGATGCGGACGTGATGCTTCGAGATCAGTGGGCGAGCGATCGAAGTGCCCAGAAGGTAGCGGCCTTCGTAAACGCAGTTGGCATGCAGGCACGGCAGGAAGTAGTCCTGCAGGAATTCTTCTCGAGCGTCGACGGCGACGTAGGTTGATGCTCCATTCCGTTTGGCTCGCTCGCCGATTTCATCGAGGTCTTCGACCTGCTGCCCAATGTCGAGCAGATAGCAGATTACTTCGTAGCCCTGCTCGGCCAACCAGTGAAGAATGACAGTCGTATCCAGCCCACCAGAGTACGCGAGTACAATTTTGTCTTTATCCGCCATCGGTTTGCCTCGAAGTGCAGTCTTTGTGTTTCGTGAATGGTCCGTCGAAATTTGGTCCCGGATTCCAGACGCTCGGCGGGACATTGCAGTTCGCCAGCTTCGTAAAATTCCGTGGAAAACGTGAACCTTGTCAGCGGCCAGACGGCCATCGAACCGGAAGCTTACGGTTTCGAACAGCGATCGGGAATCGAGTCAAAATCGGCTCTATTCGGACATGCGTTGAGTGGCTCAGCCAGAATGGCGGCGTAACAAAGCGACAGGGCGCCTCATCATGTGTGATCAAGCTGAAACAAGCTGCCGATTGCAATCGATTCGCCCGACTAACTCACTATCCCGGCGCTTCGTTCCGGTCGTTCTGGAGAACGGTGTCCGAAGCCGCCCAGCCGGTTTTCCGGTGAGTTCCGTCGCAGAAAGGTCGTTTGTTCGTCGCACCACAGCGGCAAAGAGCCACGTTTTCATGCTTGGAAATGTCGTAAACGGTGCCTTCCTGGTCGGTCAGGGTGACATCGCCGGTTACAATTAACGGTCCATCTTTTCGGCAGCGAATGGTGACGTCCGACATCGCTCAATTCTTTGCAGGTTGGAGTTTAAGTAAGCAGGACCAGGCACAGTGTCGTTCTGGCAACAATGATGCGAACGTGTTCAACTAACGGAACGTCGCTGCTCCAGGTCCAGCCTTCGGGTCCTATTCTTTTGCGGTGACTCGGCGACGCACAATCCGGTCGATCGCCAGGCGGAAAAGCACCCACAAAGCCATGACGGCTTCTTTCTGATTGATCTTTGAACTGCCAAAGCGGCGATCTTCGAACACGATCGGCGTTTCCTGAAACGTGCAGTCGACACAGCGACACATGTAGAGGATTTCTTCCTGGAACGAGTACCCGCGCGACCTGACCTGTCCGAAATCCAGCTTCGCCAGATCCGGCACACGGTAACAACGAAAGCTGCCGCTGTTGTCTCGTGATGAAAGGCCCAGCGTCAGTTTGGCGTAAAGGTTGATCGAACGGCTCATGAAGTGCCGTTTAAAATTCCAGCCGACGACGTCTCCGCCGGACACGTATCGTGATCCAATGCCGACGTCTGCGGAGTCCAGGCACGCTCGCAGAGCGGGCAGATATTTTGGGTGATG
This sequence comes from uncultured Planctomyces sp., assembly GCA_937904325.1. Classification (GTDB taxonomy): domain Bacteria; phylum Planctomycetota; class Planctomycetia; order Planctomycetales; family Planctomycetaceae; genus JABMPE01. Next base: position 6,469 of record CALGTK010000384.1, read on the forward strand.
GCTGAAGTCTGCGTCCATATTCAATACGAAATCGTACTTCTGCTCGACCGCGTACTTGAATCCGGCGACCGTCGCGGCACCAAGTCCCTGTTTGTCCGCTCGGTGCAGCACGTGAATTCGTGAGTCCGCCTGCGACATCTCGTCGGCCAGCTTTCCCGTTCCGTCCGGAGAGTTGTCATCAATCACCAATACGTCCGCGTCGGAAGCGTGTTTGTGAATCTCCGGCATCAGTAGTGGCAGATTCTCGCACTCATTGTACGTGCAAAGCGTAATCAGCAGCCGGCTGGCTGTTGCCGCGGCGGCCGTATCCTGGTCGGCTGGTGCGTCGTTCTCGTCAGGCATGATCTACTCGTGACCCGCCACTTTGGGAGCGGGAGTTTTCTGCTGGGCAAGATACTCGACCAGGTCTCGAAGATCGGCGAGTGACAGATGCTTGATCAGGTCAGCCGGCATTGCAGATTGTCCTTTGGCAAGTTCGTCAATTTTGTCCTTCGCCAGCGAAATCACCGTCCCATCGGCCAGCACCAGTTTCAACGTTGTTCCGTCGTCAGACCTCCTGGTCCCAGCGTAGACCTTTCCTGAATCCATGACAGCGATAACCGGCTCAAAACCTTTTGCAATTTTGGCATTCGGAGCAACAATCGCTTCTAACAGGTATTTCCGAGCCTTTTCCTTGCCGATCGACGACAAATCGGGGCCGACCGCTCCACCAGAATTCTGCACCGAATGACAACGTCGGCAGGTCGCGGAAGTGCGACCGAAGAAAATGTTGTAACCGCGTTCCGCATTGCCGCCTTCAAGACTCACCAGATACTTCGACAACGGATCGGCGGGATCGAGTTTCTGCTCAATCGTCTTTGCCTGAGCGAGCAGCTTTTCAGTCCCGCGAGCCTTCGCTGCTTCCAATAAATCCAAATGCATGGTGGCCGGAGCGTTGCCTGCAATCATCACGCTCAGCCATTCAGTGAGAACAGCATCGGCGTCAGTTCGTTTCAACTCAGCCAGTTGAGCAATCGCAGCCTGCTGCTCGACTGTCGTACCGTCGATAATTGCCTGAGCAAGAGTCTTCGAAGCCGCACCAGGGTTTCGTCGGACGAAAATCTCACGAGCGGCGACGCGAACATCCGGGCTGTCATCTTTCAGCGATGCCTGAGCAATGTCAGCGATCGCTTTCGAATCGAGCCTGTCGAGCGCCTTGATGGCAGCAACTCGCGAAGCAGTAGCTTTTGTTGCATCTCCCGCAACAGCGACGAGCACCGGTTCTACTTTCTGAATGCCGTACTTCGCGGCGAGTTCCGCGCCCAGCTTCTGAACCTTCTCGCTGCCACTGATGATCCCGCCAAGCTGAGGCCGCAGCAGATCAGTAATAAAGCCCGCGTCGCGTTTCTCAGCAATCGGTCGCCACGCCCCGAGCACTCGGTCCAGCGGCGAAGGCTCATTCCACATCTTCAACTCTTCGAGAGCTTCGACACGAAGACTCTCCGACAACGAATCGTTGGTCGCAAACTTGACGACGCGCTCAGCATGTTCTTTCTGACCAAGCCGAAAGTTCGCATTCATCACCCGCCGAACGAGAGCATCAGTCAGCCCATCATCGCCAGAAGGCATCGGCTGATCCGCCAGCGCCGCTAGTTGAGGCAACGCTTCGACAATCTCCTCATCATGAATCCCCCGCGCCGCTTCGAGAACAATCAACGGGGCTGGATCGTTCAGCAGTGTGGAGATCCCTTTTGCCTTCTGCCGCCGCAATGCCATCGCAATCCCTAGTCGTGTTGCAGAGTTTGCATTCTTGGCCGCCTTGATTAGACCGGTCGATGTTACACGTTGAGAAAGTGCAAGTGCCGCAGCGTGTCGGACAACTGGATCATTGTCAGTATTCGTGCTGAGCATTCGGCAGAGCTGTTTAACCAGTACATGGTTGGCGATGTTTGTTTTGTGCAAACGCAGACGACTGAATGAAAGTGCAGCCAGTGACCGAACACGCGCTGAATCATCATTCAACCGTTTTGACAATAGACCAACACTCAACGGCACGTAGCAGTCACCAAGGATTCGAACGGCCTGAGCTCTGATTTCGGCATCTGGATCATCCAAGAGGCCAACAAACGTATTGAGTGCGAGAGGCTCCCGCCGTGCGATTTGGCCAATCGCCCAAATTGCGTGAATTCGAGCAAGTCGATTTTCTGAGCCAACGGCCACCTTGATCAGCGCCGCATCAGCGCTTCGATCCGCGAGGGCGAACTGAGCCTTCTGCCGAATCCGTTGATCGGGATGTGAGAGTAACTCAGTCAGTTGCTTTACTGGCCTGATTCTGAAGTTGCTGCGAGCCAAAGACTGAGTCTCAGCCGTCACGATATCTTCCGCAGCATCCGGATTCCGAAATTTGTAGATGCGGCCTTTGCCCAGGCCGTCCCAGCCGTTGACCCAATCCGAAATGTAGATTGATCCGTCGTAGCCGAAGTCGATGTCCGTTCCGAGGATTTTCCAGATGAACTCGTGCGAGTCGACGAGCTCGAAAGATGCGCCTTTGGGTTTGACGGCGAAGGAGCGGATTCCGCTGTTGGACGGCCCGCCTCGGAAGTCGCACATAAAGAAATGGCCTTTGTAACGCTCGGGGAGTCCGACGCCGGGGTAATGAACGAGGCCCGACGGGCCGTCTCCGAGGTTTGCGATCGGAGGAATAATGTACGCGGCCTGGCCTTCGTGCTGCGGGTGCCAGAGTTTCTCGCGATTCCACGGGCCGCGATCGCTCAGATACTGGTAGTACATTCTCCAGCCGGTATCGCCGCCTTCGACGACGTACACCCAGCGAGCTTTGTCGCCGCTGTCTGAATTGTTGTCGCCGGTAAACAGGTTGCCGTAATCGTCGAACGCCAGTTCCTGCGGGTTTCGCAGGCCGTAAGCAAAAACTTCCAGCCCAGTTCCATCGGGCTCGCAGCGGAAGACGGCTCCCGTGTCCGGCCGAACGAGCTGTGTGCCTTCTTTTGTTTCGACGTTGTAACCGCGGTCTCCGATGCTGAAATAAATGCGGCCGTCCGGTCCCATGATCAGACCGTGCATGTCGTGACCGCGAAAGGCAACTCGGACTCCGTACCCGTGATGCAAAGCGTCACGTTTGTCGGCCACGCCGTCGCCGTCTTCGTCACGAAGTTTCCACAGTTTCGGGATGCACGTATAAAAGACATCGCCGTTTCGCACGAGCAGTCCCGCGCCGGTTCCATCTTCAATGGCGTTGAAGCCGTCGGCGTAAACCGTTGACTTGTCAGCTTTGCCGTCTCCGTCTGAATCTTCCAGCAACCGGATGCGGTCGTGATGAGCGGTGTACTCGTAGACTTTTTCTCCGAGGTGCTTTCTAAACATCTCGACCCGCTGTTCGACCGTCTGCAATGCGAGGTCGTCGTGCAGCCAGCTCATGTGGTAGCGATTGTCCTCAACGCCGTGCTGCTGCCGGAAAGTTTCGGCAACGTAGACACGACCCTTTTCGTCAATCGCAAACGCCACCGGATTTGCCACCATCGGCTCGGCGGCAAACAGGCTTCCGACCATGCCATCGGGAAGCTTGAATCCCTCGAACGCCCGCTTACCCTCGTTCGATGCAGGAGCAATCTTTGGAACGTACGGTGCAGCATCCTGAGCGCATGCAGACGTCATAAAATCAGCTACAAACAGAGCCACCACGGCGACGGCTTGGTATCGAATCATCGGAAAAAACTCGTTTTGATTAGTTAGAAACACGTTCAAAATGACTTTCCGAAATCATCAGAAGAATTTAACCACAGAGACACAGAGGAAAACTTTCCCGTCAAACGATGTGCCTCTGTGCCTCAAGTCGGGAAGTCACTTTGAACACAAACCTTAGCAGGGCTCAGAACTCGCAGGCGAAAACTCTGCCCGGGATTCAGCAATTCTGCATCTCCGCACCGCTCTCCGCAACCGGCGGCTTTCGAGCAGAAACTCGAAGTCAGCGACTCATGACATTGCAGCCGGCAGAAGCAATGACGCATCAATATCGTCGACCGTCGCGCAGCCGGATGAGATCATGGCGTTGGTCAGTTCGTCCCGCAGAATTTCGAGAGCGAGTTTGACTCCGGTTTCTCCGCCGGCGGTCAGTGACCATGCTTGAGGGCGGCCGATCAGCACGGCTTTCGCTCCGAGAGCCAATGCCTTCATAACGTCTCCGCCCCGACGGACACCGCTATCGAAAAGCACTTCCAGTTTTTCATCAGCGGCTTCTACTACTTCTTTCAACATGTCGATCGACGCGGGCATACCGTCCAGTCGGCGTCCGCCGTGATTCGAAACAACGATTCCGTCGAGCTTCAGATCGATCGACTGCTGGACGGCCTCTTTGGTCAGCACACCTTTCAGAATGATCGGCAGCTTCGTTTCGCGACGCAGCCATTGGAAGAAGTCGACGCTCAGCGAAACGTCCCACGCCTTCGCGTTGAAGGCGACCAGTTCATCGTAAGTGTTCCGCTCAGAAACTTTCGTGTGGCCGATGTCGTGCAGATGTTTCAGCAGCATGTCCTTCGGCAGTGAGAACCGGTTTCGCAG
>CALGTK010000385.1 GCA_937904325.1 uncultured Planctomyces sp.
GATCGACGAATTTGAAGTCTGGTCGGCTGGTGACAACGCAAAGAACGTGGCGTTAATCGCCAACGGCGGCAAGGCATCCGGAGAAGCACGGAAGATCGAGGATTTCCCCGGAGCTTACGGCCCTCAGCACGCGATCGACGGGAAGACTGGAGCCCGCTTTATTGCGACAGGCAGTGACCTGACGATTGAACTTGCCGAGCCGACTCGGATTGATCGCGTGGTGTTCTCCAGTGCTCCCGGCGAGTCCACACCGGAACATCGCAAATTCATTTTCGTCGCCGAGTATCGGATTGAGGTCTCGACCGACGGAAAGGTGTGGCGGGTCGTGGCGAGCAGCGCTGATCGGAAGCCGGTTCCTCGACCTGAGTTTGTGAATCATCGGCTGTTGCGTCTGGAAACAACGGACGATGATCGCAAGGAACAGCAGCGTCTGGCGCGCGAACTTGCGGAAGTGAATCGCGAGATCGCGAAAGTCCCCGCGTTGCCTTCCGTCTGGGTTGGCCGCCGCGTGGCCGCTGACGCCAAGGGGCCGTTTCACGTGTTCCTTGGAGGCAGTCCGCAGAAGAAAGGCGACGCGGTTGTGCCTGCGAGTTTGAGCGTCTTCGGTAGTGGACTTCGCCAGATGTCCCCGGCCAGTGCTCGACCGAAGTCTCCTTCAGGAATTCTGGCGAATTCCACTACTTCTCAATCCCTCGCTCAGGCGTCGGGTTACCAATATCAGCTTTCCGCCGATGCGTCCGAATCAGAACGCCGGCGGGCGCTGGCAGATTGGCTGGTGCATCCTGAGAATCCGTTGACGCCGCGCGTGCTGGCCAATCGGTTGTGGCATTACCACTTCGGAACGGGCATCGTCGATACACCCAGTGATTTCGGTTACATGGGCGGACGACCGACGCATCCGGAGCTGCTCGACTTTCTGGCGAGCAAGCTGAAAGAAAACGGCTGGCGCATTAAGGACATGCATCGGCTGATCATGACGTCGGAGACTTATCGACAGTCGTCGGCGTTTCGAATGGAAGCGGCCAAAGTCGATGGTGACTCGCGACTGTTGTGGCGATTTCCGCCGCGACGGCTTTCGGCAGAAGAAGTTCGCGACACGATGCTGATGATGGCCGGCAAGCTGAACGTACCGGTGGCTTCCAGCCGCCGTGATCAGGGAGAGGGACGGCGGCTGGAAGCCACCGCTACGAAACGCGTTCCTGACGGCGGTCCCGGTTTCCGGCTATACAAGCATCTGCAGGACAATGTCAGCACTTACGTCCCGCTCGATAAACATGGTCCGGAAACTTACCGCCGTGTCGTTTAACACCAGAATGTTCGCGCATCGGTCGTCGATCTGATGACCGAGTTCGATCAGCCGGACTGCACGTTCTCGGCGCCCAAACGAGCCGCTACGACCACGCCGCTGCAGGCGCTGACGATGCTCAACCACAGCTTCACGCTCAACATGGCCGCCACGTTGGCCGAGCGATTGAAGCGCGAAGCCGGCGATGACGTCGGCTCTCAAGTGAACCGCGCGTACCGGCTTTGTTATTCGCGTGCCGCGACTGAGGAAGAGGTCGGGGCATGTCGGCAGTTCGTCGATCGGCACGGCCTCGCCGCGCTCTGCCGTGTTATTCTGAATACAAGTGAGATGATCTATGTCCAATAACCCATTCCGATATTTGAGTCGTGGAATTCGCCAGAGTTCCCGAGCGAAGGACTCCAATACGATGCATTACCCACCGCGAGGATTTCTGGCGAAATCCACTACGTGTTTCGTGGCATTCGTATTCATGGCGGCGTCTGCTTCTGCCGCGGAACCGTTTGAAGGTTTTCTGAAGAAGCACTGCGTTCGGTGTCATGGCGCTCAGAAGGAGGAAGGCGACATTCGGATCGACCGGCTGTCGCGCGATTTCAAAGCGGGACTGGACTCGCACCACTGGGCAGAGGCGCTCGACAAGCTCAACAGCGGCGAGATGCCCCCGGAAGATGAACCTCAGCCGACTCAGGACGAGATCGCGGCGTTCGTCACCAAACTCGACTCGCTGCTGAAGGAGGGGCGAGCGGCGCGGATGGCGGCGCGTCCCTCCGTGTCGCACTATCGCTTGAGCCGGAAGGAGTATCAGAACACGGTCTACGATCTGCTTGGCGTGCGCTACGATCCGGCTAAACCGGGGGAACTGAACGAGGACACGTTGTGGCATGGCTATGAACGCATCGGGGCGCAGCTGTCGCTCTCGCCGTCGCATGTGGACCGCTATTACCGCGCGGCGGACATCGTGCTCGACCGCGCTTTCCCCGCCACTTACAGCGAGGCTCGCAAAGTCCGCAAGACTGCCGCGGAGTTGCGTTACGGCGGCGGGAAGAGCCAGCAGGAGGCACTGGATCGGTTCGGTATCAAGCGGCCGCTGCGTTACCTCCTCTTCCCCGGTCGAACTGGGACTGCGCTGTCCTCTAACTGGTTTGGAAGGACGGGGCCAGAGCACAGCGGGCTCTATAAGCTTCGCCTTCAGGCCAGCGGAATTCGCCCGCCCGGTGGTCAGCCCGCCCATCTGAGTATCGGCAAGCAGACCAGTGAGGAGACCGTCGATGGCCTGATCGAATTCGACATCACGGCGCCGGAGGACAGTTCGCAGGTTTATGAGTTCGAAGTGTTCCTCGAGATGCCAACGGGCCTGAATTTCTGCGTCGTGGCTACGGACGTTGTAGACAGAAGGGGCGGCGCTGCCTTCCGCAATGCGCTCGCCAGTCGGGGCGGTTACATCTTCACGCACAGCAGCGAGACTCTTCTGCTCAACCCCAATGCTCCGCAGATGTTCGATGGTGAAGGGAACGGCATCTTCTCGACGGTGCTCCTCGATTGGATTGAATGGGAAGGGCCGCTTGTCACAGAGGCGGAAAAGTCGCGGCGTGATGGCGTGCTGCCGCCCGCTGACGCCACTCCCGAGGTGGTTGCCGAGCACCTGCAACGCTTCGCCGAGCGCGCCTGGCGGAGGCCGGTGATGAAGGAGGAACTTAAGGACTATCTGGAAACTTACCGCGTCGAGCATGAGGCGGGTGAGAAGCCGTCCGATGCTTATCGAATCACACTGCAGAGCGTGCTGACGTCCAGAAACTTCATCTATCTCGTCGAGGGCGAGCCCGATGCTCGCGAACGATTAACCGACGCGGAACTCGCTTCGCGGCTCTCGTATTTCCTCTGGAGTTCGATGCCCGACGACGCTCTCTTCACTGCGGGCAGAGGCGAAGCTCTGAACAGCGAGGGCCTGAAGAAAGAAGTGGACCGAATGTTGACGGATAGCCGGATTAACCGCTTCATCGACGACTTCTCGCGGCAATGGCTGCAACTTCACCGCGTGGGCATGTTCCCGCCGGATAAAAAGCTCTACCCCGCCTACGACGACTGGCTCGAAACGAGCATGCGGGCCGAACCGGTTGAGTACTTCCGCGAGATGCTCGCAAAGAACCTGCCCATCGAGGGCTTTCTCGATTCCGGCTGGACGATGGCCAACGCTCGGCTTTGCGATTTCTATGGACTGCCCGAGCCGAAGAAGGACGGCTTCCAGCGTGTCTCGCTCAAGCCCGAGGACCATCGCGGCGGTTTGCTCACGATGGGCGCGGTGCTCGGGTTGACCTCGGACGGAACACGTCACCGTCCGGTGCATCGCGGCGTGTGGGTCAGCGAAGCGATCTTCAACAGGACACCGCCGTCACCTCCGGCCAATGTGGATCCGATCGAGCCCATTCCGCCAAAGGGCACCAAGATAACCATCCGCCAGAGAATTGAAGCACACGCGAAGAACGCGAGTTGTGCTGCCTGCCACCGCAACATTGATCCATTGGGGCTGGCGTTCGACCAGTACGATGCCATCGGCCAACGGCGCACCCGCGAGCGAGTTCCAACAGGCGTGGGTGAAGATCCGATGGTCGATGCCTCCGGCGTCATGCCCGACGGCCGTCCGTTTAGTGATTCCGTCGAATTCAAACGCCTGCTGCTTGAGGATCGTGACAAGGCCGCGCGAGCCTTCATCGAACACCTTTGCACCTATGCCCTCCGCCGTGTGCTCACCGTGGATGACCGTGACGACCTCAAGTTGATTGAAGAAGAAGCAAAGAAGAACCAATACCGGGTCAAGGACATCGTGCGTGCCGTGGCCCTCTCTGATCTGATGAGGAAGCGTTGAATTTAATTGTAGCCTGACTCTCTGAGTCGGGCCCTGAAACTGCCCGACTCAGAGAGTCACGCTACGAACAACAAACCAAGGAAAAACAAACAATGGCTAACTTCAATTCCCAATCGTGGCTGATCGACCGGCGCCATGCCCTTCGCGCGATGGGCACCTGCATCTCTCTACCCATGCTCGAATGCATGATCCCGCTCAATGCGGCAGAGCAAACGGCCACGCCTCGGCGCAGTGCCTTCATCTACCTCGCGAACGGCGTCCATTCGCTGAACTATCAGGTCACGACGCCGGGCAAGGATTACCAGTTTTCCCGGTCGCTCAAGCCTCTGGAAAAGTACCGCCAGGTCATCAGTCCTGTCAGTGGTCTGCACCATCCGGGAAGCCTCGGCCATCACCACAACTGCATCAACATTTGGCTGACCGGCGGAAAGATCGGACCTTCGGAACGTAACACCATCTCCGTGGACCAGAAGATGGCCGAAGTCACCGCGCAGCACACGCGGTACCCTTCCATGGAGATCGCCCTCACGCAGGGTTCGCTCGCCTGGACCGCGGACGGCGTTCAGCTTCCCGCGATGCGTCGTTGCAGCGAGATCTTCGCGTCTCTCTTCGAGGAAC
>CALGTK010000386.1 GCA_937904325.1 uncultured Planctomyces sp.
ATTCCGCCATCATCACGACCAGGACGTTGTCCATCATGCCGCGGTCGATCAGGTCTTCGATCAGCGCTGAATAAACCTGGTCGACTTTCGGCACGCGACTGGAATGTGCGTTGAAGTTGTCGCCGTGCGTGTCCCAGCCGTACGACGTCACCTGGACAAACCGCACTCCTGCTTCCAGTAAATTTCGAGCCAACAGCGTGTGTCGGCCAAAATCGTGAGTGCCGTAGCGTTCTCGATCCTTCGCTGGCAGTGTTGATTCGTCAAACAGTTTTTGATTCTGCATCAGCTTCTCAGCGACATCATAGACATAGCTGTTTGCTTCGTTATTTCCTTTGCGACGGTGAAGTGCGTATCGCTTGTTAAAAAGTTGCTGCAATTCACGTCGCTCGGTCGCGACCGCTTTAGAAATGAAATCCGGCCGAACGAGATTTGTCGGAGGCTGGCCGTCTCCCAATGCCAGCGCTCCATATTGTGCTCCCAGAAATCCTGAATACTTTGAGATGAACCCACCGTTGCCCGGCTTGACCCACAGGTATGGAGGCAACCCACTGGACATCGGCCCCATCAGTTTTGCCACAGCCGATCCCCAGAACGGATATACGACTCCGCGGTTTTTGGGATGCCCGCGGAGAATTTTGGGGACTCCGGACGAATGGTTCGGGTCTTCAGTTTTCATCGTGCGTACCGTCGCCAGGTGATGCATCAACTTCGCAGTTTTCGGCATCAGCTCACTGATCTGCACGCCTGGAATCGACGTTGCAATCGACCGGTACGGTCCACCGAATCTGGTGTTTGGTTTCGGATCCCAGCTTTCAAGCTGACTCATGCCTCCATCCAGCCAAAGCAGCAAAACCTGCTGCTCATTCTTCTGGAGTTCCTCACCGACTACTGGCCGGACGATCCCACCGAGCGTGCCGAGTCCAAGTCCGGCAGTCGTACCGCCAATGGACTCCAGCACTCTCCGACGAGAAATACCATGCTCAGTCGCATTACAGGATTGAGAATTCATGATGCCTCATTCAGCGATGTTTGAACCGTCGAGTTTACAGTTCAGTGATTCACGACGAATTCCGTCGATGTGAGCATGGCCCACGCCAGACTGGTCAATACTTCATTACGTCGTTGAAAATTCTTCTTCAGGACTTCAAGCAACTCACTTCGCTCATCGTCTGTCGGCTTTCGAGTCAAAACAGAAAGAAACAGTCGGTCGATCGCCGCATCGTCAACCGATTCTTTCGCCAGTTCGTTAATCAGAGTACCTGGTTCCGAGGCGAGGCATTTCTGCAGACGCCCCTCATGCATGAGATAAAGGGCCGCTTTGACCGACGGCGCAAATGCTGTTTCCGGCTCCTTCGGAGCATTCCCAAAGTTCAATTTAAAGTCCGAGAAAGTAGATTTCAGCTCGTCCGACATCGCAACAAGTTCCTCAAGTGTAGCTTCGTCAATCGTCTTTAAGTCATCTTCCGACTTCTTTGCGGCTTCGCCTGCTTTGCGAAGAGATCGGCGGACGGCCTTAAAGCGGCCAGTCGCGATGCCAACACTCCAGTAAAGCTGCTCCGCCGAGACTCGCTTTTCAATGGCAACAGCGTAACTTTCCCGAAGCGGTTCAGCCGTTCCTGTAAGCAAGCTACTTCGCTGATAAGTCTTCGTTCTCGCCAGTTCTCCCACAAACCAACGAATGTCAAAATCGTGCGAGGCAAACTCAGTCGCAAGCAGTGTGAGCAACTCAGGATGCGTGGGTAAATTGTCGGCGTGCTGCAGGTCAAGTGGTTCGACAAGGCCACGGCCCATCATGGAAAACCATAACCGGTTCACAATATTCCTGATAAAAACGGCGTTTTCTCTGGCAGCGAGACCTGTTGCAAGCTCGCTTAGCGGGCTGAACTTCGGCACGCCTGGCGTTCGTTTTTTTCGGTCTGGCGGAACTAGAAACTCCTCGCCCTTTTTAAATGTGGGGATCTCGACCTCGCCATGTCCTGGAACAACCGGCCCGGTCTGCAGCGTGACCTGTTCGAAAACCGATTTAAATTCCTTCTTCGTCTGCATCAACTTTTCTTCCAGCGCGGGAAACTTGACGTCGCGGCGAGCCTGCACATTCTCGAAGATCATGTGCAGCCCCTGGAAGTCCTGCTGGCTGTAGTGTGAAATCGTGAGATGGTCGTGGCACTGAGCACATTGCAGATCGACTCCAGCCAGAAGCCGTCCCACGTCGCGGGTGAGGCCCGGCACATCGACGGGAGCCATCGCTCCCTCTTTAACCAGTCGCTGCGTCACAAAAAAAGCTGCACCACGCAGTTCTTCATCGTCGGCATCCGGATTCAGAATCGCTCGTGCCATAAGGTGCCAGGGTTTGTTCTGCTCGAAGGCAGCCCGCAGAAAATTTGACCACTCTTCATTATCGCCACGCCGCTCCATCAGCATCACGTGAAACAGTTCCTGCATCCTCCGCGGATAGTCCGCGCCATCCAATAAAGTGTCAATTCGTTTGTCGCGACGGTCGACCGACGGGTCACTTAGAAACGCAGTGGCCTCGTCGACTGTCGGAATTCTGCCAGCTAGATCCAGGTAGACTCGTCGTAGAAATTCCGAGTCATCGGCCGGAACCGACATCTTCGCATCACCAATCTTAGCTTCAATCAGACGGTCGATCCGAACAGGCAGTGAATCGGCAGCGTTAACGGCTAAAAGTGGCTGAGCTATCACCAATGAAGTCGCAATGAGAATGTGATAAATCATGAGCAGACCTCAGTTCCGGACGATCCAGGAGGGTGGAGACGAATCGTCGCGAGGAACAACGCTGTGAGCCAATTGCAGGCGAGAGACAGAATGCAAGCGAGGCACAAGTCTACCATCTCACATCTGTGCCGGCGATTCCGATCGTTCCATATTGGTTCAACACACCTGCAGGCAGCTTGCCTTTAGCAACATTGAAACGATTGCTGACCCCACAAATCGCTCGACAAAATAGATTCCCGCTAAAATCCTGTTGCAGTTTTTTTACGCTCAGACCGCGGCGAGCCCTTCACGCCAGCAGGCCACTACGGCAACATAGGCCGAACGACCTGCCCGCCCCACAAGCTCATCATCCGTGCGTACAGAAATTGGGTTCTAACAGGACCATCAAAGTCAGGTTCCAGTAACATATGGGGCATCACGGCGCACTTAATTTCAGGAACAGTTATGGATCGCCGAAGTTTTTTTGCAGCCACTACGACTTGCTTTGCCGGCCAGACGCTCGTTTCGCGGGATGTCGTTGCCGCCCGGAAGACTGAATCGCCAAAAAACTCCGGAGCAAGGATCAGTAACCCGATTGCACTTTCGACATACTCGTTGTGGCGTTTTCGAAATGAGGCGTTTCGAGACGTTCATCGCTGTATTGAAATTGCATCTGAGTTTGGCTTTGACGGTGTTGAGTTGCTGCTTTACCAGATTGAACAGAACACTCTGTTGAGTAACTCGGCGATGCAGGAGATTAAACGGCATGCATTCAGGCTGGGACTGCCGCTGTGCGGGATGTCGACTCATCAGGGGTTTGTGACTCCCGATAAGGAGAAACGCCAACGGAACGTAGATCTCACGATCGGACAGATTGAAACGTGCTGCCAGTTGGGGATTCCAACAATGCGCGTTAATACCGGACGCTGGGGAACGAGCCGAAACTTCGACGAGCTTATGAAAAATCGTGGTATCGAACCGCCGCTCGACGGATATACCGACGAAGATGGATATCCGTGGGTAATTGAGAGCTTCGAAAAGTGTCTGCCAACGGCTGAGAAGTGTGGGGTAGTGCTCGGCCTGGAGAATCACTGGGGACTTGGTCTGACGCCCGAGGGAGTGACTCGGATTGTCGACGCGGTTGATTCTCCGTGGCTTCAAGTAACAGTCGACACGGGAAATTTTCTGGAAGACCCATACGAGAGGCTTGAACAACTGGCCCCTCGCGCCGCATTCGTTCAGGCCAAGACGTACTACGGGGGCGGGCAATGGTACGAGATTGACATCGACTACGACCGAGTGGCAAAAATGCTCCACCGGCACAACTACAAAGGCTGGGTGTCGCTCGAATTCGAAGGCATGGAGGGCTACGAAACGGCCATCCCGAAAAGCCTCGCACTGCTGAGAAACGCGTTCACTGCATAGCCTGTCTAAAAGTTCCGCACGATCGCGTCTGAGGATATGGACGCGAAAATCGCAGGCTGCCACAAGTGCAACGCAGTTCCGGCAGGCTTAGCTCGATGCTCATTTGTTTTACCGAAGCAGCGCTGCGCTCGTTCCAGCCTACCACAGGATTGTACTCCCGGATGCAGTCGGCAGATCTTCTGGATGCTTCGGCGGGGAAGATCTGACTTGACACTTAAAACCTCTCAGCACATCACTCCCATACCCCAACCTGAAAGGTGTTGTAGATTTGCGAGTCACTGCCCTGATGCGGCAGTGTGAATCGTATGCCGATGAAGAAATCGATGTTTGAGGGAAACGTCGAAACGTTCCTGCTGACGATCCCCGATTGATCGCCGAACTACGGGTACGAGATCGTTCGGCTGTCAAACGAACAGTCCACTGGCGTGCTGATACCGCTAGACAGCACAGTTTATCCAGTGTGGCATCGGCTTGAAAAACACAAGCTGATTTCCAGTTTCCGGTAGAAGACCGATAGCGAACGGCAACGCAAGTATTACCGGCTAACGGAAGTCGGAACGAAACTGCTCTCAGAAAACCGTCAGCAGTGGGCGAGCCTCATACCGAGCGGCTGGATAATCGTCAGTAGAAGATTGAGCGTTTGAAGGCCGAAGGCGTGGCGACAGAAGACGCCGGCGATGCACAGTCCGTTATGACGACGCTCCCGACTCTGGTTAACATACCTGCATTTCACATCGGATCTGTAGTTCCCATGCTTGTGCAACTCAGATGTTCCAACGTGAAAACGATTCGCTAAGCCCGTCAAGATGAGCAGCTTGCGCCGCGATTCGTCTACCTGAGTCAGTAGCCCGATTTTCCAGACTCCAATTGCGTTTTCAATGTTTACGAACGCTGCATCCTGCCGGATCGTCTTCCCACGCCAGTGTCGAACCTGCTAGTTTTCACTCATTCTTACATCCAAGGAGTGATCTGATGAGCGCTACGGAAACTGAATCGACCCCGGAACCACCGTCGAAAGAAGTACTCAAGAAGGCGATGAAAGCCTTCCGAAAAAGGCTGAAAGTGACTCGTCTGGATGATGAGTCACGCATGGGATACGGCCCGATGAGCGGCGGTAACAAGTCCGGGGTCTGCGCCATCATGCCGCCCAACCAGTACCCGAAAGAGGTCTGGGAAGAATTGGCCAACCAGGGCCGCCTTCGATACCTTGGCCAGGGCATGTATGAGATGACCGACGGCTAAGGTTGCGGACTCCGTCACCTGCGGTTCGACAGGCTCGTGGGTAACCAGGCGTACTAACGCCGTTCACAAGTGACGAAGCACATGCTCGATACAAAGCGAGCACAGGAAGTCGGAATACTGGCCGCAATATATTCCCAAAACCACGATCGTAGCCTGACAGCTACTGCTCGCCCTTACCCAATTGCAATCGTAATTCCATATCTGAAACGCCAGAACTATTTCTCGATTAGATGCTCAAGACGTTTCCCTGCTGCACCACGTGGATCAATGACCGTCAATCTGCCGTCCGGGATCATCGCCCGCAAATCCGGCAGGTCATAGTACCGCAAGACCCCATGTACAACGTTTACCAGCTGGCGTTCAGTGACTGGCGTATCAATCACACTCTTCCATGAGTCAAGTCCGCCACTAAGCTTAATCTTGCCGAACAGGTCAAGATTAAGAACTGCCACATGCAGAGCCGGCACTGTCAACTCGCCAGTCGCGATGAGATCGACTTTCTTAAATCGCCTCAGCCGACCGGACAGCCACCGAGACGCGGCGTAAATTTGATCGGCACGCATACCTACAAACGATTGCCCCAGCATGTAGGCCACGTAGAACTCCGCTGAGTTCGGACCAAGCACGCCAGACAATGATCCGTATCGCCAGGGCTTCATTTGAGTCTCACCGCAGCCTGCAACGTCGATGGACAACACTGTTTGCCCCGACTTCACGAGTCGAACAATCACACCGTCTGTTCCTGCTTCTACCGCCTTCCCTTCATTGTGCAGGTATATCGTTGCCTTGTCAGTGGACTCATTCGGAACGAACAGCAGCGCAGGCAACTTCAACTCCGCTGATGTCTTTAACACGAATCGCTGTACCTGGTAACCATCCTTCGTGACCGAACTCAATTGCTCGCCTGAAAACTCGCGAAGATCGACACGTTCTCCAATGCCAGCCAGTTCCTTTATTACGGATCGCCGAATTTCTGCCGACATATTTGCGAATGCAAACTCGTCCCCTGAGCTCGCTCTCTTCCTGGCAAGTCGGCGTTCCACTTCACGATAGATATCAAAAACCGACTTCGCACCGTCTACCAACAGCGTCTGGCCGCGCGGTGTACATTGCAGCTGTTCGTCAGAAAACGGCGTCAGGTCTCCCTCAGTAATTGCATCATCCTTACCCAGCAGCCAGCGGCGCATCCAACGAACCATCGCAACTCGCAATTCCTGGTTGTATCCATGTTTGTCGTCGGTCTCAGCGATGTTGACTCGTTCCGGGAATCCGAGTTTCGCATACACTCGCTTCGCCTGCCGATATGCTATCCACGTACCTTCAATCGGAACAAAGTCCTGAGTCGCCGCTAGAATCAACGTCGGTTTCGGAGCCCGCATCAGAAGAAAATCCGGATGATCGATTCCGTACTTAGTCTGCCCGAAGATGTTTTGCTCAGCATCGCCCGGCCCCGGTCGATCGTTCTTGATTCTCGTCGTCGTGATGAAGTTTCCCGGCGCGGCTGCGACGATTCGTTCGTCAAGTGCCATCAGAAACGCTGTCTGATTGCCACCGCCGGAACTTCCTGTGCAACCAATTCGGTCCCCAATGATGTCACCACGACTCTGCAGATAATCGATACCGCGCATCCCATCCCAGATGAAATACGTGGCAAGGTTCTGACCAAGTAATATGGGGGCCACGCCGGTCACCATGTGCTCGCTGGTTGACTTGAATGGCGCAAGGTTCACAGGATGAGAGTGTCCTTTCTCATGCAGAATCTGCTTGCGTTCACCCTGCCCGGGCGGATCGAAAATCAACGCAGCACAACCGTTCTTCGCCAGCAGGATGCAGACCTTCTGGTATGAATCGGCGGCCTTGCCGTTTTCGGTATGCCCGCAGGGAACGAGCACAGCCGGATACGGTGCGTGAGAAACCGGCAGGTACAAAGTCGCGGTCACCATAAAGCCCGGACGGCTTTCATAGATGATCTTCTCGGCCCGAAAACCATCGCCCGGCAACTTGCCAACCACTCTTGCATTCAACGGTGTCCGCTTTGGAAACCCTCCAAGCAACTGACGAAACCGCTTTCTCAGCACCTTCTGCCGTAACAAAATCTGTTCGCGACTTTTCAGCAATTTATATTGTTCAATTCGTCGATCCAACGCTTCGTGCGCCAGCGTGCGGAAATGGTTTCGCAGCATATGAGCAACTTCGGGCTGAGTTCGGTCCAGCAGATCAAACTCACCAGCCTGGACTGCAAACAGAGGAAAGAATGAGACCGCAATCAATATCAGGGCCGCAGCATTTGATCGCTTCATCACACATCTCCTGATTCATCGAGTCATCCGCACTCAGACCAAATGTTACTACTGATTAAGTTTGATCAGAAAGATGTCGTTGCTGCCGCGACTCTTCAGCTTGTGCGACTGGTACTGAGTCTCGGGTGAGAACGCCCCCGAGATATAACAGTTTCCGACTCGATCAACGGCGATTGCATAGCTAAGGTCGCTGTGGGCACCACCCATCACTGACAGCCAGTCCAGGTTCCCGCTCGGTGAGTACCGTGCAACGTAGAGATCGCGACCGCCGAGTTCGGTCAAATGCTGATTCATGAACATTATGTCGTCGGTAAATTCTCCAGTGACGTAGCAATTTCCCGAATCGTCCGTGGCAATCCCCAGTCCGTAGTCAATCTTCTCTCCCCCGCCCGAATACGCCCACGCAGGTTTGCCGTCTGAATTAATCCGAGCGACGAAGACGTCGTACTCGCCAGCACTCTCCAGCGTCGTACTTCCGAAAATCGCCTTCTTTGTGAACATACCGGTGAGATAGCAATTGCCATTCGCATCAACCGCGACGCCCGTGCTTAGACCATCGGATTCACCGCCAGCAGTCGTGGCCCAGACCAGGTCACCGTCAGGATTCAACCGGGCGACAAAAATATCTTTCACGTTCGTCGGCGATCCGAATTTTCGGTTACCAAGTTGCACCACACCCGAAACGTATCCTGAAACGTAGCAATCCCCATCCGGGCCCACGGCAATATTGTGGCCACTTTGCGCTCGATCATTCCCCGCGAGACGACTCCACACCAGTTGTCCGTCCGTCCGGTATCTCGCCACAAAGATGGACTTTCCTTTTGTAATAGTCGACTTCGCTTTTCCAAGTGTCACGTCACCAGAAAATGATCCGGCAACATAAACGTCGCCAACCGGCGTGACGGCAATTCCGTGACCGTAGTCGTAACCTTTGCCGCCACCTCTGTGTGCCCATTGAAATTCACCATCTACGTCGTATTTAGCGACGAAGTAGTCGTAGTCGCCGCGGTTCCTGAAAACTTTATCGCCAATCCAGAACTCGGGACTTTGAAAATGCCCAGTCACGTACGAATTTCCTGCGGCATCAACAGCGACGCTGTAGCCTCGATCAATCTTCGATCCGCCAGCAGTCTGCAGCCAGAGCAGCTTGCCCTCGGGCGAGTATTTCGCCAGAACGAAGTCCATGTTTCCACGGCTCTTCAGCATTCGGCCCGAGAAATTTGCTTCGTCTGTGAACTCGCCTGTGACATAGCAATTCCCGACATCGTCCACAGTGATGCCGCGAATCTTGTCGTGCTTCGCCCCGCCTTCCTGTCGCACCCAGTCGATCGTCGGTCGGGCTTCGGGATGGCTCTTAGCCGAATCCGCAATTGAAATCCGACAATCGATGAAACCACTCAGCAGAGCAACTCCAGACATAAACGTGAACGCTGAAAAACCAATCCAGCCTCGAGCGTTTTCGATGATCATGCTGACCTGTACCTTTACGTATTCAATTTAACAGCCGACCGGCGAAGACTCGCACGACAACCGACGAGATGCGAGACTACACCAGTAGAAACTGTCTCCGGCTCACAGCCATCACGCAATGAACCGTGGCCAGTTTTAGTATCGCTTCAATACTTCTCAACTTACCTTGCTGACAGGAACCGCTCCATGCGATGCCACATTGCGTCCGCTCTGCTGCTTACATTCGCCATCTCAACGTCCTCCACCATTGCCGCCGACAACACACTGACTCCCGCCGAGCAAAAAGCTGGCTGGAAACTGCTGTTTAACGGCAGGAATTTGACCGGCTGGAAAACCAGCAACGGCAAGCCGATACAGACCAAAGTCGAAGAGGGATCAATCGTCCCGTACAAGTCCGGTGGATACCTTGTCATCAACGAGAAGCAGTTTGGAGATTTCGTCCTGAAATGTGACGTGATGTGGCAGGATGAGCGCTGTAACTCTGGAATCTTCCTGCGAATCGACGATCCGAAAAATCCGGTTCACACCGGATTTGAAATCCAGGTCATGGCCGGCGACAAGACAGGCAAGCACGAAATGGGCGCGATCTACGATCTGGTCACGACGTCAAAGAATGCTGGTAAGAAGACCGGCGAATGGAACAGCTTCGAAATTCGCTGCAAGGGATCAAACATCAGCGTGACGCTGAACGGCTCAAAAGTCAGCGAAATCAACACCGAAGAATTCACCGAGCCGGGAGTTTGCCCCGACGGTCAGAAACACAAGTTCAAACTGAAGAAGGAGCCACGAGCGGTCAAAGACTTTGCCCGTAAAGGCTTTCTTGGCTTCCAGGACCACGGGCACAAGGTCTGGTACAAGAATGTAAAACTGCTAGAGCTGAAATAGAACGCAGGGTGGGCAGTGCCCACCCTGCACAATCACGCGATGATGTCTTGAATCACGTGTCCAAAATCCTGCTCCAGCCGCTTGTGTGATGGTAATTCCAGCCGTTTGCGATCAAGTCCGAGCTGCTGCAGGACGGTCGCATGGATGTCGGTGACGTAGTGCGGATTCTCTGCGGCATGAAAGCCGATCTCGTCGGTCGCTCCATGAGCGACACCACCTTTAAGCCCGCCGCCGGCCATCCAGACCGAGAACCCGTACGGATGGTGATCTCGACCGTTGGCTCCCTGAGAGCCGGGTGTGCGGCCGAACTCTGTCGCAAAGACAACGATGGTCTCTTCCAGCAGTCCTCGCCGCTTCAGGTCCTTCAAAAGGCCAGCGATTGGGCGATCGACCTGGCCGGAAAGCTTTGCGTGACTGGCCTGCAGATTCGAATGCGAATCCCACGCTCCGGCGGCGCCGGCTCCGTGCATGATCTGAATGAATCGAACGCCTCGTTCTGCGAACCTTCGCGCCGCAAGTAACTGCATTCCAAACGGCTTCGTCGTCGGATCGTCAAAACCGTACAAATCCTGAGTTTCTTTCGTTTCACCGTCGAACCGGATGACGTCCGGCACGGATGTCTGCATTCGGAACGCCAGCTCATAAGATTGCATGCGGGCTCGCAACGCTTCATCTGATGGGTACTGGTCTAAGCTGATGCGGTTCAGGCGGTTGATCAGGTCGAATGTCAGCTTCTGCTCCGGTTCGGAGAAATCGACTTCCGGCCGTGCGTACGGTAGTGGATTGGCCGGATCAACCTTCATAGGAATCGCGTCGTAGGCCGGGCCCAGATAATGCCCGTCGCGAATATCAAAGTACCGAGGCCCCATGGAAATGAACTGCGGCAGGTTCTGGTTCAGCGTTCCGAGTCCCCACGTGACCCACGCTCCAATTGTCGGCACTCGTTCGTCAAGCATATGCCTGCCCGAAAAGAACTGAACCTGAGCGCCGTGATTGTCGTCAGTCGTCCACATCGAACGGATGAACGAAATATCGTCGGCACAACTACCGATGTGGGGAAACCAGTCACTGATTTCAATGCCACTTTGCCCGTACTTCCGGAAGCCAACCTGCAGCGGGTAAAGCTTGTTTCTTTGCTGGCCATTGGCATCGTTGACCACAACGACACGCACCTTCTTAAGTTTCTCTGGATCCTGAACGCTTTTGAACGGCGAATCATTGATCGACTTACCAGCGTGTTTCGTGAGAGCCGGCTTTGGATCGAAGCTCTCCATATGGCTGACGCCGCCGCGCATAAATAGCCAGATTACGTTCTTCGCCTTCGGCTGCACATCTGCCAGCAACGAATGGTCGCTGCCGGCCACGCCATCACGCTGCAACATGGCGTTCAGGGCCAAAGCTCCCATCCCCATTCCGGCACCAAGCACCTGCCGTCGGGTATATTGTCCGACTTGCCCGCCGTTCGTGTTGAAACCCATCGTCAAACTCCAAAACCAAACGCTGACCTGCCACGCAAATTGAAACCATTAGATACTGGCGGCGACTAATCTCTACCGAATCGTTACAAAATCGTTGTGATTGAGTAACGCGTGTACGAGTGCAGCGCGCCCCCGTACATCAGCATCGGACTTATCCGTCAAAGCGACCATCAACTGCGTCAACGTTACCTGGCACTCTGCCAATTCAATATCTGTCGGCTGTCGGGCCAGCAGCAGTTCAAAGGAATTCCGAACAAAGGCAGCCTTATCATTAGCGGCCGCCGGTGATTGTTTAACAATTCGCTGGCTCAGCAAACGAGACATTTCCAGGGTGAGTCGACTGTTAGCCATCGCCAGCGCCTGCTGAGGGACAATGCTTTCCGAACGACGGTAGCAGTGTTGAATATCCGCGTCGTCGAACATTGCCACGAAGGCATTTCGAGCGTCGCGAGACTGCGTGAAGTACAAACTGCGACGTCGCCCGGGGGCGTTGCTGGGATTCTCAGTCGGCCCACCCATCTCAAGATCGAGAACGCCTGCAAGATGCAGCACGCTGTCGCGGACGATTTGCGACTCCATCCGAACCGGCATCCGACGCCAGTAGTATTGATTTGTCGCGTCATGCTTTGTGGTACCCTCTTCGGCATCGCGGATTCCGGTCGAGCGCCGATACGCCTGAGACGTCACGATCAGTCGATGAAGATGTTTCATGCTCCAGCCGCTCTCCTGAAAATCAACAG
This sequence comes from uncultured Planctomyces sp., assembly GCA_937904325.1. Lineage (GTDB taxonomy): Bacteria > Planctomycetota > Planctomycetia > Planctomycetales > Planctomycetaceae > JABMPE01. The sequence goes on from CALGTK010000386.1 coordinate 12,256, forward strand.
CCAGCCAATCGAGAAGTTCCTGCATCAGCGGGGCTTTCGTGCGACGTCCGAAATCTTCGACCGGATCGACCAGCGGCTGACCAAAGTGCCGTAACCAGACATGATTCACAGCGACGCGTGCTGGCAGCGGGTTACGAGCATCGACAATCCACTTTGCCAAAGCCGTCCGCCGACCAGTACTTGATTTCGGGTAAGGTGCATCCCGTGAATCCGGTTTCTCGGCTGGACCTTCCAAAGCTTTCAATGATGCACGGATCGTCGTGTAAGCGGTTCCCGGTTTCTTGACGGCCGCCTGCGCTTTTGCCAGAGCCGTTTGTTCTTTCTTCAGTCGGGCTTCGTCAGCCGTCTTCTTCGCCGCATCCAGTTTACCAGCAAGTCCAAGTCGCGACTTCGCAATCGCCAGGTTAACAACAGCGACTTCGTGGTGCCGGGCTGCAGTCGCGGCCTGGATGATCAACATCTTCGATTGTTTGTTGTCGGGCGAGTTCAACTTCGCCTGATCGGCAGCCAGGGCTGTTCGAAGCATGGCAGGCTTGCGTTCTGCTACGGCGAGAGTTGCCTTGTCGACTGCGAGTTTCAAAGCCAATAGCTCGGGATCGGCATGGCCAGACTGGCCGGGTTCGAAAAGTCGGCGTTCCGCGGGCAATTCACGAATTTCCAACGAGTCGAATTCCGCAATTGCATCAAATGCAACAAGGTCCACGCGGCCGGCTTCACGCTTCAGTTTGACACGGTAGGCCAGTGTGTGCGAACCATCGATTGCTACGTTGATCAAGTCGCCTTTAACAGAGACCTTCAGTTCATAAGGTGTGCCGGTCTCAACCCTGCGAGCAACCACGCCATCCCTTGGGTATTGAGAACCCGATCCCGGATTCACCGCGATCTGTAGTTTCGAACCCGGCTTCACCGCACTCATGTAAACCATTTTCTCGCGGCCATCGACCACGTCGAAAGCAAGGCCCACAGATTTCCACTTCTGACCTCCAAGCGTTCTGAACTTCAAAGTTGCTTCAAAGTCAGACGGATGTTCTTTTCGCGTCCGGTAGTACTGTCGAGTTGCTCCTGTCTGCTTCTGAGTGACTTTTCCGCCTGCGTAGTTCCAGTCTCCCGGTCCGCCTTCCCAGACGTCGCCATCTGCTGTGTTGAAGTCATCCTTCAGGAACAGATTACCTGGAATCAATTTGGCCGGCTCAGACGCGTTCTCCGTCTGCAAGGCTGACTCAGACGCAACCACGGATTTTCGCGCCGTCTCAATCTCAGCCTGGGCAGTCGCCAGGTAATCGTTCAACACGAAAGACCTTTGCGTTGGTGAATGCGACTCTACGGGCAGCGCAACGGCTTCTACGTGAAAGTCATCGGTCGAGAGCAGTGCCGGGATGGCCGGCAGCATGACTCGCGACTTATCCGGATCCTTCTCGTTTCCTCGCAGGTGCAACCAGGTCGGAATCTCCATGTGCGCGTCGAACACTCGCGGGATGCCGTCCTGTTCAAGGTCGATCTGCCCCGACACGGAATCAAGCCGAACCTGGTGTGGTTCGAAGATCGCCCGCATCGAGTAATAGTCATCATGAGTCAGCGGGTCAAACTTGTGATCATGACACTTTGCACAATTCATCGTCAGCCCAAGAAACGCTTTGGACGTGTGCTCGATTGTTGAGTCCAGCCACGTAGTCCGATTAAACAGATAATAGTTGCGGGCCAGGAACCCGGTGGCTCGCAGTGTCTTTGGATCCGTCGGAGCCAGCTCGTCGCCAGCCAGCATTTCCAGGACCATTCGGTCGTAACCTTTGTCATCGTTCAGCGATTCGATGATCCAGTCCCGCCAGTGCCAGATGTGCTTCTGACTGTTTCGTAGCTGCTTACCCAGACCGTACCAGTCAGTGTACCGCCAGACGTCCATCCAGTGCCGGCCCCAGCGTTCTCCGTAGTGGGGACTTTCGAGCAGACGATCGACAACGCGAATCCACGCTCCTGGACTCTCATCGGCAAGAAACGTGTGCAACTCTTCGCGCGTCGGCGGCAGACCGATCAGATCGAGATAGACCCTCCGCAGCAGCAACGACTTCTGCACAGCCCCGACAGGTTTCAATCCAAACTCGCGATGCTTCGCCGTGACGAACGCGTCAATCGGATTGTCCGTCGCGATGCCATCGCCGATCGGCAACTCCGCCTTGATCGGCCGCTGAAAAGACCAGTGTTCGCGCGGATCGGAGTCAGCTTCTTCGTGCTCCGGAGTGGCAGCGCCGCCGGCAATCCATTTCCGAATTGCAGCGATCTCTGCCAGCTTCAGCGGCTCACCTTCCGGAGGCATGCGGATGTCGTCGTCTTTCGAGATCACTCGAACAAGCAGTTCACTCAATTCGACTCGCCGCACATTGATGATGGGGCTGTCGGTTCGCCCCTTGATCGCAACTGCCGTGTCAAGGCGGAGGTCTGACTCCTGCTTCAACGCCCCGTGACACGCGTAACACCGAGCCTTGAGAACCGGTTTGACCAGTTTGAGATAGTCATCGGCGAGACACTGTCCGTTCAATATTGAAAGGACAACACTTGAGACACTGAGAATTCGAATGGCCGACATCATGAACTTTCACCGATTTTTCAACCGAGCCCACCGCGTTAATTGCAGGAACCCGAAACCGACTGGTGGCTGGGTTGCCAGACCTGAGCGACACGGTCACTCTGTCGGGCTACGAATCAATCAGTAGTCTAACAGAGTGTGCGTCCGGACCCACAATGGATCAATCCTCAACAGGCGACAACACAGATTCGGCCGTCGGCGGGATGACCGACGAACCTCGATCGATCGCCCGGGTGACGTTGTCCGCGTGGCTGTGCTCCGGAGCTGTCATCGCTTACCTGTGTCGCAATTCTTTGTCAGTCGCCGAGAAGACGATCCGCCTGGATTTGCAAATCAGTGAAGAGACCATGGGCTTCATCATGGGGTCCTTCTTCTGGTCGTACGCTCTGTTTCAGATCCCCGGCGGAATGCTGGGGAGGAAATTTGGCTCGAGAACCTGGCTACCGATTTTCTCGGCAGGATCAGCCTTCGCAACGATGTTGTTTGGACTGGCGACCGGGACAGTCGGTCTGTTGTCCGCACGTTTGGGAATCGGAATCTCGCAGGCCGGACTGTTCCCATGCTCCACAATCGCCATCACCAAATGGTTCCCGAGTCGCGAACGAGGACTGGCCAGCGGACTTCTCGGTGCGGCGATGTCGGTCGGCGGCGCGATCGGAGCGGGGCTCACCGGCGAGTTCCTCGAACTGACCAGTTGGCGTTGGACCCTGACTTTTTATTCAATCCCCGGGCTGATCTGGGCGGTCGGTTTTCGCAAATGGTTCAGGGAAACTCCCGCAGAACATCCCAGGGCCAATCAGGCCGAGTGCTCCTACATCGTCGAGGGACGCACATCAACGAGGAGCGCAAAGGCAGAAGCCGATGACGAAGTACCAGATGGCCACAGGGGGACGAACGAGGATCAGGCAGCAGCCGACCAGCAGGAAGACTCCAACCTCGCCTGGCTGAAACTTCTGCTGTTCACATCATTCTGGATGATCTGCGGACAACAATTCTTTCGAGCGGCCGGGGCCGCATTCTTTCAAAGCTGGTTCCCGACCTACCTGCAGGAAACGCGAGGGGTCTCGACCGCCGATTCCGGTTGGCTGGCGTCGCTGCCGCTCATTGCCACCGTCCTTGGTTCGATTCTGGCCGGGGGCGCTTCCGACTTCGTCTATCGAAGCACGGGGCGACTGACGCTCGCCCGATCCGGACTGGCAGGCAGCGCGTTGCTTGTATGTTCGCTGCTGGTCTTCTCGGCGTGGTTTGTCCAGGACGCAACCGTTGCCACACTCGTGATCAGCGCAGGAGCCTTCTGCGCCGCCGTCGCCGGCCCGTGTGCGTACGCATCGACCATGGATCTGGGTGGCAAAAACGTCGCACTGGTCTTCAGCTGGATGAACATGATCGGAAACTTCGGCGCAGGGCTCCTCATCTGGGGCGTCCCGCACTTTCGACATCTCGTCGAAACAAACACTGTGCTGCTGAAACTGTGCGGCGACAACAGTTGGAATGCCATTCTAATTCTGTTCGGCACAATGTTCCTTTTGTCGTCAGTTTGCTGGGCCTTATTGCGAGTCCGAGAAAACGAATTGGAATCCTGAGATACTTCAAGTTTTTGACAGGGCCGGTTTCCACCGGGCAATAGGAACCGGCCCTATGTTTATTTGAGTTTGCTAAAGAGTTTGACCATGCACACTGTCGAATTTCCTCAAAGCCATTGTCAGGCAGGCGTCGCGCGACGGGACATCACTCCGCCGGTAGGCATTTACCATCGGATGTGGGGCGCGGCGACGCACGACCGGTCAACCGGAATTCATCGCCCGTTGACCGCCACAGTTCTGGACATGCGGCCGACGAATGCCGAAGCCGCCTCGAAGCCAGTCGTCTTTGTCGCGATCGACCACTGCCTGTTGTGGAATCGCGAGATGAACGAACTGCTGGACCGAGTCAGCGCTTCGTCCGGCGTAGAACGAATCCAGATTGTCGTTTTCTTTTCCCATACACACGCCGCCGGACTAATGGGTCATGAACGTGTCGACTTGCCGGGCGGCGAACTGATTCCACAGTACCTCGCCGATCTTGCTGACACAATCGCCGACGGAATCCGAGAAGCATCCGAACAGTTACAGCAGGCGATTTTTTCATACGGAGCTGGCCGCTGCAATCTCGCCACGAATCGCGACTTCAAAGACGAAACACTGGGCAAATACGTCTGCGGCTATAACGCAGGCGGCGAAGCCGACGACACAGTCGGAGTTATCCGAGTCGCCAGCGCGGCTGATCACTCAGTCATGGCGACGATTATAAACTATGCCTGCCACCCAACGACGCTCGCCTGGGACAACACCCTTGTCAGTCCGGACTATCCCGGTGCCATGTGCGAAGTCGTCGAGACCGCAACTGCCGCACCGTGCTTCTTCATTCAGGGAGCATCCGGCGACATTGGTCCTCGCCACGGCTTCGTCGGCGACACGGCAGTTGCCGACAAGAACGGTCGGCAACTCGGGTACGCCGCCCTGTCGGCTCTGGAAGATCTGCCGCCGGTCGATGCTCAGATGAAGTACGGCGGCGCGGTGATCTCCGGTGCGACGATCGGAAGCTGGGGCTACGAAACTTCTTCGTCGGCGCAGCGAGCACGGGCTGCGGTCTGGCAGGAGCAAAGATCTGAAGTGGCACTTGCTTATCGCGACGATCTGCCACGGCACGACGAGTTGCAGCAGGAAGCCGCCGAATGGAGAATAAAAGAAGCAACCGCGACGAAATCTGGCGACGCCAACACCGCTCGCGACGCGCGAGCGATGATCGAACGAATGACTCGTCGGCTCGTCCGAGTCGCCCATCTCGATGACGCCGAGTCCTATCCCTATCCGATTCGTCTGTGGAAAATGGGCGACGCCGTCTGGGTCGCCCTCGACGGAGAACACTACAATGTCCTGCAGCGCAATCTCCGCGAACGTTTCGCGGGAGTACCGCTGATTATCGGAACACTCGCCAACGGCTCCGATGTCTGGTATCTGCCCGACAAAGATTCGTACGGAAAGGGACTCTACCAGGAAGACGCGTCCATTCTCGACAAAGGCAGCCTTGAGAAACTTGAGGCGGCGCTGGTCCAGCAGATTGAGAAATTGCTAAAGGTCGACGCTTCATAAAACAGCCGCGGCTTTTCGGGAATCAATGAATTCGCTGTAACTGGAATTCTCTGTTACTAACCGGGAAACATAAACTGTCATGAAAATCACCGCCGTCGAAACTCTCGTCTGTCACGCTCGGATGCGGAACTGGGTGTTTGTCAAAATTGTGACCGACCAGCCAGGTCTGATCGGCTGGGGAGAGGCCACGCTGGAATGGCACACTCGCGGAGTCGTCGGCGCCGTGCAGGACATCTCCGAACTGATCGTCGGCGAGGATCCGCGGCGGATCGAACATCTCTGGCAGATGATGTTCCGTCAGCACTTCTGGCATGGCAACGGGATCGTTCGCTCGACAGCGATTTCCGGCATCGACATCGCGCTGTGGGACATTGCCGGCAAGGTCGCCAACATGCCGTGTTCGCAACTGTGGGGCGGTCCGGTGCGTGACTGGATTCGAACCTACTGCCACCTGGGCGGTGGAAAAATGGAGGATTTTTACGAGACATCCGTCGAAGACGCGAAGCAGTTTGGCGAGCTTGCTCAGAAGGCCGTCGAAGACGGATACACCGCCTTCAAAAGTATGGCCGTACCGCCCACGATGCCGATCGAAGGGCTGCGACCAGTCCGTCTGGCCGAGGCCGCGGTGGCCTCGATGCGGGACGCGGTCGGTGACGAGATTGACATTATGGTCGATTGCCACGCGCGGCCGTCTCCGGCGATGGGGCTGCGTTTCGGAAAGGCTCTGGACCCGTACGGACTGTACTTCTTCGAAGAACCCTGCTGGCCGGAATCTGTCGACGGGCTGGCGACGATCAATCAGGCACTGACAACTCCTGTGGCCACGGGAGAACGAGTGACCGACCTGTCGACCTTTCAGGAATTGTTCGCCCGCCGCGCGTGCGAGATCTGCCAACTGGACATCACTCACTGCGGCGGTCTGACTGCTGGACGCCGGATTGCGGCACTCGCCGACGCTCATCGGATCGCGCTGGCACCGCATAATCCGCAAGGACCGGTCAGCACGGCAGCATCGCTGGAATTCGGATTCTCCCAACCTGGATACATCATCTGCGAAACCGTTCACAACGACGTCCCCTGGAGAAACGACGTTGTCGACGAAGGATTCACGATCGAACCCGAAGGTCGACTCGTGAAGCCAAATACTCGCCCAGGTCTGGGCATCTCGATCAACGAAGCCGCTGTCGCAGAGCACCCGTTCGAGCAGGAGTTGCCTCAACGAGTCTTCTATCCGGACGGCAGCGTCGGTGACTGGTAAATCGAGATCGGCAAGCGGCATCTTAACTACAACGTCTATAGAGCTGGTTGAAGCGTTTTTCGGCCGAGGCTATAAACGACAACTCTATCTTGTTCATTACGTCTTCTCTGTGCGCGCACTGAGCGATTATCCAGCGAAAGCAAACGAATGTCCGACAGCAACGAAGATCAGGTTCCGCAGAACGACGGTGCAACCCCGACAACTCCTGACAGCACGTCGGTGAACAGCGATATTCAGGAGCCGCCGACATCATTTGGTGGAATCTTTCGCAAACTCGGCCCTGGACTGATCATCGCGGCAAGTATCGTAGGATCAGGCGAACTGATCGCGACGACAAAGACCGGAGCTCAGGCCGGTATATCTCTTCTGTGGCTAATCGTCGTTGGATGCGTCATCAAAGTATTCGTCCAGATTGAACTTGGCCGAGTCGCCATCAGTCAGGGCGAAACGACACTCACTTCGCTTAACCGTGTTCCCGGACCGCGTCTGGTGGTCAGTTGGATCATCTGGTACTGGCTGATCATGATGATCGTCGGCTTCGGCCAGCTTGGCGGAATTATCGGCGGAGTCGGCCAGGCAATGGCTCTCGCCAGGCCACTGACCGGCGACTACGTCGAAGCCATCAAGTATCCGTCTGAGGCGGAACTCAAACGGTACATCGCCTGGGACGACGATCAGACGAACAATCGCGGTGACCGACTTGGAGAATTATCTCTTGAGCAGCAGAAACGAGTCACCCGTGCTCAGGATGTTATTGAAACACGCCTGGCAAAGCTCAATCAGGACTCACCGGGCCGTGCCGAAAAAACACTGCAACTGGTTCGAAATCTGATAGAGAGGGAAAAGGACGCCAAGGCGAAAGAGGACGCTGGCGAGGAGTTCAATAAGAATGACATCCTGGGCGTTGAAAAGGCTGCCGTAAAAAAAACATTAAAGCCCTGGACCTGGGACGACAAATACTGGTCGGTGGTCGTTGCTGTCATGACAATCGTGCTGCTGGTGCGTGGCAAGTATGGCCTCATCCAGAACGTGTCGACGTTTCTCGTCGTCGGGTTTACGTTCATCACGATCGGAAACGTGCTGGCCCTGCAATTCAAGCCGGAATTCGCAATGAGCGCGGGCGAGATCTTCGCCGGTCTGATGCAACTATTGCCGGAAGCCGGCGTCAAACCTCCTGATTTACCTTACTGGGAGCTGAAACAACCTCTCGCGACAGCGCTCGCCACGTTTGGAATCATCGGAGTGGGTGCGACCGAACTGGTTGCCTACCCATACTGGTGTATCGAAAAAGGCTACGCCAGATACACCGGACCAAAGACCAACGACGAAGCCTGGTATCGTCGGGCGAACGGCTGGATTAACGTTATGAAGTGGGATGCTTTCGCGTCGATGCTCATTTACACGATCGCCACGCTCGCCTTCTTCTTCATGGGCGTTGCCGTCATGTATCAGAACGGACTCGACCCGGAAGGTATGCGTATGGTCAGCACACTGCTTGAGCAGTACGTGCCCGTCTTCGGCGACTACGCCAAGTGGCTGTTTCTCGTCGGAGCAATCGCCGTCCTCTATTCGACGTACCTGGTGGCCAACGCTGCGTGGACTCGAGTTTACACGGACGCGTTCAAGGTGTTTGGCCTGATGAGCCGCGACAATGAAAAGAGCCACAACCAGTCGATCCTGGTCCTTGCCATTGTACTGCCGCTGATTTCAATGAGCCTGTGGTGCAGCGGGATCAATCCGGTAAAACTGGTGCTGCTGAGCGGCCTGATGCAGGCGATCATGCTGCCAATGCTGGGTTTCGCGGCACTCTGGTTCCGCTTCACAAAAACGGAAAAGCCGATCCGACCGGGCCGGGCGTGGGACGGCTGCCTGATCATCTCGTGCATCGGCCTGCTGATCGCCGGTGCCTGGGGTGTTTACAGTAAGCTGTAGAACTCCCTGCTCGAAATATTCACGTCACAAGTCGTTGCATGAGGAACTGAATTCATGGACGTATTCTTATCGTTTATCTCGCTTGTTCTGCTGAGTGCCGGCCTCGGCATCGACAATGGCCTGTTGATTGAGTTTTCGTTGAAAGGACTCAACCTCGACGAGAAGAAACATATGATGTGGCGATCCGTCGCGCTCGTCATGGCGGCTCTGTTAAGAGTCGGATTTCTATTCAGCCTTTCACAACTGTCGTTTCTCGAGAATCCGATGCCTCGTTCAAACTGGTTTCCGAATCTGTGGTTTGCTCCCGAAGGTGTCGAGCTGACCTGGATGAGTCTTGTTCTGTTCGCTGGCGGGCTGATTATCCTCGCGATGGCCGTGTGGGAGTACTACCACAAGTTTCGAGAGGAACTCGAAGGACATTCTCACACCGGGAAAGTTTCAAAAAGCGGCACCTTCAAAGTGCTCGCCGTCGTTGGCTACCTGGCACTGATGAATGTTCTATTCAGTCTGGATTCCGTCTTCGCCGCCGTCGCAATTATGGACCTGGAGACTCAATTCTGGTGGATGGTCGCCGCCATTCTGATCGCCTCGGGTATCATGGTTTTCTGCATGATCCCGCTGAGCGCAATCGTGGCAAAGAACAAGCACTTCGGAGTGCTGATGCTTTCAATCCTTGCCGTCATCGCCACCAAGCTGCTTGTCGACGGAACCGGCGCACACTTCTCGAACGGTCTGCTGATCTTCATCATCTGCGTGCTGCTCCTGAACGACGCCGCCCAGGCCATGATCGACAAAGCCACCGCCAAACGAATCGCCAGAACCGCTACTCAGGACGCGTCTGGCTAGGTCTGCTGACTGGATTTGATGTCCGTTTCTTCGGCATCGAGCTCCACAGGGTTGGTTTCAATGTGCATGTATGCAAGAACACATCTCTTATTCGCTTATAATGTAAGCTGTAATGTGGGTCTCGTTCATGACTTTTCCCATTCTCCTTGCGTATCAGTCTTCTGATAGTTCGCCCACAGAATCGACCACTCAGACTCCGATCTTCCGCCAATTCGGGGATGATGTTTAAAATTCCGGTGGCCTTGGAAGGTCACGGATGTGGGAATCTCTATCCTGCTGCCAAATCACTCACGGATGAGTCCGGAAAATGAAGCTCAAAAGCCCTCTCCTGACGAAATTTACGGCCTGGCTTCTGGTTCGCGGAATTCAGGCACTTTACCTGACGGTGCGGCGTACCGAGGTCTCCATTGACGCCGACACCAACCCCTGCCGTCCCAATGTCAAAGGCCGATACCTGTTCTGCACCTGGCACGACACAATCGTCATGCCTCTTTTTCATGGACCCCAGATCGCCACCGCTGGAATGGTCAGCGGACATACTGACGGCTCGTTTCTCGCCTTTGCGATGGAGTTTCTGCACATCAAGCCAGTCCGTGGATCATCTGGAAAACGAGGCGTCAAAGCTCTGCGCGAAGCGATTACAGTTGTTCAGAATTACCACATCACAATCACACCTGACGGGCCGCGTGGCCCGCGGCGAGTCATGAAAGACGGAATCATTTTCCTCGCCGCCAAGAGTGGTCGTCCGATCGTCCCATTGGCATATCGAGTTTCGAGTTGCTGGAAGATATCCGGCAAATGGACCGACCTGGTCATCCCTAAACCGTTTGCAAAAGTCACGGCTTTTCTGGACGAGCCAATTTACGTACCAGAAAACGCGGGACGCGTAGAACTGGACGCTCTGACGCAGGAAATTCAGCAGCGTCTAGACGCGATGTACCAGTTGGCCGAAGACAAATCGGCGGATGCCACCTGGCCAATCAGAATTCCGAAAACATTCAGAGCAGAAGCTCCCACAGAGAATGCCCAGCGAGCGGCCTGATGCTCCGGCCGATACTGTCAAACCGGGCAACGTTCGCATACGATCCGGGCTCTCCGGCAGGAGCCTTGTAGAGTGCTGTCTGCCGCTTCAATCAGCAACTTAAATAGTCATACTGGCCGCCGCACCTTCCCCGTTCGTCTATTCCGATTGAACGCGTCGCGGGCAAATGAACTGCCGCCAACCGCGGATGTTCAATGCGGCCGTCGTTTTGCGATACTCTTTCTCAGGATTTTTCTTGATGACTTCAAAAATGGATGTTTATGCCCTCTGCCCTTGTGGCAGCGGTAAGAAAGTCAAGTTCTGTTGCCATGCCGTGCTCGGCGAAATGGACAAAGTAGCTCGCCTTCACGAAACGAAACAATCAGCACAAGCTCTGAGTGTTCTCGAGCGTCTGGCTGAAAAGCACCCGGAAGCTCCGATTGTCTTTATTACCCGCACTCAGTTGCTGATGGAAGAGCGGCGTTTTGACGAAGCCGCAATAACCATGCGAGGCTTCCTCAAAGACAACCCGGACAGTAGCCACGGCATCGGCCTGCTTGCTTATGCTCGCTTTATGGATGTCGGTTTCCAGGAAGCGAAACCCGAAATCCACCGAGCGTTTCAAATCTGCCCGCAGTCATCGCCAGACATCATAGGCTCACTCGCCTCGCAGATCGCCGACGACGTCTTCTACTCGAGCAGCATGTCTGCACGTGAGCACCTGGGACTCGCACTGCGTCTCACACAGGAACAGGAAGAACGGCAGAATCTTTTTCAGGAACTGATGCGAGTTGATGGGTCGGCAGAGATTCCATTCCCACTTCGAGGTGTCCATTCACTCGAAGAACTCGACGCCCCGGAAGGTACAGAAAAAGACATCAAGACGGCCACTCGTCTGTCAGCGCTCGGCTGCTGGGAGATCGCCGCAAAGCTCTTTGACAAACTCAACGAAAAAATGCCGGACAACTGGGCGTTGTGGAAGAACATCGGATTGTGCCGTGCCTGGGACGCTAACAACTCTGGAGCCGCCGAAGCACTGCGAAAGGCTTCAGAACTGGCCCCCAGCCATGAAATCGCCGTCGAATGTGAAACCATCGCTCAGCTACTGGAACTGTCTGAAGTCGAAGGCCAGATGCCGGTTAAGGCCGCCCGCTACAAGCTGACTTCAACATCGATGACGCTTTCGAAGCTCGATGACTGCGACCGAGCCGTTAGATTGCCAGCAACCAAAGACCAGACAGATGTCAATCCGAAAGTGGTTGGTCGTTATCTGGTCCTCGACTTCCCGGCACCACCGGACGACGAAGACGTTCGCGACGACAACGTCCCGACCGTCCAGGCAGAAGTTTCAGTCTTTGACCTGAACACTGATGACGGAGCCGTCGGCATTGTTTCCGTCATTGGCTCCGACGGCAACGCACGTAACGAGGCCATGACGGTCGTTGAAGAAGAGCTGAAGGATTTCATAACGAATTCAGAAGATGATGAGAACCACGAATCAGATGCTCCGCTGTATTCTGAAAGCCTAGTTCGATCAGTCCTTAACGAACTGACACAGAGTCAGGAACGAAAATACTACGGAACGCGTCTGGACCTTGTTCAGCGGAGAGAAATCGCGAAACAGGAAGGTCGCGATTTCGTAGAGAACAAATGGTGCAACACTAAACTCAACCGCCTCGGTGGCAAGACACCATTGGAAGCAGCCAACGTCCCTGAACTCAGGGTTAAACGAGCAGCAGCTCTGCACGTTCTGGAGTCCATCAGCGACGTCGCGATGCTCTACTCAGACAGCACAGAACTGCGCAAGACACTCAACATCGACGAAGAAACGCCGTACGCCGTTACCGATGAAACCGAACTCAACTCACTATCCGTACTTGAGTCACACCGGATGCCGATCAGCGAACTGAACGATGAACAACTTGGCCACATCGTTCATCGAGCTTTGCTGATCCGACACGTTCCGTTTGCCTACAAAGTCCTGACGGAAGTTTCAAAGCGAGGCGTCGACCGAATTCAGGGAATCGACACGTCGATGTTCCAATGGACGATCGCCCAGGTCTGCCGGGAACTCGGCCATCACGACGAAGCTCTCAAGTGGCTGAAGGAAGGTCGTGAGGATGTCGAAAAAGGCGACAACTTCGAAGAGAAATTCCAGTGGGCAATGCGAGAGTTCCAATTCCGAATTGAAAACCGCAGTGACCCCGCTCTTCCGGAGTTGATCGACCACCTCTGGAACTTCTATGGCACCAAAATGCCAGGTATTCGCGACGCATTAGAGCCAGCACTCAAAGAACTCGGGATTCCGATTCCTGGTGAATCGGCAGGTGGGCTCGTCTTGCCTGACGGCTCCGGTACTCCGGCAACGGCCGATGCTGATCCGGGCAAAGCCGACTCCAAACTCTGGCTTCCCGGTCAATAGCTCAAGTAATGTGTTCCAGCCAATAAACAACTTCGCCAGAAAAATCATTCCGGCGAGCGTTTTCCGCTCCCACTTCCGTTGACACAATCTTTTACTTCCGACGCCAGAATCGTCCCCAGCTCGAAGGTTGTTTGGCTTCAGCCTGCTCGCTCGGTTCATCAGTACTACGTGGTGATGTCGACAGACTTCCGGAGTCGCTGAAGCCCGAAGTCTGCGGAACCTCTTCGTCCCGAACGTAGTCATCATTGAATATAGGAATGCGACTCACCGCACTTCCGATGACTGAACTTGATGATTCAACTGAAAACTCGACGGCCTGAATGGGCTCTTCAAATTTGTTTCTTGCGGCCTGAATCGATGCTCCGCCTATGAACTGGCTTCCTGATGACGAGTCAGTCGACGGTGCTCTAAACGTTGAACGGACACCCGACCGGCCATCCGATGGCATCGGAGGAGCTAATTCTTCTGGCCCAAACGGATCACTTGCGGGCAAACGCGGAGCCGAGTCATCATCAGTCGGTGGTGCAGGAACAATCGATCCCTGGGCACCGCTTTGCGGAATGAGGTCAAGCGTCTTAATCACTGACGTACCTGGTTCGTCAATCACTTCAGGCACGGACTCATCGTAGCTGACACCCAGTCCGCCAGCTTCCGGTTCAGCAGGGATTAACGCAGAGCGGTTATCAAGTGCTGGCGGAGTTGTCTCTGGGAGTTCCATCGGACCAGGCACAACTGGTGGCAGCGATTCTTCCATCGGCATCGCGTTGCGATAGTCAAACGTGCCATTGGCTGTATCGAGACAGTCAATGCAGTCGTCAATAAATTCGCTGGGCGCGGTGACCTTGTTCGGAGATTCAAACGCGAAACTTCGTTGCCAGGCACGGCGTAAGGCATCGTCGTACGCGTCTTCAGTCCAAAGGCTCTCCGACAGGTATACGCTGTTGTCCATCAGCAACGTACCTTTGCGGTACCGCAGCTCGTTCAGAGCCTGGTTGTAACCGACAAGGCTCGAGTAGTAAGCGATCTCAGCCTGAGCCAGGCTGATTTGTGCTCGCAGCACCAGATCGACCGTCGAACGACCTACTCTATACTCCGCCTCGAATGCTTCCACTCGACGTTGAGCGGCACGACGGCGGTTGTAGTTCGTTTTCGCGGTCTGGTAAGACTGATCAAGTTGCTGGAAGGATGCCGCCAGCTCGTAACTGATTTCCTGCTCCTGCTGGGCAAGCAACGCTCGAGCCTTCGAAATCCGATGCTCGATATTCTGCATTTGAGTCGTCGCACCACGGAAACCAATCGGCATCGAAAACTCAAAACCAAGTCCCCAGCCAGTATGGTCACCGCTCATCAGCGTGTCGTAGGCACTGTTAAACCGTCCGTCTCCACCGGTCAACTGGTCACCAAAACCATTTACCTGGTACCGAGCGACGAAATCCAGTCGTGGATTCACAAGAGCTTCAGCCGCTCCACGCTGCAGTTCGAGACTTTTGATGTTCCATTTCTGGCGGCGAATTTCAGGACGATTAGTTAACGACTCGGCCAGCGAGTTGTTCCAGTCAGGAAGAATTTGAGCCGTAATCGGATCGTCGCTCGGTCGAATGACTGATCCATCATTCACGGGAAGGCCCATCAGACGTCGCAGTCGAACTTCCTGAGTGAACAGGTTCGACAAAGCGCCTTCACGTCGTGAGCGAGTTTCAAAGTAGTTGTCGCGGGCCTGGGCTTCGTCAGCCGCTCCAACTTTCCCGGCATCCATGTTGGCTCGAACTTCCCGCCACGTCTGCAGGGCGCTCTTAGTCGCCACGGACTCAGCATCGTACGTTCGGTAGGCAAGGTAAAGCTGCCAGTAGGTATCTTCAGTATCTTTCAGAAGTTGAGAGACCGAGCCCTCAAATTCCACAAGACTAATGTCTGTTCGAATTCGAGCGATCACAACGCCCTGATTGACTGTAGGAGTACTCTGAAGCGTTGGTCGACGAGCGATCGGACCAGCAATCCGCGTGTACTCGGTACCGGCTCCTTGCCACAATGGTCGCCGATATTCGAGACCAAGTGTCGGCAAGCCGCCATCCTGATTGGCACTTGGCCGCGACGCGTACTGACTTCCGAAGAACCGAGCATTGCTGCCTGTCTGGTTGGTGTCTGTGTAAAGCCAGTTGTGCTCAACAGAGAACGATCCACCGTCGCCGAAAATCTTGCTGATCTCAGCCCGAAAATCTCCGAACTCGTCACGCTGACCGTCAAGAGCCTGAAAGCCGATTGTGCCACTTTCGGCCGGTTGTTCCGACGCTCCCCAGGTCATGTTGGTCGTAAGTGTCGCGTCAAATTCAGACAAGGCCGCCTGAACACCACCCTGACCAAATAGCGTGTTGCTTTCCTGAATCGCAACATCATAAATCGACGATGCGAAATCGGGATTGCTCAACAATCGGTTGCCCGGATTCAGGAACGAAGCGTTGTCGCGGATGACTTCGGCGTTCTGCAATGCATTCCGCAGAACAGCTTCTAATGAGATGTCCTGAATTTCGTCTTTCCGAGGATGCCTGATTCGCCTGGGCTCCTGACTGCCTGAGACGGCCTTATTCTGCTCCTGAGCAACGTTCGGGTATTCGACCTGCGTGGCCTGATCTTTGTAGTATGAAAGCTCGCGAGCCTCGCCAATGAGGTACTGCAATTCCTCATTGCCACTAGACAGGCATCCTGTCGTAAGACTTGCTGTGGCAAAAAGTAACGTACATTGAATACGTTTTCGCCAAGCCCGTGGCAGCCATGCGGCAGGTACGGAAAAAGCAGTGCTCTGAGTATTCACGCTCAAACGTTGGAAACGCCGAAACACCATCGATTCATCCTCAGCCTATCGAGAGACTCGAAAGCGGCACTTATCTGCAACAGTTTGCAAATGTCCTTTTTTGTTTGGACATCATGCGCACCGCGCGGCAGTACAACCGCTATAAGTGTTATCGGCGATACAATCGTCAAACTTTGACAATCTCGAGATCATTCAATGATCGCCGTAGCCCATTCATCCTCTTCAGCGCACTTAAATGAGTGGCAACCCCCAAATTTCAGCCTTGCACGATCATCGCGATCCGCTTCAACACTCCGGAATGCGAGATAACATTGATAACAGGCCTGCTGTCTGGCATGTTTTCCGGAGCCTGGTCGCAATGCCCGGCTCGCTTGAAAATCTGACAAATTCGGTTTGCGCTTATTCCCAGCCGCCGAACTTTTCCCGCCAGCGGTCTGCCATAGCTGTCAGCGTTGCCTGGTGCGTTTTGTAGTAGATCGCTCCAAAGACCAACGCGATTCCGATCAGCAGGACGATGGAACCAACAGCCGTCATCTGGATACCACGTTCCATTCCGGTCAAGACCTTGCCGACAATGGTGACAAGGTCGATCAGCAGCATCGAAAAGCCCAAAGTCAAATAAAGCCGGATACGGAAGAAACTTCCCAGCCCCATGGCTGCAAGGCAAAGCAGAATCAGGCTGAGATTAAACGCAACCGGGTAACGATCATCGACCAATGCGTAGTACCCGGCACTGCCGAGCATCGTCATGATCGTGACCAGCCGAATCCGATTTCGAGTGTCTCGATGAATGCGATCACGGAATAACTGCAACATGACCAGCACACCCATTCCGACCGGCACCGTGTACGCGTACAGAACTCGGAACTCCAGCTTCGACCAGAAGACAATCAAGACGAACGCGACAAAGCCGGCAATCCCAACCAGGTGATACGGTGACTGCCGGTCATCTTTACCCATGAAGGTAAACATCAGGCTATGCATCCCGACAACCAGCAGCGCCACGTTGGTTCCCAGGTTGTGATAAAGAACCCACACCAGGGCAACGACCGGGAGCGTGAATAACGTACCAAGCAGCGGTATCCGAATCTGCTTTGGCTGGAGATCGAACAGTTGCTTGCTACCGGCCAGACCGAAGCTGACAACAAGGCTCGCCCACACGTCATATTCGAAATTCCAGAACTCAGTGGTCAGTATAAGGTGTCGACGGATAACTCCGAAAAACGCCAGGATTGATAATTGCAACGCTATATACGGAGCCGTGCTCTGCCGCAGTCGCCCTTCGAAGTACCAACCTATAGACAAACCTGCAAACAGACCTGCCGCGAGCATCAGAGTCGGAACCTCAAACGGCCGGCCGTAGTGCAAGACTTGAGCGACAATGGTGATCGCAAACGTAACCCACAATACAACGCTGTTTGTCATCGCTCCGGAAGTAGCCATCCAGTGACATGTCTGGTCAAACAGTCTGGGTTGTGCTCGATCAAACTGGTCATAGGTGACGAAAAGTCTTTCCTGAAACACTCGAGCGAATGTCCCCAATGCGAACAGAGCAGCCGCCGCCATCAGCAGCGGCCAGCTTTGTAAGGCATCGCTAAATCCGGCATCGCGAAGATGTGTCTGACTGAAGAACGTCAGCCAGACCGGCACCAGCAGAATCATTGCAGCGAGTAGTCGTTCCTCGTTGTTGCAGGCTTTCGATGTCGGGCGCGGCGTCAGCGCAGTCATAACACTGCCAATCGCAACCGCCACCAGACCAGTCACCGATTCTGGATGATGCCACAGAACATGGGCGAAGACGAGCCCCGACAGGGTCAGCATGAGCGTGCCCATCTTTGGTAGCGGAGTGAATCGCAGAGAAATTTGATGAGCAATCAGCAATACAGATTGAGCTGCCAGCACGGCCCAGATGACCTGGCCTTTCGGTAGCCAGCTGGTAACGAAAAAGTCCATGTGCAAAGCCAGCAACAGTTGCATACCGGCAATCACGAAATACACCGGCAAGCGACGCATGAGTCCGTGGTGAATAAGTACCGACGCACTGCCAGCCAGAAGTGGAGCCACTAACAAACTGTCGACTCGCCAATCGGTCAGACCCCATAGTACGAGCCCCTGCACAACAATCTGAAGACAAACTCCCCACGAACGCCTCAATGCGAACCAATGCGCCTCGTCAATTGCAGCCAATTGTTGAATGACTGTTCGTGCGGGCGACCGATGGGTACTGAAGAGAATCCAGAAATGTGCGAGTCCAATTCCACACCATGCGGCCGCCATCGGAAAATCAAATGGACTCATCCGAGGCAAAAGCGTCAGAGTGAAATAACTGCCGACCATCAGCGACAGGCCACCATAGAATGCCAGCCAGGCATTTCCGCCGAGACCATGAAGACGCAACAGAATCAGAGCGACAACCATGACCAGCGGCGCATTGAGATGATAGTAGTCGGTCTGAATAATCGGCTCATTCGGAAACAGAATCATCTGGAACAGGCCGCGGCAGATGTAAAACGCCAGAATTGTGAAACTCAGAACGGTCGCTGAGTTTCGGTATCGCCGGCCTGATTCCAGACCGCTGCGGAAGTCAGTTTCTGATCGAAAATAGAACCAGGCGATTGGCAGTCCGAAGGCAAAGATGGCAGTCGCAGGTTGCCGAAGACCAGGAATCAGCAACGCCGCGCACCAGATCGCCAGCGTCACTCCAAAGTGGTAAAACCCCTCGCACCAATTAACGTATTCCTGTTCGCCGTCAGCGGGATGGCGTGCGGCTCGTCGACAGTAGCAACCAGCCAGCAACGCCATCAACCCGGAAACAATAAACCGAAACACTGGAATCCGTGCCAGATTGGGATGCACAAAGTAATTGGCACTCAACAGCATAAGTACCAGAACGGCTAGAACCAGGCTGGCTCGATTCACATAAGAAGTGATCGTTTCCCGTGCCACAATTCGTCGAATGACTGTTGCTTCAAGCAGACTGGCCGCCAGTGCAAGGCAGACAAGATGAATTTCTGACAGTCCGTACCCGCGCAAGTAGTCTCCGCAGAAGACCCGGATGATGTGAATATTGCCCAGCGTCAATAATGGCGTTCCAATCGCGTAAAACCGGCTGTTCTGCCATGACCAGCCGATAACTGCCAGGGTAACGGAGGCCACAAAGGGGGTGACCAGTTGCACGGATTGCTCCCGCAGTTCACCGCTGGACGAGTGATAAACCGTCGCCAACACGGCAAATGCAATGGCTGGAATAAATACCCAGGCGACATCCGGCATTCTGAAGAACGACACCGGAAATGGTCCCCGTACGATGGCAGGACGACGAACACTTAACAGCCGTCCGGCGTGCCCAGCCAAAGCCATCGCCAAAGCCAAGAGGCTCATTCGCCACGGTATTGTCAGAAGTTCCAGCCGCTCACGAATTGAATAACCGTTGCCATCCTGTAGCTCCAAGTGGCAAACGAGCAAGTAAGTCAGCAAGCACGAAATCAATCCAAGTGGTGCTGACTGATGTGCCCTTGCCGTTACAACGACAGCAGCGATAGCAAAAACTAACTGGGTGGAGGACAGTTCGACACTGAAGATCGAATCGGTCATCGCTGACACTGCAACCACGACAGTCAGCAAACTGCCAAGGACATTGAAAGGCCGGAGCAACGGAGCGACCTTGTCATGAATCGCGGGTTTGAACTCCAGGCACATGTGGATAATTTGAACGATCAACAGCAAGCCGATCGTCGGCCAGAACGCTCGCGTAACCGACAGCCGAAACAGCAGTGACTGCTCTCCGGGCGTCGTTGCCAGCAAAGCCACCCAGACGAGAAAGAACAACAATCCGCCGAACAATTGTTGCTTTGTTCGCAACCCGTGCCACACAAGTTGTCCACCGGCAAAAGTCATCAGCGGCAGCAGCGTTGTGACATCCCGCCCACCCAGCAGAGCCAGGATACAAAAACTGCCCGCAATCACGCTGCCAATACTCAGCATGGACCTGGTTGGCGCGACCAGGATCGTCTCAACCCATTCAAATTTAGTTCTCTGCAACGTGTATGCAAAAAACAGAATCTGCAGAACGATCCCCGTCACGAGCACAGGACCGTACCAGTGAGGATGTTCAGAAAGGTGCCAGTGCCCGCACAGCAGACTGATCAGTAGAAACAGCCCGCCAAGGTAAGTTCCGATCAACGATCGCCGATACTCGCGAGCGTAGACCGCTGCCAACGTCCAGCAGACCGAAGTCACACCGATCGCGATCGCAGTCTTAAGGCCAATGCCGTCCGCAAACAGATTCTTCAGCAGAACCCACACATCAACTCGTAAAATCAGAAAGACAGCCGAGGCGACCAGCGGCCACGTAAACAGCTTGTGATCGTAACGCCGAAGAGGAAACAACGTCCGATCGAAAAACCGATCGCCTGCGGACAGATTCTTGAGAAACCCTGCTTCTCGAAGCGGGAACGACACGACAAGTAACCCAAGCGCGCTGCAGGCACTGCCAAGACCGGTCCCCCAACTGAAATGGTCGAACGTCGCGCGAAAGTTCGATTTCAACTCGGGAAACAGGATGACTACGATGACCATCGCCATCATGGCCGGAATGAGCGAACGCGAGAAATACGTTGTGGCAACCAGCACGCCAGCCATCAGCAACGGGCCGAGATAGTCCATCCCGTTGTGCAGCCAGTCCGCACTGCCGGGAACGTCGTGTTCAACAACCACTCGTAACACCATCGCAGCAACTGCTAACGATCCGTAAACCCAAAGCACCGTCGAACGAGCACGCAACAACAGACTGGATCGAGTGATCGCCAGGGTTGCCAGCCAGAGAATCGACAACACTGAAAGCCCGAAGACAAGTGTGTTGCCTTCGAGGCTGCGGCCTTCCATGTCCACACAGCCCAGGTACAACAACGACAGAGCGCACACCGACATTGCTGAATGCACCCACCGCAGTTCGTTGTCCCGGAATGCTCGCCAGAAAAACCACGCCACGATGATCAGCAGGCATTCGCCGGTGTGGATCGGGGGAGTTTGAAATCGCCACTGGCACAATCCTGCAACGATGGCAGTCAGCATCAACACTGTCACCTGGACGCCGATTGCTGACTGGCTGAACGAATCGTATTTCCGGACCTTGAAGAAGTAATGCAGGACGCCAAGAATTGCCGCCGCCATTAGTCCCAATGCTGGTAACCACTCCCGTGGAAACTGATCGAGCATGCCGACCGAAGCTACAGCGAGCATCAAAATGGTCAGCCCAATCCATTCGTGCACCTTCGACTGACGTCCGACTGCCTGATAAATCCAAATACCGCCCGCCAACGTGAACGATAACACACGAATCTCTGGCTGAGTGGCTCCCATCAGTGTTCCCATCAGAACCAGCGCAAAGCCCAGGAACGACTCACCGCCAAGTTGTGACTGTCGAAGTGTCAATTCTCGAGCGCGGCGCTCCGTCAGCAGCACCAGCCACCCGGTCAATATGACCATCGGCGCGTAAGTCCATACGTGCGGAAGGTGCTTTAAGTATGCATGCACCCAGCCAAAAACCTGCAGAAACGTAACGACCAGCGTCGCACCAAAGAACCAGGGAACACGCCGACCGTTTGCCATCTCCGGCGTGAGTACGTTTCCTGAAAATCGGATCACCGCACCAGCCACCACCATAAAACCGATGTGAAAACCCACACCCATGATGACGTTCAGTTGCTCGCCGCCAACCTCCGCAAACGACTGAGCCACCGGTCCGAGCATCACCAGACTGTTAAGCAGCAACAACGTTCCACCCAGCAACCAGGTGAGCGATTCGTGAATTCGGCCGCACCACGTCCTCAAGCCCCAGGCCCCAAGCGATAAATAGACCATTCCAAGAAGCGGAACGACAAGCACTTTCTGCTCCACCTGCTGATCGTTCGACAAAAGTGCGATCGCCATGAAATTGATTGGCAGCAGTCCGATTGCCGCTCCACGCAGTATCGCTGCTGTGCCTTCGAACTGTTTGTCCTGACGTTCGACCCAGGTGCCCATAGCCCCCAAAGCCCACGTAAATGCTGCCAGCAATGTCGGCATGATTGTGTAGCGAACGGCCCAGTGCTTGTCCCACGTGTACCATGCCAAAAGCGAACTCCCGGCAATCACCATCAGTACGCCCGCCACCATGTACCAGTTCTCGGCGAAGAACGGCTGCACGTGATCGCGCCACACCGATGGCGGTGGTGGCCCGATTAGTTGAGCCGGTTCTGGAGCGGACTCCTTTGGAAGTTTTACCGAATACGAGAACGCCGCCGGCTCAACAGCCGGCTGCAAAGACGCAGTTTGCGGGGCCTGCGGAACTTCATCGGCGGGTACTGGTGCCGCCGGGTCTTCCTCGACGAAGTCCCCATCCTCAACGACGTGTACAGCTTCGAGCAGCCCGCTGAGTTCTTCGCCCGGAATGATCATTTCCCATCGTTCGGCAAAACGATCAGCATCAATTTCCGGAGCATGAGACTGGCACCAGCTTTCAAGAGCCGACTGGACTGCGGGAGGAATCCCGGATTGTTGTCGACACCAAAAGGTCAGAACTTCCATTGGACTCTGTTGGCCAATCCGACCCAGTTCTTTCTGCTGTCGCTCCAGCTTTCGGCCACTTTGCAGCAGCCAGTTTCTCCACCCGGACCAGCCAGCAATATTTCGCGAACCAGCACGCAGCGTGAAAATCAATGCCGCACGCTCGCGCTCGTCGTTTGATTGCAAAACATCGACCAGCCGACAAGCGGCGTTCACGCCAGGCCATGCACAAAGCTCGTCAAGCCATCGATTTCCGTCACCGCTGGTTGCTGATTCCTGATGTCGCAACACGAGTTCATCCAGCACAATCTCTTCATCAAGGCTTGCCGGAATTTGTCCTTGCCGGTTGTCGAGTACATCTTTGACAGCGATCTCGTCTGCTTCCCGCTGCAGCTCAATGTGAGATTTCAGGCGATCCAACGCGAGAGTCATCTCCGAGTCGTCAACACAATGCGACCTGGCGTGCTTGACTAGCGACAGGACAAAACGACGATCCGACGGAAAAAGCGGAGCGTCAGTATCCTGCAGTATTTCTGCCAGCTCTGACTCGAGGGCCGCCGCAGTCCTTGGAGCTTCGTTCTGACGTGCTACTGCGAACCGGACATCACGGTAGACGGAAAGAGCACTTGCCAGCCGCTTCAAGGGGTGCGTGAGTGTCCTCCACCCCGACTGAACACCCAACGGCAGATCGGCGAGCAACGGAAATTGTTCGGTAACTGCTTGAGCCGACGACAGCCGTTGTTCCCGTCGAGCAGCGTGTAGTTGAGCCGCTGCCGAATGACGAGCCGCCTGCACTCGAGGAACCATAGCGGCAACGCCGGGGTCGCCATGCTGCAGCAATGCCTCGATCAACTCCTCACCATTCAGTGGAGGCGTTGTATCTGCCAACCGTCCTAGAACCGGCAGCGAGTATTGCGAGTTCAAAGCACCGTTTGCGGTATAACGTGCAAGTTGATTCAACAGAACGTTGGCATCGATATCCGTCATGTCGTTTCCCGCTCTGGCATATCCTGTCGAACGTGTCCGTACGACATCGGTCTCAAAATGATCTCACCGCAGCGATCATACACCCAATCAGTCGCGCACAAATCAATCAATGCTCGACAACAACGATGCCGACGCTTCGACAACGGGCGAAAAAGCAGCCAGGGTATAACGCGTAAGTAGCGGAATTACGAAAATTCCGGCAAATCAAACTGAACGCCCGTTCGTAAAGTCTTGCGCAATCACTCAATCTCGCACACAGCGTCAGGAACAAGCCACGCCGGAATCAATCCTTGATGCGAGTACGTGACCACGTGCCTGATGCTCGGATCAGAACGTACATTACAGCGGCGTCAAAGCTGAATTGATAAATACTGAAAACGTAAATTTAAAGACTTCTTGCCAGGACTGCTTAGCGACATCGGAATAATCTTTCGCGACAAACTCCGTGCTTCCGTAAACCAGATTGGAAAGGCTAATCCGAACAGACTCTTTAGCCATCTCGATTATTACGGTAGACCTCGATCAGCAACTCATCGACCGATTTGGCTTTCGGTTTACTCTCGATGGCGGCTTCGACCTTCTCGCGAGCTTCAGACGTGCTGTGCCCGAGACTCAACATTGCTTCGTAGGCATCCTCAACGATAGACGGTCGAGCCGCAGAACCGTCGGGCATGTCTCGATCGATCAGCAGGGCAAATTTGGCCATCTTGCGCCGCAATTTCGCGACGATCCGCTCGGCCATCGCCGCACCAATTCCCGGCAACGTGGTCAACTGCTTGACGTCCTGTTCCTCGATCGCCGTCGCAACTTCACGAACCGGACGCACCATCGCACGCAGCGCTTTCTTCACCCCGACACCGTCGACCTGGCAGATAATGCCGAAGAATTCCTTCTCGGCATCGTTCATGAATCCAACCATCCGCGGAGTCAGCCGGCCCTGCTGAGGATTGCCGTCCAGGTACTCAATGGTTCGCAGGCTGACCTCCTGATTAATCAGCGGCTGCAATTGCCTGCGTACGAACTCAGGAATGAGAACTTCGTACTCGAACGGCCCCGCGGAGATTGTCACTGCCGTGTCGCCCAGTTGAACCAGTTGCCCCGTGATCCTCGTGATCATTCGTCAGTCCATTCGATGTTGAGTATTCAATGTTGGATGTTCGACGTTCAATCAGCTCGCACTGTGAATGTTAAACCATCGCTCGCAGTATCCGCACTTAACATCTCCGCTGGGCGAGACATCCGCTTCCTTACCAAGGGCCGCTCCGCAATTCGGGCAGTCGTATCCCACTTTCGACTTTGCTGCATCGTCAGGCTGAGGTGACACTGAATCAGACGCCGGTCGATTCGCTGCCAGTTCCTTCTGCATTTCCTGAAGAGTCTGAGCCATGTTGCGAGGGTCACCAAATTTCCCGGCAGTCTTATAAATCGCGACCCCGCCCATTATGAAAAAGCACGCGACAAAACTCCCAAATACTTTAAAGATAAATGGAGCAAAGCCGAAATTACCTCCCCAAAGAGCGAACAGAACCGTCACGCCGATTCCGGCAGGAAAGATCGCAATCAATCGTGGTGAAATTCCCATAGCAGGATTTTCTGAACAGGAGAATGAAGGCACAGAGCATAGACGTTGAAGCGGAGGCCTTAGAGAAGGTCTCCGATTCAACGCGTGTATTCCGAGGTGGCTCAGCAGGCGTTACAGGATTGCCGCCCCTTTGACATCGATCCCCTTCAGCCGCATTTTGAGCTCCTCGACGTTCGGCGAAACCTCAAACGCGGCCGCTCGACTGATGAATTCCATCTGAATGAATTCATACAGACTGTCGTTAAAGAGCTGCATTCCATCTTCGGCCCCGATGCGAATAGCCGCGTGAAGTTTGTTGTCCTCTCCTTTTTCAACAAGCTTCCGAACCATGGCATTAAAAAGGAGAATCTCAATGATCGGAACTCTTGGTGGTAGATCGACAATCGTCTTGAGAAGTTTCTGACCAACGATCGCTTTCATGCTCATGCCGATGGCAGCGCGGATCGCCGTGTGCATGTCGGCCGGAAACAGGTCGATGATACGCGGAATTGTTCCCGGAGCGCTGGAAGCATGAATCGTACCAAAAACGAGATGCCCCGTTTCGGCGGCATGGATCGCTGTTTCGAATGTATCACGGTCGCGCATTTCGCCCACGAGGATGATGTCAGGGTCTTCACGCACGGCATGTTTCATCGCCACGTGAAAGTTGCTGACGTCCTGTCCGAGTTCACGCTGATTGATCAGGCACTGATCTGACGTAAACACAAATTCGATCGGATCCTCGACCGTAAGGATGTGCTTATTCATATTCTCATTGATCCAGTTGAGCATCGACCCGATCGTCGTACTCTTACCAGACCCCGTCACACCAGCCAGCAGCACCATCCCCTGGTCAAACTTGCACAGTTCTTCCATAAGTGGCGGTAGGCAAAGCTTCTCAAACGGTGGAATCGATCGTTCGATCTTTCGGGCCACCATCCCGACTTTTCCGAGTTGCGTAAGCAGGTTGATACGAAAACGCCACGGTTCTCCCTTATGTTCCACAACTTTTGCATAGTCAGCGCCGCCATCTTTATGGAAGATGTCGAGATTTCGCTGGTCCAGCATCGGAAAGCAGAGTTTGATCATGCCTTCTTCAGTGATCGGCGGCATTTTAAGAGGTGTCAATGTCCCTCGAATACGGAAAATGGGTGGACTGCCCACCTGCAGATGTACGTCCGAGCAATTGTGATCAATCGACGCCCGGAAGATCTTGTCGATCTCCAGTTCTTTTCCGCTTTCGTAGGTCGATTCCTTCCACTCGTAAATCTTCACCATTTCGTTTTACCCTGACTATTACCTGACATGAATTGAATCGGCAGGTGCTGGCCTCAGTCACCAAATCCTGAACCGGACTTCTCAAAATTCAAACTACTGAACCATCAATCGGACAGGAACACCACGCTCCGCCATATATTGTTTCGTCTCTCCGACCGTGTACTCTCCAAAGTGGAAAATGCTGGCAGCAAGAGCGGCTGACGCTTTGCCATCTGTCACCGCTTCGAACATGTGGTGAGGCGATCCTGCTCCTCCGCTCGCCACCACCGGAACGCCAACAGCCTCGGAAACCGCTCGCGTAATCTCAATGTCGAAACCGTCTTTAGTTCCATCAGCATCCATACAGGTTAACACAATCTCGCCCGCGCCGAGCCGTTCAACTTCCTGAGCCCAGGCAACAGCTTCCAGGCCGGTGGGAATTCGGCCGCCGTTAATATGAACATCCCACAACTCAGAGCCGTCGTCCTGTTTGATTCGCTTCGGATCAATGTTCACGACAATACACTGGCTCCCGAAGCGCAGTGCCGCTTCTTTAACAAAATCGGGATCAGTCACGGCCGCGGAGTTAATTGATACCTTGTCACATCCCGCGCTGAGCAATGTACGAATGTCTTCGAGGTTTCGAATTCCCCCGCCTACAGTCAGCGGCATGAATACGACTTCGGACGTCCGGCTGACGACATCCAGGATGATCTCGCGTTCTTCGTGGCTGGCGGTGATGTCGAGAAATACTAATTCATCGGCGCCTTCTGCTTCGTACCGGGAAGCAATCGCGACAGGGTCACCTGCATCCTGAAGGTTCAGAAAGTTAACGCCTTTGACGACACGTCCGGCATGAACGTCGAGACACGGAATAATTCGCTTAGCAAGCATCGTGAGTTGTCGATCCTGACTGAAAAGGAGACCTGCGAAATCTGACCGATTCCCCGTAGAAGTGATGGCGTTCAATTTAGGCTGGTTCTTTCGAACCGTCAATCACCTGCCACCGCATGAACCAATCCATGCGGAAATCTACAGTTTTCCGGAGAGGCGATATCCCTTGCGAGACGAATCGAACATCTCGTCCAGCCAGCGAACGCCGATGCCCGCCCGCTCCGAAAGAGCTATCTCTCCATTCCTGATTTCAACCGTCGTGTCGATCAGGTGTGGATACAACGTCGCGATGTGGGCCCGCACGGTTTCCTGGTACGTCACCCCCGGAACCGAAGCAGCGATGTTCAAACCAGCAAACAAAGTCAGCGGCCCCGTACAATCATGCATGAGCACCGGCACATTGTGCAGCTGAGCCAGTTCGGCGATGCGGCGAGACTCGCTGATCCCACCGACCCAGGTTGGATCGATCATCACGTAATCCGCGGCGCGACCTTCGACAACCTGCCGGTACTGCTCACGCGTAACAAGCATTTCGCTGACGGCCAGTGGGACTCCCGCATCAGCCCGAAAAGACGCGAGCGTTTTAACATTGTCAGTCCGCACGACGTCTTCCATCCAAAGCGGCTCGACTTCGCGCATACCACGAGCAATCGCCAGCCCGGCCGCCAAAGAGAAGAAACCGTGACCATCAAGCATGACATCAATGCCGTTACCCACGCGTTCTCGAATGGCTCGAAATGGCGCAACTCCGCGTTCGACATCCTTCGCACTGATCCGCTGCCCGCCAGATTCACGATAAACGGCGTCGAACGCCCACAGCTTCATCGCACTATAGCCGAGTTCAAGCAACTCTTCCGCCAGATCGCCCGGTCGGTTCATACAGGTCCAGTTATCTTCCAGCGGTCCAGGCTTCCCTGGATCACCATGTCCCGGCCAACCAGCGAACGTAGGCGAACCCACCGTGCGTCGGCCATAGAACGGTCCACCGCAACTATTGTAAACGGGAACGGCATCCCGCACCGGACCACCGAGCAACCTCCACACAGGCCGCTCGCAAAGCTGCCCGGCGATATCCCACAGTGCGAGATCAATCGCCGACAATGCACGCAGTTCTGCCCCAACGCCTCCAAACGCAATGCACCGTTCGTAAAGAAAACGCCAGTGACTCTCGATGGCCGCCGCGTCGGAACCGATCAGTCGATTCGCCATCCAGTCGTGAATGACGGATGCAGCCGCCTCTGGCAGATAATAGGTCTCACCATGGCCGATGACTGATTCGCCACCAACCGTACCGGCGTCGGTATGAACCCTCAGCGCCAACATGCCCGGCATCACGTCGTAAGGGACGACAGTCTCCAGTGCCCTGATCCTCGGACCTCGCGTATAAGCGTGCTCCTGCGTCGGCCCGGACGCCAACTTGCGAGCGTCGTCTGCCGTCAACGATCCTTCCTGCTCTGCTGAAGTATCCTGCGAGGTCATGCCAGTACTCCGTCGACGACCTCGCCGTGCACGTCCGTTAGACGATAATGGCGGCCTTGAAACTTGAATGTGTGCCGCGTGTGGTCGACGCCCAGCAGGTGCATCAGCGTCGCCTGGAAGTCGTGGACATGGACCTGGTCTTTCACAACGTTATAGCCGTACTCGTCGGTTTTTCCGTACGAGACGCCCCTCTTCACTCCTCCGCCGGCCATCCAGATTGAGTAGCAGTACGGGTGATGGTCCCGACCGTGCTTCTTTTTGTTATTGATGTCACCCTGCCCGAATGGCGTCCGGCCGAACTCGCCGCCCCAGATGACCAGCGTGTCTTCCAGCAGACCGCGTTGTTTCAAATCCTTCACGAGCGCCGCCGATGGCTGATCCGTGTCGACACACTGCTGCTCCAACTGCGTCGGCAAATTGGAATGCTGGTCCCACCCACTGTGCATCAATTGGATGAACTTCACACCTCGCTCAGCCAGCCGACAAGCCATCAGACAGTTCGACGCGAACGATCCCTGCGTCGAAACTTGCGGACCGTACATATCGAGAACGTGCTGCGGCTCACTGGCCAGATCGACCGCTTCCGGCATCGCCGCCTGCATGCGATAAGCCATCTCGTACTGAGCAATCCGAGTCTGAATCTCTGGATCGCCGACCTGATCGAACTTCTGCTGATTCAACTTGGCAAGACCATCAAGCAGCGTTCGTCTGGTGTCACGAGTCAGCCCATCCGGATCGTCGAGATAAAGTACGGGACTGCCGCCCTGCCGAAACTTCACTCCCTGAAACTTCGATGGCAAAAACCCACTGCTCCAGTAGAAGTCGTAAAACAACTGCCCGCAACTCCCCTCGCGGTCGCGCGACGTCAACACGCAATAGGTCGGCATGTTGTCGTTGTCGCTGCCGAGTCCGTACGCCGTCCACGCTCCCACGCTCGGCCTGCCTGGCTGCTCAGCACCCGTCAGCAGAAAAGTCATCGCCGGGGCGTGGTTAACCGCTTCGGTCTTCATCGTGTGAACCATGCAGATGTCGTCGACAATAGACGCTGTGTGCGGCATGAAGTCGCTGATCCACCGACCACTCTTTCCGTGCTGCCTGAACGGAGCACGAGGTCCCAGGCACGGCTTATTCTTCCCCTGAGTCATCGTCGAAAGCTTCTGGCTCTTGTGGATCGACTCAGGTATCTCTTCCCCGCGGCGTTTCGCCAGAATCGGCTTGTAATCAAACAAGTCGGTGTGAGACGGCGCTCCGCTCTGCATGAGCCAGATCACGCGTTTCACCTTCGGCTCGTGATGTGGAAGTCCCGGCAAGCCACCAGAGCCAGACAGAACTCTGGTACTTGATTCGGCCGAGGCGGCATCCTTCTCCAGCAAAGAAGAAAGCGCCAACGCTCCAAGGCTTACGCCGCCGGCAGCCGACAACAGCCCCCGCCGAGTTGTCGCTTCAACCGTTTGCTCGCTCAGTCCCATTAGCGCTCTCCGTGTCTCCGCGTCTTGATACTCTGCCGCCGCTGCGGTCCAGAATTACTGCAATGCACAAATCTCTCACGGCTTCCAGTCAAGCTCCACCTGTCGACCATCAGGAACATCTCGCAGTTGCTCGTGAATGTTTCCGTACCCCGCGAAGTGATTCGCAATTTCAGTGACGGCAACGTTCGAAACTTCGTACTCGCCGCCTGTCACGGGAGGATGCCGAAACGTGTAACACTGCCCGCCGCTCAGCGCTGCCTCAGACTCGACCATCGCATCAACGAGCGGAATCGCAAAGTAGTCGCTGAGTTCCTCTGGTTTCTCACAGAGATCGCAGAACTCCACCTGATCCTTTGCAACCTGCTCCACTTTTCCCATTCCCGAGTCCAGCATCACCACAACACCGTTCTCAAGAATCAGAAAAAGATCCCCGAACCGGTTCATTAGCCAGATAGTGTACGAATCCGGCAGCAACCACCGCCAGGATTCGAGTAACACGTCCCAGTCCAGTTCGTGATGATGGATGATGTAATCCTGAATTGATCTCTCAGCCACGCCCCTGTCCTCTAAAAGTTGCCACAGGTCCCTGCCTGGAATATTTCGATGGCGATTCGTCAAGTTTGATCTTAACCTGACAGAGCGTCGAACGGGACCGTCCGGCGCCTAATGGTGCGCAGCAAAATCCACGCCCTGTGAATTCCCCACAATGGAGGCGAGTACCATGGATCACGAATTTCCGCTCGACGTAAACTGGAATTCGACGTTCGTCGATATCCTCACAGCACACGCCCTCTCAATAATGCTCGTGCTCGGCGCAATCGGCTGCGTGTCTCTTCAGAAGCAACGGCCGCCAAAGGACTCCAGCATCTGGTTCTGGGCTTTTGCAATGGCAGGGTCGCTGATTGCGTTCTCAATGATTGCTGCATCATTAAGAACGCGATCCCCGCTAGCCGACAATTCATTTTTTACCGGCTACAAAACAATGTTCTGGTGCGTTGGTCTGCGAGGAATGTGGGTGACGCATTGTCGTCTGGCGCATTCCCATCTGAAGTGCAACGTAGCTGATTTCAGCTCAGGTTCTGACAA
>CALGTK010000387.1 GCA_937904325.1 uncultured Planctomyces sp.
CGTGAGCCTCGTTCTCGTGTCCATCATCGGCGAGCGAAGTGACGGAAGACTGTTCCGAGTCGTCACTGGCTGCGAACACCTGCCAGTGATTCTCCGTTCCCCAGCGGTAGAACGTAAACGAACTCAGCAGAAAACTGGCGCCGATACAGGCGATAGCCAGATAAGCCGCTCTTTTGTCCTGCCGATTTCTGCCCCAGCGCCCACCAAGAACCTCGATGCAGAAACCGAATAACGGCAGCAGCCAGGCCAACAGCAGGTATGTGGAGAGTTCGGAACCGAGACTTCCCATGAGATTCTCTACGAGCTAACCGAAAGGAGTAGGGAACAGTCGATAAAATTAACCACGCAGTTCGTCGCCGCGGTCGACGTCGATCGTGAGGTGGTTGTTGTAAAAGTTAAGGGCGATAGCCAATGCCACTGCGGCTTCTGCAGCAGCAAGAACAATCACAAACAGCGAGATCACGTGACCATCCAAACCCATCGACGAATATCTTGCAAATGCGACGAAGTTCAGATTTGCGCCGTTTAGAACCAGCTCAACGCCCATCAGAACGCCGATACCGTTTCTCTTTGTCGTCATGCAGATGACTCCGCAGACAAAAAGTACGGCACCAATCGCGAGAACATTGTTCAGGCCAATTGCGTCCATTTGAGAACCAGCATTCCAATATCAAAACGTGGACAAAGTTGAGTTCGAAACACGTAAAAATCTTGAGCTACGATTCCGCTGAAACTCGACGCTTCGTGCGAGCGAGGTAGGCGGCACCGATCAAAACAACCAGCAGATGCACCGAGACAATTTCAAAGGGCAACAGATAACCAGGGGCCTTTCCTGCTTTGTCCGGTCGCAGACCAACGAAGGACATCGCCAGCGGCCGAACAGTGTTACCCGAAGAAGCTTCGTTGTAATCCTGAGGTGGCACGTCAACAGCCGTGACACCTGCAAGTTTTGCTTCGTTCCGGTCCCAGTCGACACTCCAAACAGTGAAGGAGAAGACCGAGAGGAACAGCACTCCGATTCCAGCAGCAAGGAAACCTTCAGCCGGAGATGTACGAATTTGAAGGAGAGCTGAACTTGACGTGAGCATCACACCGAAGATCAGCAGAACGATTGTCCCGCCGACATAAACCATCAACTGAGTCGCGCCGACGAAGTCGGCACTCAACAGGAAGAACAAGGCACTGATCGAAGCCAGGCTAATGATCAGGCTGAACGCCATGCGTACGACATTCTGGCAGATCACGACCGAGATGGCCCCGCCACACGTCAACAGAGCAAATAATGCAAACAGGTATTGATCGATGGTCACTAGGTCACCTCGCCATCGGCAGCCGCACGTTCGACTTCGACTTCGCTGCTGGTCGACATTTCAGCCTCAGCTGATACGTCGTTGGAAAGCGGGAGTATTTGAGGACGGCCAGTTCCCAGAACAAGTGCCATCGGGTAGACGACCGCCGCAAGAAAAAGTGCACAAGACATTGGCAGCAGGTACTTAAGGCAGGTTGTCATCACCTGGTCAATTCGAAGTCGAGGTAAAGTCCAACGAACCCAAATCTGAATCAGGACGAGTTTGGAAGCCTTGAGCATCAACACTCCGGCACCAAGCAGGTTGCCTGCAATGACACCCGGGTCGAGAACGTTGGTTGAGTTACCTTTGAGTGCTCGCACGATACCGAAGCCATCGTCCCAGCCACCAAGGAAGAGGATCGCGGCGACAGCACTCACCAAGAACATGCTGGCGTATTCTGCGAGGAAGAAGAACGACCATCGCATGCCGCTGTATTCAGTCAGGAAGCCGGCGACCAGTTCGCTCTCTGCTTCCGCAAGGTCGAACGGTGCTCGCTTACAACTGGCTGTCGCACAGACGAAGTAGACGATAAAGGCTGGTCCGGCGACCGGATGAAACACGTTCCAGTGCAGAAACGGGGGGATCACCCCAATCCAATCCGCTGACTGATAGTGAATGACTTCGTTGAGGTTCAGTGTTCCTGCCATGACGATCGGTATCAGAGCACAGATCGACATCGGGATTTCGTAGCTCACCATCTGAGCTGCTTCCCGCATGCCACCGAAGAGTGCCCACTTCGAACCACTCGCGTATCCGGCAAGGATGACGCCGATGACTTCGAGCGAAAGCATTGCGAACAGCAGGAACATTCCTACGTCGAGCGAAACTGCCGACCAGCCATCAGTAAACGGCAGGAACATGAAGGCCGCAAACGAGGCGATGACTACAACGTAAGGCGCGATTCGAAACAAAGGTTTGTCCGCATCTTTCGGACAAAGGTCTTCTTTCTGAACGAGTTTGGCTCCATCAGCGACTGCCTGCAGCCAACCGAAGCGGCCGCCGACTCGTGTTGGTCCAAGGCGGTCCTGAATTCGTGCTGAGACTTTTCGTTCTGCCCAGATGAAGATTCCAGCAGGCAAGCCAAAGAACGCACCAATCAGAGCTACGTGGATAACGGCAGCGATGGCGACGCTGGACGCATCGCACTCGGCGTAGCTGTTGATTATCTCGGCGAGGCTTTCTGCCGCCAGGATGAGACTCATCGCCCGTCCTTTTGTGGTCTCGACATTACGAACGATCGAGGATTCGAACGTTCAAACGAACTGCTGAAAAGCACAACTCTGTCAGCAGATCGGTATCTGATCAGCGATCAGAAGGCTAAACATTCCAATGCCGCCCCGAATAGCTTCCAGTGAAGGGCGGGAACTATGACAAATGCCTTTCAGCCGTTCAAGCAATCGGGTTTTGAAATCGTACAGCGTGGGCACTTCCAGACCGTATTTCTCACGATTGGGAAAGCAGGTGACGTCTCTGGCTTGCCTGAGGAGTTCAGAAAACGCATAAACTAGTAATCTTTGACCAGCCAGATGCATTGCATCTCTGCTGGTTCCTGCGCGAGATCAGCAACGTTGGCTTTCCAGCCATAACATGACGCAAACGGAAGAATGGGTGATCGCACGAACCCTGACTGGAACCAGCGATTCCATTCCTGGTTTGTCGTAATACTCCAGTAGTTTTTGATGTCCTGCTACGTTGAAGAGCGACCACGCATGCGATGGGTCTGCCGAAGGATCGCCCGCGTGAAGGTCGCCCCAGTCGATGATTTCCGGGAGTCGGGCGTCTTTTGCGCCTTTCGTGTCGCAGGCTTTGACAATCAAGTGCCCTGGAATATTTAAGGTCTCTGTGGACCACGTAGTCGGTGGCTGGTGGTTTACACAGAGTAAACAGGCGGTCGAGCAGGTGTTCCCGGCGAGCGGGACTGTCGATAATTCTTATCTTTGCCGCTTTGCTCTGCCCTGGCCGAGCAAGCTCAGTGAGCAGCAGGCAAATTTCAGCAACTGATCATCAGAAAACCGTCGGACGAGGTGTTCTGGAACCGCAATATCAGGTTCCTATGGTGAATTCCTTGTCGGCACCTGCGAAGCTGAAACGACATGGCGATAATTGACCGGACAGGATTGTCGATGCGAAAGCGATCACTCGACGCTGACACCTGGGGGACAACTGGATTCACGCAAGGCTTAGTAGTGAAACATGCCAGCGAGTTTCCATGATTGCTGACCTGGGCGGAGCTTAATACACTCAAGGAATCTATTCGCCAGAGTGGATTCTGGCGAACTTCGAGTGTCAATCTTCCGAAACAGTTCCTGACGCGACGGAAACGGCATCCTGTTAGACATTCAACTCGCCCCCGTAGATCAACTGGATAGATCGTCGGCTTCCGAAGCCGAAGGTTGGAGGTTCGAATCCTCCCGGGGGTACCTTTTGTTCAGTACGGGGCCGCAAGGCTTCGTTTCGGGCTGTATTCTGACTATCGGTTGAGCGGCGTACGGCTCGTCACGGCCACTTGCGGCAGCATTCTGCACCGGATTCTGCAGCGTGCCGGCGAGTGTGTCAGTTGGCTTGCACGTCTTTCTGAACCATGATTACCAGCATGATCGGCCCATTCGCGGTGCGAAGGTGGGGTACCGTGTCGGCCCGATTTTCAAGCCGCTCGCCAGGCTTCCGTGTAGAATCGCCAGGCTGGACCTGCATCCAAAGAGTCTTCGAAGTGCGTTCTGGAGATCGGCTAAGGTTTTTTACTCTACGGGTCAACTCGCTCGGCCCTTGCGGTCGTCACAAGAGTGGCGACGACGCCCGTCACCATTGCCAGCAGGAAGGACGGAGCCATCTCTTCGATCTTCGACACCAGGGGTCCCCAGTGCGGAATCAGCGGGACACCGAACTTGAACAGAGGCACGCACAGGAATCCGGTCAGCATTGATGTCAGCGCACCATAGACGTTGTAGCGCTGCCACAGGAGAGACAGGATAATCACCGGGCAGAATGTCGCGGCGATACCGGACCAGCCGAAGACGGCGAACCAGAATATGGTGCGACCCGGAACAGCCCAGGCTACAGTCAGAGCGACCGCCAGCGAAACGAGGGCCAGTCCCAGAGTGACCCAGCGGGACATCCGAGTGAGTTTTTTCGCGTCACTGTCAGGGTAGAAGCTCTGCTGATAGACGTCGCGCGTCACGGCACTTGACGCAACGACCAGCAGCGAGTCGATCGTCGACATCGTTGCTCCCAGAACGGCCGCGATGAACAGCCCGACTACCATCGGGGGAAACAGGTACTCCACAGTCAGCGGCAGGATGTTCTGTCCTCCAGGTCCCAATAGCGCTCCGCTGCCGAACAGCGTCGACGCGTCACCGTCAGGAGCAATCAGATACCGGCCGAGTAGACCCGCAAGAATGGCGCCGGTATCGGTCAACAGCGTGAATACGATCGCCACCCAGCGACCTTTGCGAATCTCCTGTTCATCGCGAATTGAAATAAGGCGTACAAACACTTGAGGCGATCCGAGGAATCCCAGCCCAATCGATATGTATCCCACAATGATGAAAACGTTTTCGAGGCTGGGGCCACCCGGACCCCACAAACTCGTGAGACCTGTCTGCATCGACTCGAGACGGCCCCAGACACCCGGGCTGTCACTCATGCTGATACATGCAGCAACAGGCAGCGCGAGCAGTCCGGCCAGCATCAACAGTCCCTGAAACAGGTCCGACCAGGCCACCGCCACAAAGCCGCCCGACATCGTGTAAACTACTACGATCAGAAATCCGAAGATCGCTCCGGCAAAGTAGTTCCAGCCGAGGAAGTTTTCGAACGCCGTGCCCGTCGCGTCGATCTGAGCACTGACGTAGATAGTGACAAACAGCGACAGCGCGATCGCCGAGGCCAGACGCAGGACACGTGCCGGCCGTTCGGACTTGCCGGGAGTGGTGAAGCGACTCACCAGGTAATCCGGGATGGTAATTGAGCCGAATTTGTCAGTTGCACGCTTAAATGGAGTCGCCATGAAGAACCACGCGATTCCGACTCCCAGACATTCTCCGACCACGACCCACATGCCGCGCATTCCGACCATCGCGCCCAGACCGGTCAGTCCCAGATACAGCCATGCGGATTCACCGCTGGCCCGAGCGGAAAAAGCGGCGACCCAGTAACCCAGTCGCTTACCGCCGACGTAGTAATCGGCCATGTTGTGAATCCGCCGCGACGCGACCACGCCGATCAGCAGCAGGATCGCCAAGTAGGCGATGATGACAACGTACGTCATAGTCATTCGGGCTTATTCTCCGCCGCTCTGTTTCCCCACGATCGACAGCACTTCGTCGAGACAGTCGACGACGAAATCCGCATCGGCTTTCGTGATGCACATCGGTGGCTTGATCCGCAATCAATGGTTGATTGATCTGGGCGTCGAAAGCGCTGATCGGCGAGGAAATATAGGAAGATCGACCAGCACAGACATGCTTTGCGTGCGCAGAGTGTTGCTTGACAGGCCACCATTTCAAAGCAGCAGAGCTCGTTCCTTCGCCAGTTCCAGAACGTCGAGCGTTTTGGCTTCGCCGGCCTCGTCGTCTGTTGCTACTGATATTCGTACATCAGACCATCGCGGCGTCAGTGACGCAGGAATTCGATGAATGCCTCTTTGTTTTCGACCGGTGACGTCTTCGGTCGGCCCAGGTCGGCTCGTGCGCCCTTCTGAACCATGATCTCCAGCATGGCCGGTCCCGGTGCAGAACGAAGCTGCGCAATCTTCTCAGGCAGGTCCTCATGTCGCTCAACACGCCAGGCTTCCGTGTAGCCGCAGGCCTTGACGATTTCCGTGAATGAGACCTGCAGGCCCGCGGTGGCCATGCCGCCAACGGAATCGTGTACGCCGTTGTTCAGGATGACATGCTTGAAATTCGCGACGCCAGCCGCGCCGACAATCGCAGCACCGCCCATGTGCATCAGCATGGCACCGTCGCCGTCCAGGCAGAATATCTGGCGATCCGGCCGGGCCAGGGCGATGCCCATGGCGATTTGCGAGGCGTGCCCCATCGAGCCGACCGTCAGAAATTCCCGCTGGTGGCCCTGGCCGGCGCGATCGCGGCATTCGTAAAGCTCACGCGAGGGTTTCCCCGTCGTGGAAACAATTGCATCGGTCTCGCCCAGGGCCGCAACGACGGTCTCGATGGCCTGTTCGCGAGTCATCTCGAAGTCACTCGCGGCCTGACCAGTCGGCTTGTAAGGCTGGAACGTATCCTTGCGGACCAGCAAGGCGACCGGTCGGCTCTCTGTCGCCGCGATCGCCAGCAACTCATCGACGCAGCGCCGGGCCGCTTCGGGCTCTGGTGGCAGGACGCGATGTGGAATGTCCATCGCTTCCAGCAAACTGACGGTGACCTTGCCTTGCTTGACGTGCTGCGGTTCGTCTTTCGTGCCGGGCTCGCCCCGCCAGCCGATCAGCAGCATCAGTGGAATGCTGTAGACGTCTCGGTCGGCCAGCGAAAGCAGCGGATTGATCGTGTTGCCCTGACCGGAGTTCTGCAAGTAAACAAGCGGCACTTTCCCCGTGGCCAGGTGGTATCCGCACGCCAGGGCCACCGCCCCTCCTTCATTCGCTGCGACAACGTGTTTGTCGCCGGCATGGTCTGCCAGGTAGAAGCAAACCGGTTTGAGCAGCGAATCTGGCACGCCCGCGTAGAAATCCACACCGAGCGCCACAAGCCAATCGACAAAGTCCTGACAGTGAATCATGCTGAGCTTACGTCCTTTCCGGAATCAGGCTGATGATTTCCTTGATGGGCAAGCAATGTTCCTCCGCCTCGGCCGCTCGGCCGTGCTGCAGAATACTTTTGGCGGTCTGGACCATCGCCGGGTACGCGCTGCGCAGCAATTGGTTGGCGTAGATCACGATGCTGACACCGGCCTCGGACAGTTCATCCTCTGTTACGCGGGAATACGTCGACGGCACCGCCACCAGCGGTACGCGATCATCGAACTTTGCGTATTCTCTGCAGAAGGTCATTATCTCGTCGGCGTTTGACTCTTTGCTGTGGATCATAATGCCGTTCGCGCCGGCAGCGATGTAGGCTTGGGCGCGGGTCAGCGCGTCGTCCATGCCGGCCTTGAGAATCAGACTTTCGATGCGGGCGATGATCATAAAGTCGTCGGTCACCTGCGCGTTCTTCCCGCAGGTGATCTTGTTGGAGAAGTCCTCGACGTCGTCCTGTACCTGCGATGCGTCGGTACCAAACAACGAGTTTCTCTTCAGCCCTTTCTTATCTTCGATGATCACGGCCGAAACACCCAGACGCTCCAGAGTGCGGACCATAAACACGAAATGCTCTGTGATGCCGCCGGTATCGCCGTCAAAGATAATGGGCTTGGTCGTGGTCTCAAGAATATCGCTGATGGATGTCATGCGATCCACGTATTCGATGTCTGGCTTGGCCTTAAGGGCTGAGTCCGTGAGGCTACTCAACCAGATCCCGTCGAATTCCCGAACGCTGTTGTCACCTTCGGTGGAGACGGTCTCGGCGATCAGTCCCGTCAGGCCGCTGTGCGCTTCGAGAACGCGAATCAACGGTTTGGCTTCCAGCAGTCGCTTCAGCATTCCCAATCGCATCTGCGGCGTGGTGCCGACTTCCCGGATGGCTTGTTTCAGCGACGTAGACGTAATGCCGGGCATGGGGTCTGGCTCGACAAGCTCGCCACCCCATTGCTGAAGCGTATCGATGACGCGCCGACGGGTCCCTCGCAGCACGCCGGTGTTCCAGTCGTCGCGGTGGAACACATAGTCGGGCTTGATCTTCAGCAGATTCGGCACGTGGTCCAGCGTTTCCTGAGCCACCACCTCTTTGACGCCGACAATGTTCTCCATGACGACCTTGCGCTGCTCGTATGGCATGTATGGCAGTCGCTGGAAGCCAGCGACCGCATTGTCGGTCAGCAGGCCGATGACCACCTCGCCCAGCTTCCTGGCTTCCTTGATGAGCTGCACGTGACTTGGCGTGACAAGATCGGCGCTCATCGCGATATAGACTGTTTTCATAATCTCCTTCGGAATTCGGTAAGGATGCTTGGTTGTTTATGGTTTGCGGGCAACGACAAAAGTTGTCTGCCCAATCTTTGCACGGAGCTGTTCGCGTTCTTCCAGGAACGCGGCCATGCTGCCTTCTTTGAGCTTGGATGTCACGGTGTCGAGGGCTTGTGCAAGCTCTTCCTCAGTGGCCAGCGACCATGAGGAATCTCCTGCTCGCCAAGCTGCACTCAACGGTCCTTCCGGGTTCAGATACTGCTCGCCCTGTAGCACTTCATCGACGGGGACCTTAGTTTCAAAGTCGACAAAACCCGTCTGTTGGGAAATACTCTCGAACCGATCAATCGACGGAAAACGTGGCACCATCCGATCGATGACTCCAGGTATCAGGGCGGCCCACCAGAATCCGTTGCGATGCTGTTTGTGACCACTGGTGTTGATCACGAGGACGCCGTTAGGCCGCAACACTCGAAATGCTTCGCGGAAGAAGCTTTGAACGTTGGGGAAACCTGCGGAGTCGGCATCGTCGTTTTCTCCCTGATCGAGATGGTGGAGAACCTGATTGCAGACGATTCCATCGAATGTTTCATCAGCAAACGGCAATTCCGTAATGCTACCCTGTTCGATCTGCACGTTGGGGTCGTCAGCGAATCGTTCGCTGGCAACTTGCTGCATGCCCGCGTTCAACTCCCGGCCATGTAACCTGCCAATCCGACCGCGAAGCTCGGCCAGACAACTGCCTGTCCCACAGCCAGCATCCAGAACCGTCTGCTCGCTCAAGGCGGTCGGCGTGGATGCCAGATAATCGAGAACGATCGGCACGCCAATCGGGACTCGCGTGTTGTCATAATTTCCGGACGTGTTGTTGTAATCTTCGTATTCGACGGTGTCCGATGTCTCAGCCTGAACGGCGGAATCTTGATCGGGAATTGTCACATTCATCTCCAATAGTGTTGTTTTAATCGCTGTTAACAGCGACTCGATGTCGCTCTCAAATATCCTGCCGATGTTGCCGATTCGGAAACAATCCACCTCGGTCAGTTTGCCGGGATAGATCACCATGCCTTTGTCCGACAGCCGCTGATAGAACGATTTGAA
This sequence comes from uncultured Planctomyces sp., assembly GCA_937904325.1. Taxonomy (GTDB): domain Bacteria; phylum Planctomycetota; class Planctomycetia; order Planctomycetales; family Planctomycetaceae; genus JABMPE01. The sequence goes on from CALGTK010000387.1 coordinate 9,469, forward strand.
CTCAAAGTTCGGATCATCCGGAAACAGAAAGCTCGTGATGATGTGGCTTTGCAAATCGGCGGGAACGTATTCGCGAAAGCCCTGCCGTCGCATACCACACAGCAGCGCCGCGTGATTGGCCGCGTACCGGTTTGCCCTGCCGGGGACGCCGCCTTCATCATCCAACTCGCGCAATGCCTGGCGAAACGCGAGAATCGTCTGCGTCGGCGGAGTAAAACGAAATTGTCCGGATTCTTCGAGGCCCTGCCATTGCGCAAGTAAATCGAGACTGACAGTACGCGCGGCTCGACCGCTGGCCAGAAGTTGCGCTCGATCGGCAACAACAAACGAGAACCCCGGCACACCTTCAATGCACTTATTGGCCGACGAAACCAGGAAATCGATCCCGGCCTCGGCTACGTTCAATGGAATGCCGCCAAAACTGCTCATCGCATCCACAATGAATGTTCGTTGAAACTCGTTGACGACAGCTCCGATCTCGTGCACGGGATTGAGAATGCCGGACGACGTTTCGCAATGCACCACGGCGACGTGAGTAATCCCGATGTCATCGGTCAGGATCCGACGCACGTGTTGGGGATCAGACGGAGTCTTCTCCGTCACCTCGATCGTGACCGTTTCGATTCCATGTCGCTGGGCCATGTCCCGGATGCGTTTGCCATACGAGCCGTTGATGACGATCAGCAGCTTTCCGTCGCGTGGAATAACTGACGAAACAACCGCTTCGATGCCGAACGTTCCGCTGCCCTGGATCAGAATTGCCTCATAGCCGTCCGCTTGACTGACGCCGGCAACTCCGAGCACATGTTGCCGGATCTCGCGAACGACATTTACAAACTCGTCATCCCGCGATCCCACGTCGCGCAACATCGCCTTTTTGACGGCACAGCTAGTCGTGAGAGGACCGGGAGTGAAGAGAAGTTTGTCTTTTTGCGGCATCATCGGCCGGTCGGGATGATTTTTTTTCATATAAGGACCATGCCATCATAACAAAGATCCAGAAAGTTGTTATCCGAGGCCTGCCTGCCGTCGAGCCCCATTCCAACAAACCACCATTTCTTCGGACTGTCTGCAGGTCGGCAGGCGAATCGTCGCCCATCCGAACGCGATCCGCTGGTGTCATGCCAAACTTTCCAGCCAGTGATGCGATCTGCTTTTCAATCGCATCGATCCGGATCAACAGGCTGGAGTTGCTGCCGCCGATCAGTTCTTCGGCGGAAAGGCCATGAATCGCGGCAGGCAGCTTTCGATGCCGCTCGATCGCCTGCCACATGAGAGACACCAGCACGGAGTCCTGTTCTGCGAGTGGCCGCCACGATCCGCATAGAGTTTGCAGTCGATCGAATGTCATCGAAGACAGGTCGGCAACAAAGTCCGTGGTGGATTTCGATTGAGTGATTCGTTTCCGTGGCGTCTGCTGTGCCAACGGTGGTCGTCCGCCTTTTCCTGGTAGCGGTCCACGAATTCCCCTGAGTCGATCCTTTCAACGGTTTCAGAACTTCCGTGAAACATGCGCAACTACTTGTGAGGTTCTGGTGCGAGATTTCCGGAGAATCCCCGCCCCCCTTTCCCTGGTCTGTCCGCGTTTGACGATGGCTGCCTTCAGTATCTCTAAGAGGACTTATGTCAGTTCGTCGCGGGGGGACAATCCCGAATTCTCAACCCGTCAAACAAATTCGATCTTCACGTCTGCCGATAGAGTTGGCCAGGCATCGATGATCCGGGTGAGATCAGCGTTAACTGCACCACTTTGCACAAACACTGCACCGGATTCTGCAGCGTCTGCCTCGAAGTGATCAGTCGAACTGTTGACGGTGTGAGCCGTTACTTCCTGTGAGTCCGCCGCATCCCGGGGGGACTTAAATTAAAGAAGGTCGTCGGAGCCCGCTCCGACGGCCTTCTTCTGTTTCAGTTCTGTCGCCGCAACTGCAACCAGGTCAGAGGGTTGTCGAAATTCAACGGTCAGTTATGTAAGCCGATTTCACATAGTGGTCAGTGACTTCTACATCATCGATTGAATGACCGTGATCACTGGTTCAGCTTACTGGTTACTGAGAACTCCGTGGCCCCTTCCCCCCGCCAGAATCATAACTTCTCTCTGACGACTCAGACAAAGGCAATTCGGGTCATCCAGATCTCCGCCAAACGATCGTCAGCAGCCAAAGTAACGACGGACATTTAGAGAACGCGTGGATCATGAAGGTCAGATCACTGACGGAAAAGAAAGGGCAGTGCGTCTGTCCGCGCTGACTCTCGGGATTGACCTCGATGGCTGTAATGATGAATCAGCGTTCATGAAAATTTGACACGTATCTTTGGGCCGGTTACGGAATCGCTATCACTTATCGGCTTAACCGTGGGGCGGCAGTTGCTGATCCGGAGAACTAAGACATCCGATTCACAGGCGTTGTTCTGGTTGACTCACTCGATGCGAAGGCAGAAGTCACAGCCGAACGTTCGATCGTATTGTGCATCGATGATCAATCGAAAATGGTACTGCATGATGAGCAACGACATGGCGTGCTGCTGGGGCATCATGAAAGAAACGTCAACATCATTGACCGATAAACGCATACTCAGCGAAAAGACTACAAATCGTAATTGGAAATTGGACGCTCCAAAGCACCGCTGGTGAGCCTTTCAGAGCCGACTGTGTAGTGTTGTTTCAGAAAGCTTTGAAACAATCAAATGTTCCGGTGTTCTGGCAATTTTGAGAATTGTTTCCAAATTCGAGACTGGCGAATTCAGGCACGGGTTTTCAGGCAATACTAACTGCCAATGATTGGCTTCATTGCCTTGTCTCCTGCTGAACGCTCATGCATGGATGAGCGAGTACCGCCAGTGATGCTCACTGACGAAGGTCGGATTTCGTTTTCTGATGTCAGGGTAATTAATTGTTGGACTTCACTTTGATCCAATCTACTTCCAGCTTGAATGGTCCAGCTTTTTTGTCACCAAGCAGGATGCCCAATCCGCTGACCGTATTTGGATCGAGTGGCTGATTCTTGAGGACCCGCCCAAACCAGGTGGCTGCAAACTTTTTGACGGGTAACTCGACTTCGATCCATTTATCCTTTTCAGTTTGGAAGTTGGCACGGTAAGAGAATGCGGTCATTCGTCGGGGAACGTACAAGTTGAAGTTGTACTTCCGTCCATCGCCTCGGACTCGAGCGATCAACGTATCTCCCGTTTTCAGTTTCAGGTCAGACGAACGGGATCGAATCGATGCAAAGCCACCATTATTTTCCAACGACAGATTGCCGAAGAACTGCATTTTATTGTCTGCGGTGATCATGAACCGGCCGTCAGACCGTCCGCCCATGACACCATCATTCACTGCTTGCCACTGTTTAATGTCTTCAGATTTTTCGAATGAAAAAATGATTCGACCGTCGTCGTTTGCTTCCAGAGGGATGCTTCCCACGGAGAGAAAAACCAGGATTGTTCGCAGAAGCATCTTGTGACTTTCCATAATAGACTCGTTGAAGACCGTAAATTCCTGACAGCAATTACACCGACTCATGAATTTGTAGACGTGCTTTTTCATCAGCCCAGAATCGGTAGTCGGTTTTCATGGATCGCACCATCCTTAGAATTTTCATCTGGACTCGTGCCGCGATGGTATGAATCCTTGATTAACCAATTCTGATGCGACTGCGAACCGTCGATTCCTTGATTGCGAAACTCGTCACTCAATCATCCATGCCGACGTTGTCGCAGTAATTTGTAAACTCGGACTTCACATGAAAGGCCAGGATATCTGCGATCGCTGGCTCGTTCGAGGTTAGCGACTTATCTGGGTCAATCTCGCCGTTGCGAGCAGTCAGCACGATTGCTGGCAGAACATGTCGACATCTACTG
>CALGTK010000388.1 GCA_937904325.1 uncultured Planctomyces sp.
GTCGGCTTCATCACGGCACTCGCTGCTCGCAACACACCAGCAACGATCCTCAGCAGACGCTGAAAACTCCAAACATAACCTGCTCGATGAGTCGCACGAGTTGCTGCTACGGCAATCCCGTCACGGAACGTTGCTTCTGGTTGCTAAAGCACGAGTGGACGAAATTCGAATCCTTTGACAACATCACCCAGGCAATGCTCAGCCGTCTGAAAAACATTAAAGGTATCAATTTCCGGTAGGCTACCGCGAACACCAATCACCGTACGTCTGCCGTTTCTTTGGCCGAGCGACAAACAGTAGACTGATTGCAGACTTGAAGCATCTTCACTCTGGGAAGTTCTCCGCCAAACACACCCTCTCTCCCAAACTGACCAACACAGATTACGGCCTGGCAGATGTTCAGAATTTGCGGTTAACGTTCTGCAGGACAGCGAATCACTCCCGAAAATCCGAACCCTTCAGAGTTCCAACTTCCAAACGGAAACCACAAGAACGGTTAGACCGCATGTCAGCACTAGTCTTTACGCGAAACGAACAACCGACAATCGGCGTGGAACTCGAACTGCAGCTTGTCGATGCAGAATCATTCGCCCTGACCAATCGAATCGAAGACGTACTTGCCGCGCTGCCAGAAGAGCTCCGCGATGTCGTCAAACCCGAATTGATGCAGAGCTACATCGAAATCAACACCGATGTATGCAACACGGTCGCCGACGCGAGCGCGGATCTGCGAGCCAAACTGGAAGCCATAGAAAATGTGCTCGACGGAATGGGCATCAAACTTCTGTGGGCAGCGACACATCCGTTTTCTTCGTGGAGAGACCAGAAAGTCACCAACAACGACCGGTATTTCCGGCTTGTCGACCTGATGCAGGACGTCGCACGGCGACTGGTCACGTTTGGGCTGCATGTGCATGTCGGAGTCGACACAGGGGACAAAGCAATCAATGTCTGCGATCGAATGCTGCGATACCTGCCGCTGCTGCTGGCTCTATCGTCGAACTCGCCATTCTGGGAAGGCCGTAACACTGGCCTGCATTCAAACCGATCGAAAATCATGGAAGGTTTGCCGACGGCCGGACTGCCGCACATCATGCGAAACTGGAGCGAATACGTCTGGGTTGTGAACCACCTGATCGACACTGGGTTCATGAACTCGATCCGTGAAATCTGGTGGGACATCCGCCCGCATCACAACTTCGGAACGGTCGAAGTCCGCATCTGCGACATGCCGGCCAATCTGAAACAAGTGGAAGGCATCGCCGCTCTGGTCCAGTGCCTGGTCGTCGCGATTTCCGAAGAAGTCGAACAGGGGACCTACCAGCTCGACTACCACCCGATGATGGTCCAGCAGAACAAGTGGCGAGCCACCAGATTCGGAGCCGACGCCCGCCTGGTGCTCGGGCAGTCTTACGAACAGGCGTCACTCGCCGAAATCGTCGCCAAACTGGTATTACGTCTCGAACAACACGCTGTGAAACTCGGATGCCTCGACGAGTTGCGATCAGTCGTCAACATCCCCGCCGCCACCGGAGCCAGCCAGCAACTGGAAATCTTCGAACAAACCGGCTCACAAGCCGAGGTCGTCCGGAAAATGATCGAAAACAACCAATGGAGCCGCATGTAGAATTACTGACAATGACGATCAGCTCGCAAGCCGCGGGGCGCCGAGGAAGTGACGGCCTCGATCGACAGCTTCATTTTTCGATAGCTCGAAAATCACCGACAAACGGCCTCTGGTAAACAGAATAAGGCCCAGTTCTGAAACTCAGTGCTATGGCAAGCGGAGTTTCAGTTGCATGCGTGAGCGTCTCATCGACATCGAAAATCAGTATTTTTTCCTGGAAGTTCCCATCCACACAGGAAACGATTGTCGTCAGAGAGCTCGGATGAAGCGTCATCACCATCTGACTCATTAGAGATCAGCTTCGGCTCGCTGAGCCTCGATCGCGGCTTCGATGACTTCAGAAAACTCGCTGGCCGGAACGTCTTTGCCGATGATTGATTTAATCTGAGCTGACAGCAGATCAGCGTAAATCAGCTTCGGTTCGACGACCTTTGCTCCTCGACCGCGTGCTTCGGCGGTAAAATCGCTGTCGAACGGTGCTTCTGTCGCGTCGCAAACAGTCATGCGAGGTTCCAGATACGACGGATTGAATTCTGTCTTGCTGGAGCCAACTGAAAGCCCTGGCTCGGCGAAAACGACTACGTCAGCCAGTGTGTTATAAAGATGCTGAAACGGCACAAATCGAACATTAAACTGAGTTGCGACATTTTGAGCTTCCTTGTCGTCCGGAGCCGTCACGCTGACAAGGCCTTTGCGTTTGCCGATTCCGTAAATCATCGAGCGAGCGAAGCTGCCCGAACCAACGACCAGAACGTTCTGCTTGTCGAGCGGCCGTTTGTCATTGCCCGATCCGGAAACCATTTGCTCGATCATCTTAACGGCGCTCCTCCAGCCGGCGTTCCAGGCCTGCCAGCCATCCTTTTTGTGAAGCAACAGGTCTGAGTACTGGCTGATCCTCGCTGATTCTTCAAGCTGGTCGGCAATCGCCACCATCTGGTCGCCGATGTGACGGCTGGTGACGACCGCATTGATCTTCAGTGAGTCAAGAATGTTCTTGAGCTTTCCAAAATCATGGCTCATCAGCGGCAGGCAACGAGCGTTCAATTTGAGTCGTCGAAACACTCGATTAAAGCACTGGGTCGTGGCGATTTCCGAGCCGCCCAGACCAACCACGCCAATGAACATTGTTGTCTTGTCGATCTCGCGCCAGCCGTAAATTTCGTCGAGATCCAGCACGGTCGACTGATCGTCGAACGCTTCCATCCCCTTTTCGAGAGCCGCGTAGATCCACGGTGAGCCATACTTTCGACCGAGCAGCGAGAACGTCACACCCGCCTTGCCGAGTCCTAGCCCGACGGCGCGCATCTCGCGTTTCTTAGCCACGGCTGCCAGCAAAGGCCAGGCAGCTTCGAGCGTCGGCGTCGGCCAGGTGAATTTGACGATATCGCCATTCAGCTGCTTCGCCTCGGTGAAGATCTCCTCGATGTCTTCCTTCGAGTAAGCATCCTTCAAACTCGTATAAGCGATGACGCGTTTCGTATCGCCAAATCGAGGGATGCTCTGAGCGGCTTCGTAGTCAAGTTCGATGTACGCTGGCGATGCCACTATGGCCTGACGAAGAATCCCAAGTCGCTGCTCATCGGTCCCTTCGAACTGCCCGCCGTCCCGCTTGCGACGGCAGGAAACCATGATCGGCTTCTCGCAATCGGCGATCAAATCTCCGACATCCGGCTCCTTCACAAGCCGGTCAAGGCACAGTTCAACGACGTCGCACTGACGAGCCGCGTTCAGGATGTCAACTTTGGCAAAGGTACGAGACGCCGGAGTTACAGAAATGCAGATCATGAATTGTGGCCTTCAGTGTCTGTCAGATGGGATCACACAAAACAGCAAAGAAAAGACTTAAGTCAGTGTCCGAAACAGGTACCCAACAGTGGCACGACACTCGGTGTCGCCAGCCCCGGCGAGGCTGACACGACGGATTCACGTGCCACTGAAAACGCCGTCCGAATTGACAGACGATAAAGGTTCTCCGCCCGACTGTCACTTTTCCGATGGCATTTCCTCAGATCAGGATTCAAGTTCATTCGCTCGCCGCCCCAAACTGCCAGGGGTTTTCTGCTCCGACCCGATCGGTTATCTACACTTCCATCAACGATTATTCGAGTCACGAACTATCGACCACAAAGCGGAGCCCCGCATGACACACGGCACTTTGATCAACAGCACGTTCCGATTTCTGATCGCGGGTCTCTGCTTTGGCGGCGTATTTCTGGGCAACGGCGCCATCCTCAGCAACACTGCAGCGTTTGCGCAGTTTGACGAGGCTGCTGAACTTCCAAAGGGCCTGCTGGCCCGTTATTCGATCGGCGAGCGTTCGGTCGAAAAACTCGAGGAAGTCATCTCCTACAATTGGCACAACTCGTCACCCGACAGACGCTTCGGCAAAACGGACAAACCATTCAAGGGTCAGTGGCAGTCTCAGCTTCTGATTCGCCAGGCTGGCCAGCACCAGCTCCACGCGTTTGTCCAGGGCAACGTCCGAGTCAAAATCAACGGCAACGTCATCCTCGACACAAATTCACAAACGGCCGGCTGGGTATCAGGCGACAAATTCACGCCGGACATCGGCTTTCAGGAATTCCACGTTCGTTTTGAAAAGACCGAGGACCAGGCCCGGCTCCAACTCTTCTGGTCATCAGAAACCTTTCCATTGGAGCCGCTCCCCGGGCACCTGTTTTTCCGCGAGAAAGGGCGACCAGACCTTGCCCTGATCGAACTCGGCCGCAATCAGTTCGAAGCCTTCCGTTGCGGAGCCTGCCACAAACACATCATCCCGGAATCAGACCAGTTGTCAGCCCCCGACCTCACTCGCAGCGTCGCCGGACTGTCCACCGATTGGATCGTCAAAAAGCTGACCGGTCACGAACCAGGCAAGATGCCGCACTTCGACCTTTCGAATGCCCAGGCAACCACGATCGCCGCAGCTCTGGCCAGCTCGACTGAAAAACCAGAACTTGACTCGCTTCCCAAGCCCGGCAAAGGCCGAAACGCCGACAATGATCGCGAAGCCGGACTCACCCTGATTAACTCATTGGGTTGCATGGCCTGCCACACGAGAGAACCCGACTCTGACTCCGTCACAACCGAGACTCAAACGGAAGCATTGCTGTTTGGTGGCGGAAGCCTTGCCGACGTCGGCAACAAAAGATCGGCCGAATGGTTCAACACATGGCTGCGAAATCCGGAATCGCTCAACCGCTCTCATCGCATGCCGCTTTTCAAGCTGACCAGTCAGGAACGACGCCGGCTCGCTCTAGGACTAGCCGCGCTCCGCATAAACGGCAAGACCCTCCCCAGTGTCGAAGCGCCATCCACTTCAGACAATATGGTTCGCCAGGGAAAGCAACTCATTCACGACCTCGGCTGCCGATCATGCCACGTTGTCGCCGCAAAACAAACAGAGCTGAAAACTCAATTCCCCAGTCTGATTTCTGGAAGTGAAAAACAAACAGATTGGAAGAAGTCATGTGTTCGCGACAGGCCAGCGTCGAATGGAAAACCCTTCCAGCCAGCCTTCGGACAAGTGGCACACGAAGCGATCAAAGCATTCGTCGGTTCGATCCCCAAAAATGCTGCACAACCCGCCGTCGCCGACCACGGACACCGACTGCTTGTCACTCGAAACTGTACGGCCTGCCATCCACGTGGGCTCCGCCAGGGACTTGCTGCAATGGCTGGAAAAATCGCGACGACCGACGCTGAACTTCGGGGCCAGGCTCCGTCTCTGGTGCCACCAAACTTAAATGCACTGGGAGATCGGCTGCTTGACGAGGCCCTCGCGAAGGCGGTCAGTGGCGAGCAGAAACGGAGAATGGATTGGAAGCTGGTTCGGATGCCAGAGTTCAAGCACAGCGAAGCCGACCGGCAGGCACTCGTTGACTACTTTATCAGCAGCGACCGCATCCCGGATAACGCACCAACGTGGGGCATCAAAGACGACGACTCGAAAATCAGCGACCAATTACTGGTGATCGGCCAGGAGCTCGTCGGTCCAAAAGGATTCAGTTGCATCGCGTGTCACCAGGTTGGCGACTACGTGCCGAAGAAAGCGGCGATGGGGACTCGAGGCTCTGATCTGGTCGGCCTCGGGAATCGAATGCGGCATTCGTACTTTGTGCGGTGGACCCGCTCGCCACTGCGAATTGTGCCTGGCGTCGAAATGCCGTCGTACACCAAAGCCGTGCACGGAGTCCTCGGCGACGACGCAGACGCTCAACTTGAAACTCTCTGGAAGACGCTGGCCGACTCACGTTTCAAACCACCAACTGACCCGTCCTCGGTTGAGCAGTACTTCGTCGTTGAAAATGGTACACCCGCCAGAGTCATCCGCGACGTTTTCACCAACCCCGAAAGTAACGGCGGAGGACACATTTCCCGAGCATTCGCAATCGGATTCGAAAACGGACACAGCGTGATCATCGACCTGGACAATCTCAGCTTACGGCGATGGACCTTCGGTGACTTTGCGAGGCAGCGTACCGTAGGCAAAAGCTGGTACTGGGATATGGCGGGCGTTGACATCGTGACGGGCTTCAATGCCAACTCGAATTACTCGCTCGTCAAATCAGATATCGAAGACGGAATAGTTCTCGATTCGAGAATTTCCCCGAGAAAAAACAATGGAACCGTCGGTGAACTTCTCGACTACCAGCCAGTGAACAGGGGTGTGCGTTTTCGATTCAGCCTGAAATTTGAAATCGACGGCAAATTGAAAAGCGTCATGGTTGAAGAGACGCTCGCGCCATTCACACATCCGTCGCCTTCACGCTCAGCCTGGCTTCGAAGAGTTGCTGTGTCTTCTTTGCCCGACGGCTACGAATTGGTTTTCAGCAGTTCAACAACGGAATCCGGCGTGGGCAACCCTGCCTCGATAGACGCCCGCGGAAAAATCAAATCCAGACTCGAAACCGCCACGTCAAAGCCAGCGAGTACTCCCACTCTGAATCTGAGATTGACTAACGACAAAGGGCAAGCCTCATTCGCGGTCAGGTATATGGCGACTCTCAAACGTCCGCCACTGCAGGTCACGCTAAAACCTCTCCCGCCGGCCACAGCTAACAAGATCACATCAATGCCTGGATTCGATGGTGTGCAGTTGCCTGTTTCGACAAAGATCATGCCGACGGCGATGACGATCCTCAACGATGGAAGTCTGGCTTTTGCGTCGCTGGAAGGGCATATCTATATTGCGAAAGACACCGACGGCGATGGCGTTGAAGACAAGCTCACAATGTTCGAGGAAGGACTCTCCGCTCCGTACGGAATCATCCAGGACGGAGACAGCCTGCTCGTCTCGCACAAACCGGAGATTCTTCGCCTTCGTGACACCGACGGCGATGGCCGAGCCGACGAACGCACGGTATTCTCGTCGGGCTGGGGCTTTAACGACAACTACCACGACTGGACGTGCGGTATCGCGAAAGATGCGAAGGGCAACTTCTACGTCGGGCTCGGCAGCGACTATGCACAGCTCAAGCGACCGCAGGATGTTTCGCGATGGCGTGGCAAGGTGCTGCAGATTTCTCCCGACGGCACACCGCGGCCATTCGCTCACGCGTTCCGCTATCCGACCGGAATCGCAATCGATGGTAAAGGCAACATTTTCTGCACGGACAACCAGGGTGTCCAGAACACTTTCAATGAGCTGAACCATCTGCGCGACGGATTCCACTTCGGTGTTCCGAAGAACCACGAACAGTCGCTGAAGGTCAAAGCTCACGTGCCAGCGATTCAAATTCCGCACCCATGGACTCGCAGCATCAACGGCATCACGTTCCTGCCCGAAGATTACCCTCAGCCAGGAATTGCCGGAGACGGAATCGGCTGCGAATTCAACGGCAAACACTTGATTCGCTTCACGCATCACGAAGTTGACGGAATCCTGCAGGGCGCTACGTATTTCCTGTCAAAGCCAGACTTCCCGGACGCCGATGCCAATTTCCTCGGTCCGTTGAGCATAACTACCGCGCAGAACGGCGACATCTACATCGGCAGTATTCACGATAGCGGCTGGCTCGGCGGTCAGAACACAGGCAGCATCGTGAAGCTGACTCCGTCCAGTGAACTCCCAAATGGCATCAAGAAAATTCAGGCAACGGCTTACGGCTTCGAGATTCAATTCCAGAAGCCCGTCGACAGAACCGCGGCTGAGAACCTGAAAAGCTACTCACTCAGCGGATACACCCGAGAATGGAAGGGCGGATACGCAACTCCGGATTCTGCAAGATTCCAGCCGAAAGTCCGATCTGCAGAACTCTCCACCGACGGAACCAGCGTCCGTCTTAAAACCAGCGAGCTTAAAACCGGCTTCGTCTATGAGATCAACTGCCTGATCAAGCAGAACGATACGCCTCTCTGGCCAGCCACGGGACACTACACTCTGCACCGAATTCCTGGCGGCAGCTCGCAATAATAAACGGTTTTCTGTCCATTCGCAGGAAAACGACCGCATCCGAGCGGCGGCAATTGAAGCGGCCCGTTTGTTCTGTTAAATGCTTCCGAATGAGTTCGTAGACTGGAACAATCTACATTTCTACTTGTCCGTCCGGCTGTATGTCAGCCACGTCGAAAAGACTCCAGTCGACAAAATTCGATTCTTCAAGGACCGCAGTTGTGGCCGTTATCGTTCAGAAATTTGGTGGGACCAGCGTCGCAGATACGGACAGAATCCGTGCGGCAGCCCAGCGGGCGATGGATGCCCAGGCACAGGGAAATCAGGTGGTCATGGTCATTTCGGCCATGGGCAAGAGTACAGATCACCTCGTGAATCTCGCAGGAGAGTTAACTGAAACTCCACCAGCTCGCGATATGGACATGTTGCTTTCGACGGGCGAGCAGGTCAGCGTTGCTTTGATGTCGATGGCGATTCACGAAATGGGCGGCAAAGCGGTCAGCATGACTGGGTCACAACTCGGCATCGCCACAGACGGTAACCATACCAGAGCGAAGATCCTGTCGATCAACTCGGAGAAGATTCGGAAGAAGCTGGATGATGGAAACATCGTCGTCGCTTGCGGATTTCAGGGTGTGAATTCGGCTGGCGAGATCACCACGCTCGGCCGAGGCGGCAGTGACACATCCGCCGTCGCACTGGCCGCGGCTCTTCGCCCCAGCCAATGTCTCATTCATACGGATGTCGATGGCGTATACACAACCGATCCACGACTGGAATCGCGAGCCAGCAAGTTCAGCGAAGTGAGCTTTGAAGAAATGCTCGAACTTGCCGGGATGGGTGCCGGCGTGATGCACAGCCGGTCAATCGAGATAGGCAAACGGTTCGGCATTCCGATCTACGTTCGAAGCAGTTTTGACGAAAAACCAGGCTCGTGGATTTATACCGACGACCAGACTCCGCGACGTGCCGTCGCCGGAGCCGCCCTGCTCCGCAACGAGTGCCGCGTAACCGTATTCAAAGTTCCAGATCGGCCGGGAGCTGCCCGCACAATCTTCTCGAAAATCGCCAGGAAGAACGTCGCAGTCGACATGATTGTTCAGAACGTTGCCGACGACGGCACGACGGATATCTCCTTTACCGTTCAAAAAGGCGACTTTCCGGACACGATCGCCGCAGCGAAAGAAGCATCGAGCGAAATCGGCGCGGGTGGAATCGACTTTGAAAACGACGTCGCCAAGATTTCGGTCGTCGGCCTCGGCATGGTCGACACGCCAGGCGTCGCGGCAAAGATGTTCAAGACGCTCGCTGGTGCCAACATCAATATCCTGATGATCACCACAAGTGAAATTAAAACGTCCGTACTGGTCAGTCAGGAAAACGCCAACTCTGCTTTAGGAGTCGTGCACACAGCATTCGGCCTGCATGAACTCAGCGATGACGGAGCGGAAAAACGGCTCAGCCGATACGCAACCGGTGGCGACGTTCCTGACGAGCCAACGACACAACTGGACATGGCAACGTCCAGCAACGAAGGCGGGCGGCATCTCGAACAAGTCACCATGGAATCAATCTCCGTCCACAGCGGCCAGTCTTTAATCAAGATCGGAGCCGTTCCGGACGAACCCGGATTCGCGTCGACCGTCTTCGGCAAGATTGGGGCAGCCGGCATCAACGTCGACATGATCGTTCAGGACGCCGGAACCAACGGTAAAACGAACATCGGATTCACCGTCGAACGCGAAGACTTCGAACGTTGTGTTGCCTTGCTGGAACAAATCGCTCCCGGCACTGGAATTGGTCCAGTCAGCTCGCTGCGAGACATCGCAAAGATCTCGGTCGCCGGAATCGGACTTAGAAGTCACACCGACATCGCCGACCGACTGTTCAACTCACTGGCAGACGGCGGCGTGAACGTCGCTCTGATCAACACCAGCGAAGTCCGCATTAACGTCATCGTGCGGTTAAACGAGGCTGAAACTGCGAGAAAGGCTCTCGAGCAGGAATTCGACGACGTGCTGGTCGGCATTCAGCAGTAGGAGTAGCGTTGCCTGACGGAGTCTCAGACGCGTGATCTTCGTAAAAACAGACCTCAAAATTAACGGAAAAGCACGGAAGACGATCAGACTGGTTTCTGTGTAATTTCGTATTTTCCGTGGTTAGAACATTCAGGACTAAAGAAGAAAAAGACTTCGTCAGGCGGAGCCCGACCAACGAGCTACGCTCGTTGCCTGGCACCGAGTTCGTGGACGATCTCGACGAGAGCCTTTGCACTTTCGGGAGGGACTTCAGGGAAGACTCCGTGGCCGAGGTTGAAAACATGTCCCGTCGTGCCTGCCGCATCGAGAACGGCTTTCGCTCTGGCTTTCAACGTGTCGAGATCGGCCAGGAGCGAAACGGGGTCCATGTTGCCCTGTACGACTCGGTCTGGACCGAGCATCTGGCGAGCTTCGGCCATGTCGACTCGCCAGTCCAAACCGACAATCTGCCCGCCGGCCTCGGCCATAATTGGCAGCAGCGCCGGGTTGCCGGTCAGGAAGTTGATGACCGGTGCGTTGGAAACTCCCTCAATTACGGTTTTCGTGTGGGGCAATACGAACTCGCGATAGTCAGACGGCGACAGGCAACCGGCCCAACTGTCGAAGACCTGAACCGCCTGGACTCCGGCTTCGATCTGCGCGTTGAGATACCCGATCAGGCTGCTCGTCAGCGTTTCCATCAAAGCGTGCCACGCTCCCGGATCGTTGTACATGATCCGTTTGGTGTTGAGGTAATTTCTCGATCCGCCACCTTCAATCGCGTACGAAGCCAGTGTGAACGGTGCGCCGGCAAAGCCGAGCAGCGGAATATCAGCGGGCAGCTCCTGGCGAACGAGTTTGACTGTGTCGAATACAAATTGCAGCGTCGACAGATCTTCCAGCCGCTTCAGGCGATCAACGTCGGACGCCGACTGAATCGGGTTGTGGATGACTGGACCTTCTCCCTTTTGATACTCAAGGTCCATCCCCATCGGCTCGAGAATCGGCAGCAAATCCGCAAACAGGATCGCCGCGTCGACTCCGAGAATTCGCTGCGCGTCCAGCGTGACCTGCGCTGCCAGCTCAGGCGTTTTACAGAGTTCGATGAAAGTGACTTTGTTCCGGACTTCCATGTATTCGGGCAGGTATCGCCCAGCCTGACGCATGATCCAGAGCGGGGTAGTATCGGTCGGTTCGTTATAAGCCGCCTTCATAAAGCGGCTGGCCCGAAGTTCGGGAGTAATCAAGGTGTCTTCTCCAAAAGTAAGAATAAGCGTCGAACGGGCCGGCATCACCGATCTGAATTCGACCAGCAACGTGAATCGCTTTCACCCAGTCGATTCATCACGCAGTGTCGCGGTCGAAGCCTCATCAGACAACCGCACGGAGAGACATGTAAACGACGACCGCGTTGTTCGGCTTGTCGGCACTTCTACGATTGGCCTATGTTCCGAGTTGAAGTTGTCGACCGGGCAGCACCGTCCTCAGTTACCGTCCAACGGCAGAATCCATGACGACCAACCCTCAAAACCAGCAACTTCAAGTGGTCAGCAAACGCGTGGAGCCGGCCGTCACCAATCACCGGCCGCACCACACGAAAGTCGAAAAATACTGGCTGGCCGGCAGCGCGATTCTTTATGGGGGAGTCGGGCTGTTGATTCTGGCCGGCATCGACCAGGTTTCATATCTCCCGTTCCCAATGCCGGAATTCTGGTATTCGAATCGAGGGTTCTGGCCGTTCGCCGGAATTCTGGCAATCCCCTGCGGAATGTTCCTCCTGAAAAAGGAGCCAAAGCTCAATTGGCAACCGACCCTCGCCGGGCCGCGGTTTGGTTCGGTCGTCCTTTACACTCGAAAGCGTTGCCATCTTTGTGACGATGCGAAGCTCCTGCTTCGCACGTATGCTCGGTGGCTGCCGACACCCGTTGAAGTTGAAATCGACGGCGACGAGGAACTCAAAAAACAATTCAATACATGCGTGCCGGTCGTCGAAATTGATGGCAAAGTCCGATTTCGAGGAATCGTCGACGAGATGCTGCTGCGTCGTCTGATCGAAGGTTCGGAGCCGGCCGAATGAGAACGTTCGGCATCTTCGCCAAACAACCAGTTCCCGGTCGGGTGAAAACTCGACTCGCCGCCGACTGGGGCAACGATCGCGCAGTCGCGCTCTACGAATGCTTCGTTCGAGACCTGCTTCAAAAATTTGCAGCAGTTGGAGATCGGCGAGTCATCGGCTTTGCCCCATGCAGTGATGTAGCTCGACAATGGTTTACGGAAACTTCCGACGAAACCGCTGAAGAATCGTGGACATTGTGGCCGCAGCCTGATCTCGATCTCGGTAGCCGGATGGCGAGCTACTTTAAAACGTGGACCGAATCCGCCGAGCATCGTACGATTCTGATCGGCTCGGACAGTCCGTCGCTCCCAGCAGAATATCTCGAACAAGCATGGCAACTACTTGAAGAAAATGACTGCGTGCTTGGACCGGCGACCGACGGTGGATATTACCTGGTCGGCCTGCGAGGCAAAATTACCGACTTTGCGGCGCCGTTCAAAGACGTCGAGTGGAGCACGGCCGGTGTCCTCGCGCAGACCGTTAGGCTATTGAAACAGCAGGATCTTTCACTCGGTTTGCTGCCGCCGTGGTACGACGTCGATTCTGCCGAAGCTGTCATCACCCTGAAAGGACACCTTGCTGCTTCTGAACATGCGCAGAAGCCGTGTTTACTGTCTGCGACTCGGCAGTTCCTGGACTTCTAATAACGGCCGATGAGATTCGCGGAACGAATAACACCTCGACCGCAGCATGCGATCGAGGCGTTCTATATCTTGATGTTTTGATCGCTCGACATGGTGGAAATGCGAGCAACGAAATCAGTGTTAGATTATCGCTGCGAGATGACTCGCCCGGTTCGATCACGACGAACTGGTCCTGCGGGTTTCAAATTTTTCTTGTCCGCCGCTCGCTGCTTTGCTACCGCGATAAGCTGCTGAGCATACGCCAGTTCGGCATGGCTGAACTGCGGAGTGTCTGGTCGTGCCAGACGGTTGAACTTCATCTGCGAAAGTTGCTGCCAGCTCTTGCCGTTGGCAATGTTCCATGCCGCAGCCTGAGCAACATTCGTGTTGATCCGTCCCGTCGCGACGAGATTCAGCAGTTCTTTGAGAACAGGATCCGTGCTGACACTCTCAACTGGATGAATTTTGTATTCCATCCGCACGCTTGGCTCTGGTTTTCCGTGCTCAAGACAGACTGACGTAACGGAAAGTCGAACGACTTTTTCAGGCGGAATAGAAAAGAAACC
>CALGTK010000389.1 GCA_937904325.1 uncultured Planctomyces sp.
CTGGAGACCGCCGAGAACACTCACAAAAGCGAGCAATGGATGGAGACTTGTGTCGCTTTTCAAAACCCAGGTGCGGATGACATTGTCTAAAAAGCCGACAACGATCAGGCAGAATGCTGCGACGAAGACGGCGGCTCCCCAGTTTCCTTCGATGCCCAACCAGATGACGGCAGGAATCCAGACAAGCGGCGTGCCGGCCATCGGAACCAGGGCGGCAAACGTTGAGAGTGCCAGCAGCACGAAGAAGTAGTTAAAACCCGCCAGCTTCAGACACAGGGCCGTGACGAGCCCCTGGCCGATGGCGGCTAAAAATGTCGCCAGCACGACCGCTCGGACTGACGACTCAAACTTGGAAAGCAGCTCGTCCTGGTGTTCTCGTTCGACGGGAATTAACGCCTGAGCTGCCGCAATCAGCTCAGGGCCGTCCGCCAGGAAGTAGAACAATGCCATCGTGAAAACGGTTAACGCCAACGCCGTTGCCAGACAGGCCTGAAGAAACGACAGCGTTCGATCGACGGTCGCTTCAAACACGTTTCCGACCGAGCGGCCGACCACGCCAAGCGTCCTGACAGCGACTCCGCCTGCCAGTGAGACAAGTCCGCCTCGCACTCGTTGAAACTCTGACTTAACCAGCGTTTCACGTGCAGCCTTCAGCATTTCATGGTTCGAATTCAGACGTTCGATCTGCTCTTCATCCAGCGATAACATCTCGATATCTAATGACGTCACTTCGAGGCCAAGCACTGCGTCCGCCGTATCGACGACCCAACGAGTTACAAGATCCTTTTCACGCGACAATAGAGTCTTTGCCTGCTGAGACGATGTAGGAATTGCCGCCTGAACTTCCTGTACTCTCGGAATGCTGCCCGCCAGGTCTCCGGCAAGATTCAACAGTTGATAGCCGCCAATAAGAATTACAGCCAGCAGCGGCAGCATGACCGGAGCCAGAAAAATCACTGTCGTTGCCGCCGCAGCAAGCGGCCGGCGATTCGGCCATCGTTGCATGAAGTAACGCAGGACCGGCTGAACCAGAAGACTCGCCATGGCCGCCAGAAACAGCGGCATCAGGAATGGGGCGAGCACCTGATAGAACGTTGCCCCGAGGCACAGAATCAAAGCTGTGATGATTAATAGAGAAACGTAACGTGCCATGACAATTCGCTCTCGGCCAGGACGTGCGGGAAACTCGCGCAGCAATTCCGTTATAGCAAACCGGATCCCGCGTGTGCATCCTGACCAATGCTTGCCTGACAGCGCAACCTGAGGCATCGCCGATCGAGCAATCTTTGACGCAGCGCCCTGCCTACGAAGCTTCGCGGTAGCGGAGGTTAGCTTTTTCGACCGTCACCAGCGTATTCGAAGCGATTTTCTTGTTCATGATCGAAACGCTGGCGCCGATCATTGAGTTGGCTCCGATAATCGTCTCTCCACCGAGGACAGTCGCATTTGAGTAAATGACGACGCCTTCTTCGATGGTCGGGTGTCGCTTCTTGCCTCGGATAATGTTGCCTTCCGCGTCGCGTGGGAAACTGATGGCTCCCAGCGTCACGCCCTGATATAATTTAACATTGTCGGCGATGTCACACGTTTCGCCGATCACGACGCCAGTTCCGTGGTCGATGAAGAAAGATCCTCCGATCGTCGCTCCTGGGTGAATGTCGATGCCCGTCCGGCTGTGAGCCCACTCGGTCAACATCCTCGGAATCAACGGGACTCCTAACGTGTGGAGTTCGTGAGCCAACCGGTAAACCGTGATGGCCTCGACGCCGGGGTAGCAGAAAATGATCTCGTCCTGTGCCTTGGATGCAGGATCTCCGTCGTGCGCTGCAGCTACATCGGAAGCAAGCGTTCGCCTGATATCGGGCAGCGTTTCCAGGAACTGAATGGCGATTTCCTGAGCTCGCATTTCGAAGTCGGCAATGCGTTTCTCGTCGCAATGTTCTTTCAAGACGTCCGCACCGTAACGAAGTGCCCGCGAAATCTGTTCGGTCAGGCCGTCGTGTAACGCGTCGACGAGATCTCCCACATAGTAGACAACGTTGTCCATGTTGAGATTTTCTCGACGCCGATAGCCGGGAAACAGAATCTCTTTAAGGGACTCGGCGATTTCGATTACCGCGACCGTGCCGGGTAACGGGCAGTGTCCGAGGTGATTGATCGTCCCAATGTCCTGATAGGAAGCGACGATGCGGTCGGTGAGTTGTGGAATTCGAGCACGCAAAGAAAGATCAGTAGCCATATCAGCGAACCTTGCTGGTTCGGCGACCGTTCACGAAATCCAAGTGCGAGCGGTAGCCGAAATAGGAGTGGCGAGTGGGCGGGCGATTGCTCCGCGACGTCGAAAGAGCCGATCTGACTTAGCTGTCAGACCGGGCAAATACAGACGCAGATGTCGCCAGGGGGACGCCACTGATACCGCGAGCTGGTTGTGTGAATTGCGTGCATGATGAGCGACCGTTTGCGAAATGACGCATTGATTGCCAGGCAAGCCGGCGAAATTCCGTCAGGGAATGCCGACTAGTCTTTCTTCGCCAATCAGAAATCGACGAACGAGTGGAACACGCTGAAGGATTATCAGGACCGCTACAGCGAGCCCTCATATTACACCGACGCGAACTCGAATACTTTCCGCATTCCGGACAACCGGATCACTTTAGCGGTTCGGAATCCTCAAGCTGACCGGGATGGCTCAACCAGCGTGGTCACGCCTCGCTCGAAGCCTCGCGTGAACGATCCGACGATCAAACTGCGTGAAATTCAGCTCTTTATAAAGACGCATCGCGGGAGAATTTCTTACGTCGACGGCCAGCACGATTTCACGAATTCCGTTCTTCTGTGCCAGATCAATGCCAGCTTCCAGCACTCGTTGACCAAAACCCATCCCTCGGAACCTGGGTGCAATCCCGAAGTAAACGACTTCCCAGACAGCTTCGGGGGGATGTAGAGCCAGCAACAGCAGACCAGCCGGCTGCCCCTCATACCGAAACAGTCGCCACCGTTCCGGACTGTACTCGCCTGCCTGACGGTGACTTTCCAGCGACTCCCAGCCGTCTCGCGTTCCGTTCAGCTCAGGACAGTCACACGTGTTTTCGTAGGTCTGCTCAACGAGTGTGGCGAATTCGGCTCCGTTTGCAGCCTCATCAAATGGTTCGCTCTCCCAGAGTTCCGTCCTGGACGCGTCAGCAGACACTGCATCCGCTGGCAACGCGGGCACTGAGCAATTCATAAAGTCGAGATCGGTCAGCCGCGGAAAGCCGTGCTGAGCAAGTTCCTGGGACTGCTCGTCCTGATGAGTTTCCAGAAGAGACTGACCGATCCAAATCTCCGGTGCATCGACGACGCCAATCGCCTCCCTGTAAAGAGCTCGGCGAATCTCAAGATCGTCCTGAGGAGGCAGCCCACCGAGCGTTTCAGCCGGCCAGACATACATTGTGCCATCTGACTGGCTGACAAGAAGCAGGACGCCCACGATCCGACTGCCGCGCCGACAGACCAGACAGTTGTGGAGAGAAACAACTCCCCGTTGCTCCGATTCGCGAAACTGTTCGATCCGTGCGGATCGATCGGCCTCGCTGAATGCCTGAAGCTGAAGCCGCAGAGCCTCGTCCAGCGACACTCCTGCCCGAGTGATTTCAATCATCTCGTATAACGATCGTTACGGAAGTCGGCAGCAGCCTGGGCTGCATGGCGGAGCACTTGACGGTGGACAACTCGGCGCCATCGGGAGTGAGCCACTATTCACAACCGGAGCTGCCGGCGCACTGAAAAGTCGGTCAACTTTGCCACTCCCGCACGATGGACACTCAGCTTTTTCATCACCGCGAATGAGAAGTTCGAACTCACTACTGCAAGGTTCGCACTGGTATTCGAAAATGGGCACGCCGTGATCCTCCGAAGTTTTTACAGCTCTATTAATTGATGCGGCGAATCATATCGGCTGGAACTCGTTATGCATCTTCGACGAGCAATTCATACAAACGCCAACCATCCTGCTGGAAGTCGCCGAACAAACGCAGATACAAAACAAGCCCGAAGTATCCAACACGCATTTCTCCATGAGGAGCTTTTGCATGCCGGATACTTCGGGCGTGACGGCTTCGAAAGTTCAATTTTCAGAATCCAACGACATTCCGAACAGGACCCCGTCGATTGCCGCGCGGCATGCCGTCAAGAGATTCCAGTGACTGCCAACTTTGATCCGAGTAGTGACGAACGTATTCTCCAGCAGGCAGCTCGACAGACTCAGGTTTAGTTATCTGAACTCCGGCGGACCCCATTAACACCGAATCTGGAATCAAGTCCGGCAGAACTCCGGCTACCGAGATCGCAACAACAGCCGCGACGACCAGAATCGACTGCCGGATTTGCCGCCCCCTGGGTACAGCCGGTTCCAGTTGCGGAGGTAACTGATCAACAACGCTTTCCCAAACGCTGGTCTTGCGCTGTGACAGCACCTCTCCACTGTAGCTGGTCAGAACGTCCGAACTGTCAACCATGTCTTCAACATGCTGCTGACATGGATCACATTCGGCAATGTGTTCCCGCACCGGCTCGATTTCGTTTTGAGCTAAATCATTACCGACGAGAAGACGAATCTTCTGTCGGGCAGTTCGGCACTTCATACGTTATCAACCTCGGCCCTGCCGGCAATGGAATCGCGTTGTTGACGTGCTGTCCAGAGTTTCTGGAACTTGGCTCTTGCTTCGGCCAGTCGCCACCGAATGGTAGCTTCTTTCCGATCGGTAATCGCTGCAATTTCCGACGTCGAGAAGTTTTCCAAATCTCTGAGGACAAGCACAGTACGATATTTTTCGGGAATCTGATCAAGAACAGACCGAACTTCCTGAGAAAGATCCAAAGACAGACGCGGATCGGCAGTTTCAGGATCAATCGTTCTCTGGTCTTCGCTCCGCTTCTGGCTGAACAGAGTCCACTTGATCCGTCGCTGAGTCTTCCGAAGATGATCCAGCGTCATGTTCACGCCGATCTGGAACAACCACGGCCCGAATCGACGGGACGCGTCAAAGAGTTCCAACTTTCGGTATGCTCGCAGAAAGACTTCCTGAGACAGATCTTCGACCATTACAGGGTCGAGAATGAAACGAGAGATGACTCTTATGAGCCGGCTTTCGTAACGGCGTACAAGTTCAGCGAACGCTTCGTGGCTGCCTTCGCGAGTCATCTCGACGAGGCGAGCGTCATTGAATCCCTGGCAGTTGCGTTCATCTGTGTCGGCTTCTCGTGTGGTGACAGATTCTGCAACCGCTGATCTGGTTGAGGTTGTCATGGCTTCGAGTCCCTGAATTCGTACCTTGTGAGTGCTGAATACGACTGGTCGGGCTCCTCCGTTGGAGTCTGACCACCGAATCAACGGCAAAGTTTCGCGATTCGATCTCGGTAAATCTAATTTGCTGCCAAGTCGGCAGCGGTCGTTTACAACAAAAGAGTTACAGGCAAAACCCGGGCCATTCACTTCAGACGCGACGAAAATACTGCCGCCAGATCTTGAACAGCGCCCGCTGGTTGTAACGTTAAACGCTTCACATCTTACACAGCATGACTTGAAATAAAGTGAGTTCCTACACAGTTAACCCTAAGAACAGAGGTAGTTTATAGACGATCCAAATCAATAGTTTACATTTCTTGCGAAAGTGGCTGTGGAATTCGGACACGCACCACTCAGCCTTTGCAGGATCGACACTTGGAATTGTAATCCCGGGAGCGTGTGATCGTTCTCACTCCGGCCTGGTCACTTTTTGAACGGGTAGCCTGCCCCCCCCCCTGAATATTTTTAACATTCTTTGACATCCTGATTCATTTTCAAACAACATCAAGCTTCCTGAAACCTGCCGACAGGCCGAAATCGTGAAATCAAACTGGCAACGCCTGACCATCGTGATTCACTCGCTCTTCGGCGGCGGAAGCGAGCATGCGGCGGCGGCGATGGCCAGCTACTGGGCCGAGGCCGGACGGGATGTCGTGCTCGTCACGCTGGATTCGGTCGAGAACGATCAGATCACTCTCTCGCCGAAAGTTGAACGCATCGGTCTGGGTGTCATGAGCGAATCCAGCGGCGTCTGGTCAGCGATCAAAGCGAACCAGTGGAGAATCCAGACTCTCCGTGAAGCTCTCGTTCAGTCAGCCCCCGAACGCGTCATCAGTCTGACCGATCGAACGAACATCCTGGCATTACTCGCTGCCAGAGGAACGAATCTGAAAGTTTTCGTTTCCGAGCGAACCGACATCCGACATCACCGTCTTGAGCGAGTCTGGGAGTGGTTGCGAAAACGAACATATCCAGGAGCATGTTCGATTATCGTACAGACTGAGGCCGTCCGTGAGGAGATGAAGCCAATCGCTCGTCACGCTCCAATTCGAGTCATTCCTAACGCGGTCTCAACGACGGCAACACTTCCCGAAAAGTCAACTCTCGACCTGCCTGCGGAGGACCGCAACTGGTTCATCGGCGTGGGAAGGCTCTCGTACGAAAAAGGCTTCGACCGCCTGATCGACGCCTTCGCCCAAATCACCGAACAATGCCCCGACTGGAATCTGCTGATCATCGGCGACGGCCCGGAGAAACCGAACCTTCAAAATACAGCCGACAAACACGGCTCGACTGAACGAATCACTTTTCCAGGCTGGATCGAATCGCCCTGGTCAGTCATCCCGCAGGCAATACCGCCCGCAGCTTCGATCGCCGTTCTACCGTCGCGGTACGAGGGTTTTCCGAACGCTCTTCTGGAAGCAATGTCGCAGGGCATTGCACCAATCGCCTTTGACTGCGAATCCGGCCCGTCCGAAATCATCCGGCACGACGAGAACGGTCTGTTAGTCCCACAGGGAAACATCTCCGAACTGGCAATAGCCATGCAGTCACTCGCCCAGGACAACGCTCTGCGAACGAGACTCGCTGCCACTGCACGCGACGTAACCAACCGCTTCAGTCCCGAGAGGATCTTCTCCATGTGGGAAGACGTCCTGAGCAACTGTGAGTAATCGGCGAGAAGATTCCTGCGACGGCTCGTACATGAAAAACGCGAAGTGGCGATGTGCGAGCCGACCGTGCCGGACTTCGTCATTCTGTCCAGGACACTGTATGGCAATCTCTGAAGATTGGCGGCCGGATACCAATTCGCGTGCCGCGTCAATTATCCTGCTTGCCCTGGCCGGCTCTACGATTCTCGTGAAACAAGCGGTCCGACGATCGTCGCAGGGCACAACGATCACAACGACCACAACGACAGACAACCTCACAATCGAAAGTCACAACCGTGAAACATCTGAATCACCTGCTCTTACTGACCGCTGTGCTGCTGATCGCTCCGAACGTCGGAAACGCAGTCGACGATGTTGTGGATAATTTCTCAAAGTCCGACTGGAAAGGTCGTCAGGCACTTCGTGGCGATTGGAAATTCGAAAACAACCAGGCAAGTTGCATGTCTGATCCGGAGCTCTACAGGAAATTCAAAAACCACGGTCCGATTCTGCGCTGGTCACCAGCAGCGCCTTTCAAAGACGGCACGGTCGAGATGGAGTTCCAACCGAAAAAGTGCCAGAGGATCGTGATCACGCTGAACAATAAGACCGGCCACGTTTTCCGCGTCGTTCTAACGGATAACGCAAAGACGAAAACCCGTATCTTCGGGTGGGCTCATCCGTCCAAAGAAAAAGACAAACCTTCCGAAACTCTCGCTCAGAAAGGTGTTCCAACATCGAAAGAACTTGACGGCCAATGGGTCCAGTTTCGGCTGGCCATTTCCGGCAGCGAAGCCAGGCTGCAAATTGGAAAATTCTCTGAGACACTGCAGCACGCGTCGATCGCTCGTGAAAAAGGCGAGTTCACGATCAGCTTCGCGTCTGGTGAATGCGCCGTACGAAAGGTGAGTATCAAGCCGGGCACACCCCAATAGTGCCTCTCTGACGTAATAGCTACTCATTCAACATCTGCGTGATTGTGTGCCAACAGCGAAACCAGCCCAGTCCCTGGAAAAACAACAACATGAATTCTAACACTGCTTCATTACCAACGGACTCGATCTCTTTGTCATTGAAAAGCTGCCTGGTTCTGGCAGCAGTGTTTGTCGGTCCCAAACTCGTCAGCGCCACGGAGTCTGAACGGCCCAACATCCTTTACTTCTTTGTTGACGACATGGGCTGGGGTTCGATCGGTCCCAATGGCCAGGCCGAACGAAAAGCGAAGGGACTGCCGTACGTTCGCACTCCAAACCTGAATCGACTGGCCGCTGCAGGTGTCAACTTCAGCCGAGGATACGGATGCCCGGTTTGTTCGCCGTCGCGAGCTTCCCAGCAAACGGGATTTCATCAGGGGCACACGTTTGCTGACCGCAACGATCCGGATAACGCAAAGAAGGCGATGAGAGCCGACGACGTGACGATGGGCGATATTCTTTCGGCTGCTGGCTACGCCACTGGCTATTGGGGAAAGTGGGGATTTGGTGGCTCGAAGCCGCAGTCCGACCCGGTGATCGAGAACGTGCAAACACTGCCAACGTCGCACGGGTACAAGTACGTACTCGCAGAACTGCACCACGTTCGAGCCCATACTTTCTTCCAGCCGACGCTCTGGAGTGCTCCTGCCGCGAAGGGAGTCATCGGCGGACTTGAGCTGGTGCCCAACTCGATGGCCCGCTACCGGGACGACGATCACTACCCAGCAAAGCCGGCTCTTCAGAATCATCCCGACTACCCGGCAACCGCCTACTGCGACGATGTCTACGCCTTCGCAGCGTTGGACTTTGTGCGTCGACAGGGGCAGAATTTCAATAAGTCCGGCCAGCCGTTCTTCGGGCTGCTCGCCGTACAGATTCCGCACGCTCCGTTTGACGAAGTCGCCCAACTTCCGGATTGGAACAAAGCTTACGCTCACGATCCGCGTTTCTCCTCACTGGCCGACCAGTCGAAGCAGTGGGCCGCCATGGTGACTCGCATCGACGCTCACTTTGGCAACATCCTCTCCGCACTCGAAGACCCGAATAACGACGGTGACACTTCCGACTCGGTGGCCGACAACACCCTCGTGATCTTTCAGTCCGACAACGGTGGTCCAGCCGGAAAGAACAACATCCAGCTCGACGCGAACGGCGGACTTCGAGGAAACAAAGGCTCGGTCTACGAGGGCGGCATCCGTGTTCCGCTGGTGATGAAGTGGCCTGCAAAGATCTCAACGAACTCAACGCTGAAAGCCGGAACAAGCACCGACCGAGTTGTCGACATCACCGACCTGCTGCCCACGTTCTGCGATCTTGCCGCAGTCCCCTGCCCTGTTGGAATCGACGGAGTTTCAATCGCTCCGACACTTCTAAGCATCGGCCACCAGCGCAAACGTGACTTCATCATCCACGAATCAGGCGGCAGTAGTTCAATCATTCGAGGTCGTCACAAACTGATCCGTGCAGTTCCGAAGCGGTCAAAAAGAATGACGCTGGAACTTTATGATCTGGATACTGATCACTCCGAGCAGAACAACATCGCTGGCCAGTATCCAAAGCTTGTCAGTGAGTTGAGCGCCCTGCTGCTCAGCGAACGGGTTACTGAACCCAAAGGCTTCGCCAATACTTACCACCGTTGGACTGGCAAAGCCGAAACTTCCACATCCGATGCCGACAACTGGTCCGACTACACGTACTCAAACGCGGGCCGCACCTTCATCACCGAAGCCGGAGCGCCGCAATTATCGTGGACAGGCCGCATCGAAAACTCCGGAAAAACCGCCAACATCGCGCGAGTCGACGCTGACCTGGAGTTTCTCGGTCTCGAAGTCCGAGGCAACTCTCGCAACGGTTCTATACAGTCGCTGATCCTCGGCCCCGAAGTTCATCTCACAGGCCTCAACGAAATCCGACTGGGGCCTCATTCTTCGCTCACGATTAACGATGGAACGGTCGTCACGCATCGCTGGGTCGACGTTTCACCGAACGCGACACTGCAGGGAACTGGCTCGATCAACGGGACCGTCTACAACGGCGGCTCACTTATTGCGACCGGTGGCAAACAATCATCACTGAAAATCAACGGCGACTACTATCAGTCCGATGCTGCCACACTCAAATTAATACTCGTCACAGAAGAAAATGCAGTGTTCAGCGTGCAAGGCACAACGCAGCTCGCGGGAAGACTGGCGATCACCGTACGCAACGGGTTCAAACCAAAAGTAAATACGACTTACACCGTACTCGCCGCCAGGAAGATCACGGGCACCTTTGCCAATCCAGACAACACGGTCACTGCTTCCGACGGGTCCCCGTTCTCAATTGGTTACTCCGACTCTACTGTGACGCTTACCCTTAAATAACGCCGACAGCGGCCAGGCCCGATGTCGGTCGACTTTCAGTTTGCCATCGCAAGTAAAATCTGAATACCAGCATCACCGGAACTCTCGTAATCAGGTGATTGCGATTAGCGAGCCACCCAACGGTAACTGCATGGTTGTCGTTAATCGCAATGCGCCGAAATGTAATTCACACGCGGTGGTTCTAAGAATAACTCATGCTTATCGTACGGAACATTCCAGAGTCAATCCTTCAAGCAATTGGAATTATAGCCACCTCCCACCGAATCGCTTCGAGACATGTTCATCGCCTTTGCTTCGAATCTTCCATCGTCAGGCATGACACGTTTTCGCTCGCGTTTGAATCTCACGCGAAGACACAAAGTTCTCCATTCCGATCTTTGCGTCTGTTGTGTGATTCCTTGTTTTGTTGTGGCTTTGTCACCTGAGTAATGTGCCTGAATTAACTCCCCGAATTCAATGATACGTCCCAGCCTGTTCGAATGTGTGGCGAAAACGATTACTTCTGATTAGCGTGGAGGGAACGCTGTCCTGTCGAAATAATCCTGCCCGGACACACCTGCTCAAACAACGGAAAATTTTCAATGGACGCCACAAAAACGCACGTCGAGAAAGACCTCACGCACAACAGCCCGCTGATTTCGTGCCGGTTTGATCCGGCCGGGCGATTCGTTTTTGCAGGCTCGCAGGACTACAGCGTGTGGCGGTTCAACATCGAAACCGGCATGAAGACAAAACTTGCCGGCACCGACGCGTGGGTGCGTGGGATGGCGTTCGATAAGACTGGCTCGGTACTCGTGACCGGTGGCTACGACGGCAGGCTCGTCTGGTGGCCAGTCGCTGACGAGAGTCCGAAACCAATCAGAACGGTCGAGGCACACGCAGGCTGGATCAGAGCAGTTGCCGTCAGTCCGGATGGCACCTTGCTGGCTTCCGTTGGCAACGATCTGGCCGTGCGACTGTGGAGCATGGTCGATGGGAAACTGGTCCGTGAAATGAACGGACACGAGTCGCACATCTACAACGTCGCCTTTCATCCGAACGGCAAACATCTGGCGACGGGCGACCTGATGTGCAACCTCATCGACTGGGAAGTCGCATCGGGAAAACAGGTCCGGACCTGGCAGGCCCAGTCGCTCCAGAAATACGACAAGACATTCATTGCGACAATCGGCGGTTTCCGCGGAATGGCGTTCAGCCCGGACGGCAAATACATCGCCGGCAGCGGCATCACCAACGTCACCAACGCGTTCGCCGGCGTCGGCAACCCATCAGTCGTGGTCTTCGACTGGGAAACCGGCAAGCAGCAGATCGAGCACTTGAGTAAGGCCAAATATAAAGGCGTGGCATGGGGAGTGGCCTTTCATCCCGACGGGACAAGAATCGGCATCTCCGGCGGCAACAGCGGCGGCTACCTGCTCTTCTTCAAATTCGACGCAGCCAGCGAATTTCACCAGTTCAAGCTGAAAGACACCGCCCGTGATCTGGACCTCGCCTCAGACGGTCAGCGCGTCGCGACAGCTCATTACAACGGACACATTTATGTTTCCCGGCTGGACGAGAAAAAGACTTAGAGACCAGGCATGCTTCCATTATCTGTGTGCACGGTAATGTCAGTCATTCCAGCGTAAGACACAACCGGCCAGGGCAGCGACTGCAACCCTGCTACGGACTCAAGGTCTACAATTCCAGCATCACGTGGGCAGCAATAGAAGGCATCGGAACCTCAGCGTTCGCTTGTACTGAAAATCTCTATGTCTCGACAATCTCCGGCTCACTGCAACGCCTGACCGCTGACAACAGCAAGTGGAATTCACTTTTCAAATGACGAGCGATTGACGACAGACGCACGGTAACCTGTAGATATGGACTAATCAAAATCAGTCCATCGGCTGAATCGCTTGTGTAATTAATCTTCTCCATTACGTCGGTGTCTCAAGCCTGTTCGATTCGTAACATCAGTGACGTTTGTTCCTGCGTTGTTTGGCCCATGTTACAATCCAGTCAGGACACCCAATCGCATCAGGAATAATCGTCACGGCCTATTCATCGGTATCGTGGCCCGCATTGCAATCATGCAGAAGGATCACCATGTACTTGTTTCCGACCCTGGCTCAGGCCGACCAGCCATCGGCTTGTTCCCGCAGTCAGCAGGCCGCATGTTTAGTGCGGCACAGACTAACAGCGTTCGTAATCGCAATCTCGACGATCCACATGCTGTACACGCATTTTTCGAAAGCCGCGGCTACTGATTCAGCCACTCGGCCGAATGTCGTTTACATCATGGCAGACGAGTTGGGCTATTTTGAGCTGTCGTGCCTTGGCAATCCGAATATCCAGACTCCACGCATCGACCAGATGACTCGCGAAGGAATTCGGTTTACTCAGGCGCTGGCCGGTTCTTCAGTCTGCGCTCCGACTCGTTGCTGTCTGATGACTGGAAAACATAGCGGGCATACATCCGTACGAACGAACGGCGGTGGAACACCGATGCGGAAAGGTGAAGAAACGATCGCCTCAATCCTCAAAGACGCCGGCTATGCAACTGGTGGATTCGGCAAATGGGGATGTGGAGGCCGCGGCTCAACCGGGGTGCCTGAGAAACACGGCTTCGACGTCTTTCTGGGGTACTACGACCAGGTACACGCTCACAGCTATTACCCGCCGTACATCGTGCGAAACAGTGAAGAGGTCCCGCTGGAAAACAACCGGGGCGGCAGCGATGGCGAGACGTACGCTCACTACGTGATTGTGGACGAGGCGAAGAAGTTCATCCGCGACAACAAGGATCAGCCGTTCTTCTGCTACATGCCGATCACGCCGCCGCACGGCATCTTCGACATCCCGGATTCTGATCCAGCCTGGGCGATCTACAAGGAAAAGAACTGGCCAGAACAGGCAAAGCGTTACGCCGC
>CALGTK010000390.1 GCA_937904325.1 uncultured Planctomyces sp.
ACTTCATCGACTACTTCATCGACTACTTCATCGACTACTTCATCGGCTACTTCATCGGCTACTTCAATCGGCTCGTTGGACGCCGAAACTGCCCGGCCATCCGATTCCGGAGAAATGACGACGAATGTTGCCTTTTCAGCTCCCGCAAACTGAGCGTCTTCTATCGTGGCAGGTTTAGCTCCCTTAATGATTTCCATCGGTATTTCAGCTGATGGAGCGAACTCAACCTGTGATGCTTCAGGGTTTTCAGCGAGGCTGACGGCGCTTAAGCATGCAAGCATCACTCCAGCAAGGCCTGTGCATCTGGCCGCTGAAATGAGCCTCGACAGGAGACTCCCTGAGTTTGTTAGTAACGACTGTCGCATTGGTAAATCCAGAAGATGAGTTAAAACGCGGAGTTGTACTAAGTGCAACGAAGAAGGCAGAGTTTGGATACTTTTTAGAAAGACATCCAAGGTTTGAGATAGTCATCGCAGACCGCCAACCTCTCATAAGAATATGGCATTGATGATCAGCAGGGCGTCTGATTTTCAAAACTCCGCCGCATGATGCGTAAATCCGAAGACTGGCCGCGTCAACAAACGGAAGCACGGGAAGACTGCGGAATTAAGTGATCAGTCGCATCGGTTAAAGCTTCCCGAATACGCGTGTTGTTGCTCCGCATCGCCCCGTCGACTCACTGACAGTCGGCAAACTCAACGATACCTGCCCACCTTACCTACTCTGGGTGAGCGTCCGCTCAATAGCTCCGAGTGGAGAATGCGCACCATTCCGTTGAGTCCTCACAATCGGTCCATCCGATAATTAATGCAGGATCGGCGAGAGAAGGCTCAAACAAGTTGTTTGAGGTCTCGGAAAACTTTGGTCTTCCCACTCCGGTTCAGCAACAACTTGAATAAGTGAAGACTGAATGTGGCATCGGCGCCATGTCGATTTGCAGGTGTTTTCAGCCAGGGACGTGGCCATTTCAGAGGCTATGTCGACGTCAACGGGCAGGGACGTTCGTTTAGACACTCAACATGGCCCCACGGAAGGCTCAACCGGATTTGAGCTGAATCCACGGACGGAGAACCAAGATGCTTTCGTGCCTTTTCAAGCGTAAAAATGTTGGCCGGCTTCTAATACCGGGCATCCTTACAGCTGGACTGCTTGGCCCAGGGGGACAACTCGCGTCTGCCCAGACTAAGTCAGTTGCAAACCTTCCGCCTGTCCGGCCTGTTGCCTCATCAGAGCTTGCCGAAAAGGTCGGAAGCCTGATAGACGAGATCGTTCAACAGGAAGCTGAACTGGACGTTCCACTGCGTCGCTCAAAGATTCTGCGAATGAAGCAGCCAATCTTTCGAGCCGCGATCGCTGATCCATCGATCATCGAAATCGTCGCCTTCGGCACTCGCGAAGTCGAGCTGATCGGAAAAGAGTCGGGCAGTACGACTGTCACGTTCTGGCTGGGTGATGAAGACAACCCTCACCACTTGAGCCTGGTTATCAATGTCGAAAAAGACAACAGCATCGAAGACCGGCGACGGTTGGAGTATGGCGAACTTCAAGGCATGATCAATGAGTTATTTCCGAACAGTCGGATTCAGCTCATCCCGATCGCGGACAAGTTAATTGTTCGCGGACAGGTCAAAGACGAACAGGAAGCTTCCAAGATCATCTCGTTGCTTCGGGAAAACAACACTCCCGTTGGCGGCGCATCCGGTGGATTTGGTGGATTTGGTGGATTTGGTGCTGGAACTGCTGTCGAGCCATTTCCGGATGCCAGCAAACTTCCGTCGGCACAAGTCATTAGTATGCTGAATATCCCCGGCGAAAAGCAGGTGATGCTGAAGGTTCGAATTGCAGAGTTGAAACGTTCTGCAGTCCGGCAGCTTGGAGCAGACTTCAATTTCGATGTCGGCGATCTGATGCTCAGTTCAACTCTGGCTGGCGCTGGCAACATCATGGCGACGGGCACGTTTAACGACGATTCATTCTCGCTGGCTTTGAACGCTCTGACAGGTAACGGCAGTGCTAAGATTCTTGCGGAACCAAACCTCGTCGTTCTAAGTGGTCAGACTGCTGAGTTTATTTCGGGTGGCCAGTTTGCAGTTCCAACCATTGTGGGAGTTGGCGGAGCACAAGCTTCAACAACTTCTTTTAAAGGGTTTGGCACCCAGTTGAGTTTCAGTCCTATCGTTCTTGACCATGACAGAATTCGGTTGAGCGTCTCTCCTGAATTCAGCACTCTGAATCAAGCAAATTCGGTGGGCGGAATCTTCGGTATCGATACTCGATCAGTGAACACGACAGTCGAACTGCGAGAAGGCCAGGTCCTGGCAATTGCCGGACTCCTGCAAGAACAGCAGAGAGGCGACTCAAGTAGAGTTCCACTGCTTGGCGAGACGAAATTGTTGCGGCCGATCTTTGAAAACAAACGAGTGTCACGTGACGAGACCGAACTGCTGATCCTTGTAAGCCCGGAACTGGTTCACCCGATGGAAGCACATGAAGCACCGTCCATCCTGCCCGGTATGGAAGTCACTGATCCTGACGATGTGGATTTCTTCATCTATGGCGATCTCGAAGGTCGACCCGGCTTCCACCATCGGAGCACGGTGTGGCCACTGTTCCGCAACCGTAACTGTCGCTGCAAGGATGAATTTGAAACGATCAGCCGATCTCAACAGTACTACGTTCACGGTGACAACGGTTTTTCCAAGTAGCGAAAATGAAGGTTCGGAGTCTCAATTCCGCCAACTCTGCTGAACTCGAATCTGTGACAGAGTTGGTAAAACGGACGTTGGGCCACAACTGACTCATCAAGGTAGCGTGCAATCCAGCGACTCGAATTCATGACTGGCTGGCACCATCAATCAAGGATACTGACAATGCCGACTCTTAATATGGCACGTCTGATGCCGGTAGCAACTTACGGGTTGCTGGCCGTGATGGCGGCAGGTTGCTGCAAGAGTAAGTGTGCTTACATGCAGCCGACAGACCCTGTTCCACAAGGGACATATAGTGACCAGGTCTGGAAGCTGCAGGAAACTAATGCGGAAGCATCTGACTTCGTAATTCATGAGCACGAATTTGATGGAAATACTTCCCGTCTAAACAGTCTGGGAGAATCTCACGTGCGGCAGGTCGCTGCTCGAATGGATGAGAATTGTTTTCCAGTAATCGTTGAACAAAGCTCGATGAGCAAACGAGATGGCGACCAACATGGATTTCCAGTTCACGGTGACGTGACTCTTGACCAACGTCGACGAGAGGTGATTGTTCATACCTTGATTGAACTTGGGGCGAAAGATGTTGAAAATAAAGTTGTTGTCGCCCCTGCTCTGACTCCTGGCTACCAACTACAGGAAGCCCAAGCTGCCTATCTTCGTAGTTTCAGTGGATTTAGTCGTTCTAACCAGGGGCGAAGTGGCAGTGGACTCGGCAATGGAGGCGGTCGAGGCGGAAGTTTCTGATAAGTAACTGAGTTTCGATCTTGCACTTTGTTGTACGAAAGAAAACCAGACTCAAAAAGGTGACTTGTGTCGGAATGGTAATTTCCAACGCAAGTCAACTTTTTTTCTGCATGAACGGGTTCAGCTGGTTCGAAAAGAACCTAAAGCTCTCTCTCTTTGCCAGGGACGGTGTTGAGAGAAACGTCAACAAAGCCATGGATTGGTGACTACGATGAAAAGATTTGTCGGCTGTTTCGCACTGTTTGTCCTGGCGACGATTTCTGCTTCGGGATGCAACAAAGCCGCGTATCAATCGGCGATGGCCACGCCTGAAATGCCCGCTTTGATCGGGAACACCGACAAACTGGAGTCACAGCTCAGCATCGCACGTCTCCAGGAGCACCAGGGGCAACTCAGAGACGCCACTGATCGATACCAGCAGCTTGCCGCAAAGAATCCGAAGAATGCCACGATTGCGCATCGTCTCGGAATTATTGAGAGCAAAGGTGGCAAGCACGATGTGGCGAATCAGCACTTTCGGCGATCATTGGAGCTTGACCCACACAATGCAGAAGTCCTGACTGACTGGGGGTACTCGTTTTTCCTGCAGGGCAAGTTAGATGAA
>CALGTK010000391.1 GCA_937904325.1 uncultured Planctomyces sp.
TCTTTCGTAGTGTCCATCGTCACCAAATAGATAACGCGATATTTCCGTTCTGAGCAGACTAAACATTCCGACCAGAAAAGTGGCCGTGACCAGCAGGCAGAAGAGATTGGATGAGATGTGCTTCTCAAGTCCTGAGCTGTCGTCGCTGCGTATGCTTTCTGCCGAGTGACGGACAATTCCATTGTAGAAGCCCAGCCCTGCGATTGTCTCTGACAGGCGAAAAAACGTCGTTAGTTGTGTGAAGATGCCCACCCCTGACGGGCCGAGGTAGACGGCGGCGATCTTTCCTTTGGCGACCTGCGTGAGGCTTCCGATTATCGACGAGCTGGAGAAAAATGTGAATGCCTTCAGGAGGCCGGACATCTAGTTGCATCCTGTGAGGCTATCGAAGGGACAACGGCGTTGTTGGAGTTGATAGTAGTCCGTTTGGCGGGCGCTACAGTGTGTAGCCCATTTTCTCGATGTATCCTTCGAGCCTGGCTGTGATTTTGCGAGTAACAGGGCGATGGTTGGCATCAGACCAGTAATTGACTTTCGAGCTGTCAAGTGTTGCTGCCCTAGGAAAACTGTTCGGGATACCCAGGAAGTCCGCGATCCGCTGAGTTTCTGCATCGGGTGATTGGGACAACTGCTCCAAACTTACCTCAAGAAGGTTTCCGCCTGTTGCTCTGATTCTGTCTCGCTCTATGAGCCACTTGTCGTACGAGCATGCCAGAATTTCGCACACATCTTCGACAGTGTCTGGGGCCCAGTTTTGATTCAGGAAAGAGGTGGCGACGCCTCGTGGATCTCTCTTGATGCAGATTTGGTGGCAATCGGGCAGTATCTGACTGAGAAACGTACCGTGGAGGACGTTTCCCGGAGTCTGTTCGCACCAGATTGACTTTCCGGCTTCGCGCGCGGCACTAAAGAAAAGGCTGTCTACGAATTCTCCAAGGATGCGTGCCAGTTCTGTCGGGTCGGAGAAGTAGCGACCTTCGGCGATTGATTGCCTTGGTGACAGAATCGCGCGGCTGGGAGCGGGTTTGAAAAGATATGGCAGCTTGCGGCGTGCGTTCAGACACTTCTCAATCAGCCTGAGTATAGGTGCAACGGTAACCTGGGCGGTCGAGCCAGCTGTGTAGTAGTCCAGGCCACGGTAGTGGCAGATTGTGACCTTCTTCAGGAGTGACTC
This sequence comes from uncultured Planctomyces sp., assembly GCA_937904325.1. Classification (GTDB taxonomy): domain Bacteria; phylum Planctomycetota; class Planctomycetia; order Planctomycetales; family Planctomycetaceae; genus JABMPE01. The sequence goes on from CALGTK010000391.1 coordinate 1,175, forward strand.
AATGCTGCTGTCGTACAACTGGTGTCCAAAGGTCTTCCGCAGGTTAAATCCAATGTATGGCGGGGACGACGGGCTGGTCAGATCTTCAAGCATCAGTTTCTTGAACCTTGCAATGGACTGTCCTGCCTGGGAAGACGAATAGTTAGTACCAAGGCATGTGTACAAATGAACGAGACCGTCAGGGTCGGTCAGAAAACGCATCTCCCGCTTGAATGCGTAAATCTCGGGATGGCTCCCTAGGATCTCAGTCAGAATCGTCGTCCCGCTACGTCCTGTTCCTCCGACAAAAATCTGACCAGTCATTGAAGTCCTCTTGGAATCTGTTGTCTCGTGTCGCATTCACGGTCTGCCATCGCATGTCGCTGGATTTTGACAACGGGCGGTGAAGACAGAAGCCTAGTGTGTTTGCGAAGGTGAGCGAGTTCGGATGCCCTGTTATCTGAATCGAGCTGTTTTGGGCAAGATCATTCCAGCTAACGACTCACTGGACCCATCCAATTTGTGCATTGATGTTGCTTTGCCGGCGTTTCGACGTGAGTTGTATGCCTGCCGCATTGAATCTGATGTTGCTGCGGTCGATCGCGAAGAAGTACGATCAGCCAGTTCAGGCTTCAAATACCCAACGGACAGGGTCGCGATGAAATCTCCGTTAGTATCAGCCTTCATTCCCTCATTCAATCATGCCCGGTATGTTGAAACGGCGATCCAAAGTTTGCTGAAACAGTCCTACGCCAATCTTGAAGTGATCGTCGTCGATGATGGGTCCACGGATGGATCCCACGACGTGCTGAGGCGATTCGAAGCGAATCCACGCGTGACTGTGATTCTCAATGAAGTTAATCGAGGTCAGAGTGCGGCATTCAACCAGGCCCTTGCCATCGCCAAGGGCGAATTCATCTCATATCTGCCTTCCGATGACTGGCACCTCAAAGACAAGACTCGACTTCAAATCGACAAATTTCTTGCGGCCCCACCATCCGTCGGCGTGGTCTACGGAAAAGGCGCCAGATACTTCGAGGACACGGGCGAAACTCGTGAAATGGACTACACTTTGAGGCGAGGCAGAGTCATCGAGAACCTGCTACGAGAGGGAAACTTCGTATACCCGGCCACACCAATGTTTCGCCGCTCCCTGCTTGACGTTGTTAAGCTTGACGAGAGCTACAAAGCCGAAGGTGAGGCTATCTATCTCAAAATGGCCTTGAAGTGCGAGTTTGACTATGTCGACGAAGTTGTCGCAGTCATGCGGGACCATTCGAACAACACTGGCAAAAATGTCCAAATGATGTACGAGGATAATCTGCGGTACTGGACGGATTTCTTCAAACGGCCTGAACTTCCGGAATCATTACGTCAGTACCGATCAGCACGTCTCGGAGCGATCCATCGTACAAAAGGATTGCAGTTCATCCGCACTACCGGACACAGAAGTCTGGGTAGGAATGCATTGCTCCAAGCTATTAAAATCCGTCCAAAGTACGGCCTCGACTGGAAGGTCCTGGCCGGCCTGATTCTCTCCCTGACTCCAGACCGAACAATTGTGTGATAGTGGAACACAGCAAGGAAGTGTAACAATTAACGGCCACTCAGTTATTCCGACGCCACCAACTTCCCGAATGTTGACATCGTTGACCACTTACGCAGGAGCTTTGCTTCGGCGAGTTTCGCACATCAGTCGGCGACTGGCGTCTAAGATTAGACGCGCCGTAATTCTGATGATGTACCCGAATTGCTTTCTGGGACACGGTACCTCAATCGCTGGGGGCGTCACAGTAAAAGCCACGGATGGTGGGCTGATCGAAATTGGGCGAAACGTGAGCTTGGCCACAGGAGCTACTGTGGTCGCAAAAGGCGGAACGGTCAGTATCGCTGATAACACCTTTATTGGTGCTGGGAGCCTCATTATTGCACGCGGCAAGATTGAAATCGGGAGCGATTGTCTGATCGCAGAACGGGTCAGTATCCGAGACCAAAATCATCGGATATGTCGATCAGATGTTCCCTTCTCACGTCAGGGTTTTTCAGTTGCACCAATTCAGATCGGTAACAACGTGTGGATTGGAGCCGGAGCAGTCGTACTGGAGGGCGTAACAATTGCGGGTAATAGCGTGGCGGCTGCAAATGCAGTTGTCACCAGAGACATTCAAGAGTGGACCGTCGCCGCAGGAATTCCTGCCCGAGCGATCAAAACGATTCAGATAGAAACTACAGAGATTGATAGTCCCATTCCCGCCCGTAAGTCAGCATAAGACTGAACAGAGCTGGCGTTGCAAAAAACATTGGATTTGCCATTTGGCAATTGGCAATTGGGGACTTCCAGCCCAAAAGTAGAAGGAGCTATTCAGATGGACGCCGACATGAGTACTACGGCCGACTCGAAGATTTCATATAAGCTTGCGAAAGCATTCGGACGGATCCCATGGATCCGCACCGGTATCCGGAGGCGTCTCGTCCGTCGATTCTTTGATCCTCTGACAATGAACCCTTCCGCATTCGAGACCAACTTCTTTGGAATGAAGTATGCTGGAAAATTCGACAGCGTCATCGACTGGTGTGTCTATTTTTTCGGGAACTTCGCGCCACACGAACTACACGTGCTGCAATCCCTCGCTGGCGCGGACGGAAACAAAGTGTACTGGGACATTGGTGGAAACACGGGACACCATTCACTGTTCATGACAAATCTGTGTCGACATGTCCATTACTTTGAGCCATTTCCAGCGCTTCGAGACCGTTTTCGACAAAACGTGTCAATTAACGAAAAAACGAACGTGTCTATTCATAAAATCGGGCTTGGTGAACGCGAAGAAAATCTAACCTACTACGCGCCGACATCCCGGAACCTAGGCACTGGATCGTTCGTCGAGTCACACGCCGCAGACAACTCTGCCAGCGGAGAATTCCTTATTCGGCGGGCAGACGATGTCTCACGTGAACCCGGTGTTGAACCCCCAGATATCATCAAAATCGATGTGGAGGGGTTTGAATTCAACGTTCTTCGAGGCATGCGGCAGACGCTACAAACGCATCATCCCGTAGTCTTAATGGAAGTGACGAAGTCTTCGATGAAGAACTTGAAATCAGGCGAATCGCTGTCGGATTTCTTTCCTTATGAGCATACCGTTCGAGAGATCCATCCGCCGGGCTCGTGGGGAGTTTTCTTCCAAAACAGTGGCTTCGTTTCTCTTCCGTTTGAACGCGAGAAGCTCGGTCAGGGCGACGTCAGCCAATACTTGCTGATTTCTCCTGTCGAGTCTGAAGAGCAATCGGCTTCATCGGCACGGTCTCGCAGCGCGGCGTGAGTTCACGTGCTGCAGGCAAGTACTGAAAATGGTCCATAAATCGGAAATCGTGCCGGTTTACGAGGCCTTGTCGGAGATGTCGTTGCGGAACCAGCCGCCGTCCCATTTGATTTTGTTGACGGCTTCGTAGGCTTTGGACTTGGCGGCGGCGAGGTTGTCTCCCAGGGCGGTGACTCCGAGGACTCGGCCGCCGTTGTTGACGACTTTTCCGTTGGTCAGTTTGGTTCCGGCGTGGAAGACTTTGACGTCTTCCAGTTCGGCTGCAGCTTCGAGGCCGGCGATTGGACGCCCCTTCTCGTACGAGGCGGGGTAGCCTTCTGAGGCCATGACGACGCAGATCGATGGGCGAGGATCCCACTCCAGCGGCTCGACTTCTTCCAGGCGGTGCTCGGCGGCGGCGAGCAGGATCTGGGCGAGGTCAGATTTCAGGCGCATCAGCACTGGCTGGCATTCAGGATCGCCGAAGCGGACGTTGTATTCCAGGACTTTCGGGCCGGTTTCAGTAAGCATGATGCCGGCGTAGAGGATGCCTCGGAAAGGCATGTCTGCGGTGTTCATGGCGTGAACAGTCGGCAGCAGCACCTTTTCGAGGATCTCGTCCATCAACTCAGGAGTCACCAGCGGGGCTGGGCAATAGGCTCCCATGCCACCCGTGTTTGGTCCTTCGTCGTTGTCGTAGGCTCGTTTGTGATCCTGCGATGTTTCGAGAGGAATGATGGTTGTGCCGTCGACAATTGCCAGAATGCTGGCTTCCTGACCGACGAGGCATTCTTCAATGATCAGTTGATCGCCGGCCGTGCCGAACGCTCTTTGGGTCAGAATCAGGTT
>CALGTK010000392.1 GCA_937904325.1 uncultured Planctomyces sp.
TGCTCGGGAAATCCTGGCGATTGCCGAGCGGGACAGTCTCGGCCAGGTCGTCGACTTATAGTGCAGATGATTCAAAAGCCTACTGAATAAACGCGGTCTCGTAACCGACTGGGGATAATCTGAATGGCAGGCTCATCAAGCACATGGTTGTCGTCGCTCCTGCTGTTTGCAGGTGTGCTTCCGCTATCGGCCGGGGAATTGCAGAACGCGGGTTTTGAAAAGCCCGACGGTTGGCAGATCGTGACGCGCGGGTCCGGTTTGAAGGCGGCTTTTGACAATCAAACATCTCAGGCGGGCTCTAAGAGTTTCACCGTTTCAATTGACTCACAGTCACCAACGGAAAAAGAAGACTTTGCGGGAATCGAGCAAGTGTTGCAATTGACCCGGGCAGACAAGGGGATTTCGTTTTACGTCAAAGACACTTACACAGAAGGAACGGCGAGATACCACTGGATGGAGCTGCTGCTCGATGGTGAGGTCATTTGGGAATCAGATGTCGCAGGCGGCGACACCGAGTGGATGAAAGTGTCGCTGGACCTGACTCGCTATTTGAAAGACGGAAAGCGTGTGAGAATCGGCCGCGAGAAGTACCGGGAAGAAAAGAACTACACGATCACGTTCCGAGTCTTTGAAAGAAACGCAGTCAACCGGTTTGGTGTTCAAGCCTGGGCTGACGACTTCATATTGCTGAAAAACTCGCCGACGACTCCACAGAATTGCGAGAAGAAAATAGTCGCCCCGTCGCTCCGAGACCTGCTGGTCTATGACGACGACGGCGATCTGTTCCAGCCAATTACAACGCCGGAGCACTTCGAGACAAAACGCCAGCAGATCATCGAAGGCATGCTACAGGGCATGGGCGGGCTGCCCGAGCGTCCCTTTCGACGCAGCCTCGACGACTTCAATATCCAGGTGGTCAATTCACAGATTCGAGGTCGGTACACGAAGAAGACGATCCACTTTGAAGCCGCGGAGGGCGAGGTCGTCCATGCCTTTCTTTACGAACCGCTCGACAGGTCGGCGGATACAAAGCGGCCCGGCATCGTTGGCATGCACCCCACCGGTGCGTCGGGCAAGGCGAGTTTCGAAAGCTGGCCGCTGTGTAACTTCCCGATCGAGCTGGCCATGCTGGGCTATGTCGTCATCGTTCCGGACTATCCCGATTTCGGCGATTCGAAGCCCTACGATTTCGACACAGACCGGTACGACTCCGGGACCATCAAGGGCGTGTTCAATCACATGACCTGCGTGGATTTACTGCAGCGGCATCCCGATGTTGATCCAGCAAGAATCGGGACGATTGGCCATTCGCTGGGCGGGCACAACGCCATGTTCCTGGCGGCCTTCGACGATCGCGTGAAGATCGCAGTCTCCAGTTGTGGCTGGACCCCGTTCGAGTATTACGAAACTAAAAAGGGCCGACTCAAAACGTGGGCACTTCCCAGGTACATGCCACCGCTCGAATCACTCTACCACTTGGATCACACAAAGTTTCCGTTCGATTTTCATGAAGTGGCAGCTGCCATTGCGCCCCGTGTGTTCTTCTCCAGTTCACCGACAAACGACGGAGTGTTTCCTGGATGGGGTCCAAAGGCTGCGGAATCTCACCTCAGGAACTTCTATAAAGCTCACGGTGCAGAACAGGCTTTCCAGTTTCATCAACCCCGCGCTCAACATCGGTTTCCGTGGGACACACGCCAGGCGGCCTACCGGTCGATGAACGACACGCTTGATTATCACTTTCACGGAAGACTGGGCCTGCTGGCCGAACGCGATGGAGCGGAGGCGATCCCGGTCTTGAAGAAATCTCTCGTCGATCCAGACCCGAAAGTGCGTTGGGCAGCCGCCGATATGCTCGCCACTCTGAAAGATGCCAGCGGGCTCGACATGATGATAAAGGACCTCAGAGCATTCTCATCCCAGGCTGAACAGCTGGAACACTCGCTCGAAGTGGCTCGTGTTCTGGCTCAGTTAGGCGATATCAGCGGCTACGAACTGGCAGCCGATCTGGCGGCCAATGGAACCACACATGGTCAACGCTGGCGAGCCGCGGTCGTGCTGGCCCATCTTGCAAACCTGGATGACACGACGGTGACTTCCGAGGGTTTCGATCCCCTTGGCGTGCTGAAGACGATGGCCGCTGACGAGGAGCACAAAGGTGTGTTTTTTGTATTCATCGATCAGCTGCACAAAATCCTGCAGGACCGTCGCGACATGATTGACATTTTCGCCATCGCCAAAGATTCGAAATACCATTCGGAACCACCGCCGGGAAACCAATTCAGCATGGCAGAGATATTTCATTCCGTCGCCGTCCGGGATAAAGACAAAACATGGCGATAGCAGCGGCTCGATATACGTTGGCCTTTAGAAATTCAGCCAGAACTCCGTGAGCTTTCGGCCCGATGACGATGGTCCGTTCCCGGCCGTAGTGCTCAGTCATGTTGGACTCCGTCCTGACCCTGCCGGCACGTCTTCCCCGGGTGAGACCAGAACGGCCAGTCCCCAGTCCAGCACCAGCACGTCGCTGAAACCACAGGTCATGATATTCCGGAGTTGCAGATCCTCGTAGGGTCAAAAAACTGAATCGAAGTCAAACCGCCGTAAAATACAGGCATTTCGTATACGCAGAGTCTCTCATCTCCGCCGCCTGATTTCACCTGTCGGCACCGGACACTGGTCAATTGCGGCGCCGAACATGCCTTTCCTGCTCCAGCCATGGTATATTCTGCTCGCTGCCTTCTGTGGTATGGTGAATCAACGACAGCAGCAGATCATCGAGTTCCAGAATGCTCAGATCAAGACGCTCCTGCAGAAACCCGGCAAGAAGCGACTTCTTGGATGACGATCAGCGTCGGCTGCTCGCGGTGAAAGCCCACGCGATTGGCCGCAAGGCTCTGCTGGAACTGACGACCATTTTCACGCCAGACACAATACTCCGCTGGCACCGCGAACTCGTCGCGAAGAACTGCGATTCCAGCGAGAAACGAAAACACGGCAGACCTCGCATCCGTCAGGCAGTCGTCGGTGCCATCCTTCGATTCGCCAGAGAGAATCCCACATGCGGCTATGATCGAATTCAATGAGCATTGGCCAACGCCGGTTACCACATCTCGGATTCGACAATCGCCAACGTGCTGAATGCTCACCGCATCGAGCCTGCACCAGACCGCCAGCGGTCACATTCATGGAGCACATCTCTCAAAGCTCACTGGCATTCGATCTTTGCCACGGACTTCACCACCGTCGAAGTCTGGACGCTGAACGGGCTCGTCACGTGCTATGTGCTCACTGTGATGCACCTGAAAACGCGACTTGTCCACATTGCCGGGACCACGCCGAACCCCAATGCCAGGTGCATGAAACAGGTCTGCAGAAATATCACAGACACTGAAGACGGATTCATGAAGGACGTCAGCCATTTCATCGTGAATCGAGACACCTGCTTCATCACCATGCGGCAATGCCGGGAAGAGGACACCAATACCAAGGTCGTCCTGCTGCCGCCGAAGAGCCCTGACCTGAACGCGTACATGGAAAGGTGGTTTCGGAGCCTGAAGATCGAGTGCCTGAATCGCATGATCTTCTTCGAACGCAAGTCACCTGAGAATGCAGTTCGTGAATACGTGGAGCACTACCACGCGGAGCGGAACTATCAGAAGCTGATCAACCACCCCATTGATCCAGAGAAAGGAGTCGGTGCTGTCGCTGGATAAGATCGAATGTCGAGAACGGCTTGGTGAAATACTGAAGTACTTCCACCGTCGCGCTGCGTTAAGCAATTCGGAGTTGCACCAAATCGTGGCCATTCTGAGGTGAAGGTGCGTGCTCAGTCGAAACAGATACCGATTTACTCGCCTGTGGTCCAATCTGACCGTCGACGTGCAGCCGAAATTGTGACTCGATTCACTTGCTAACAACTGATTGTCAAACAGCTTTTCTGGCGGCGGATGTTTTTGACCATTCGCGGACATCTACTCGTCGAGTGGGACTACAGGGAAGCCTACGACAAGCGGCTTCTCGCAATCTGCGATCGGCTTTACGTGCTGACGCTGGACGACTGGCAGGAGTCTGTCAGCGTTGCTGCCGACATGAAGCTCGCCCGCAGTATGGGGAAGTCGAGTCGCTTCTACGATCCCGAGGGAGCATGAGCCACGATCATCGCGACAAGTCACACTTGTGACGATCACCCCGGAAACTGCCCCGCCGCTACGTCCATGATTGGAATGCGTTGCCAGAACAAATCAGAATTAGAACTGACGCCAGCACTACGCAGTTGATAACCAACAACGCTGATTCAACCATAACACGAGCGTCTTCCTCCCCGGCTGTCTGTGACGTTTTGAACAGTGTGCTCAAAGCGTGCACGGTTCCAATTATTACGGGCACAACCGCTGCGATTATCAGATACGCTGATATCGATCGCCAGGCGTGGTGACTTCCGGTCATGGCGACACGTCCAATCGCAAAAATCACAGCGGACGCCAGGGGCAATGCGTACCAGAGAGGAAAGTAGGGATGCCGTCGATTCATATTTGCATAATCCTGCGTGTGACCTGGAGCGTGATCAATGGAACTGTTGGCCGTCGCGTTTGTGATCCTGTTTCTTGCTGGCGGTTTCAGTTCGAACGACTCAACTGGCAGCAATGCCTGCATCGATGCGGACGGCCCGTGGGATGAGACCGATCCGCTGTTCTATGAGATGTACGACGACGCGATGGATGCGTTGTGAATGTGTCGCGAACTGCGTTCCTCGCTGCGGCATCCCCGCTCGTTCCTCGCCGCGGGCCTTCGTTATGGCTTCGCCCGCTTTGCTTGATTCAGCCTCCGGCAGTACAAGTACTGCTACAGTATTTGAATCAGTCAAACAATCAGCACGATGGAACGAAAATGCACTTCGGCGAACGACTTCGTCAGCTTCGGCCCCAACGCAAACTGACCCAGCGGGACCTGGCGACCAGGATCGGCATGAGCGACACGTACATCTCCAAGGTCGAGAACGATAATCTCCACTTCGGTGACTTTCCGAGTGAGAAATTCATCCACAAGCTGGCCGACGTTCTCGAAGCCGACGAGGAAGAGTTGCTTTTACTGCCTGACAAGGTGCCTGCCGGAACCTGGAAGCGGGTACGTGAGCGTCCCGAAGCATTCCGCACGCTGGCCGGTCTGAATGACAAGACGCTGGACGGATTGTTGGCTCAAGTGGGAGCGAGTGACGGCAAGGCTCACACGAAGAAGCGTCGATGAAAATCCTCTTTCTCCACGGATGGACCAGCTTCCCAGGCGGCACAAAACCGACCTATCTCAAAGACCACGGTCACACCGTCTTCAACCCGGCTCTTCCCGACGAAGATTTCGACGAAGCCGTCAGGATCGCCCAGGCTGAGTACGACGAGTATCAACCCGATGTCGTTGTCGGCTCTTCACGGGGCGGGGCCGTTGCCGTGAATATCGACAGCCAGGGCACGCCGCTCGTCCTTCTCTGCCCGGCATGGAAAAAGTGGGGCACGGCAACCACCGTCAAAGCGAACACAACGGTCCTGCATTCAAAACAAGACGATGTTGTTCCGTTCGCCAACAGCGTGGAACTCGTCAGCAACAGCGAGTTGCCGGAGTCGGCGTTGACCGAAGTCGGCACGGATCATCGGCTGGCGGACACCGAACCGTTGGCGAAGATGTTGGAGACGTGTGAGGCGGCGATCAACGAACTCGTCGATATCACCGTCTTCTACCTCGAAATGTTTGCCCCGTTAGACCGATCCGTGCCAACCCCAAGAGACGGACTGACGGTCATCCACGCTCAGTCACCGACCGTGCCGTATTACCGCTCTCTCTACGACGCTGTAGGCAGTGAGTATTATTGGCTCAGTCGCAGGAAACTCTCTGACGCCGAATTGGCTGCGATCATTGACGATCCGATGAATGATTTGCATGTCCTCCATGTGGAAGGGACGCCCGCAGGTTTCGCCGAGTTGGACCGCCGACAGCCGAACGAGGTTGAGCTGGTACAATTCGGTTTGCTTCCTGATTTCATCGGCCAGGGGTTGGGGAAGTGGTTCCTGCAATGGTCCATCGACAAAGCGTGGAGTCATCAGCCAAAACGATTCTGGTTGCATACTTGCACGCTGGATCATGACGCCGCCGTGCCGACATACAAGCAGGCCGGGTTCGTGCAATATAAGCAGGAAGCTATTCGCAGGGAGTTGTGATGGGCGTGACAAAGAAACTCGGCGACGTTCCGCCCGACACAGATCGACTTGCCTTCCGAGAATGGAATGACGACGACCTCGACCGATTCCACGCAATCTGCTCCGACCCGCAGGTCATGCAGTTCGTTGCCGATGGTCAGGCGTGGACGAAGGATCGAACTGGTCAATTCATCCAGTTCGCTGCGGAGATGCTCCGTGAATACGGATATTGCCAGTGGGCATTAATCTGCAAAGCTGACGACAAGTTGATCGGGTACTGCGGCTTCGTGAAGTCAGACAACGACTCAGAGATCGGTTGGCGACTCGCACCAGAGTATTGGGGAAAAGGGCTGGCTACCGAAGCAGCCAGAGCTGCATTGGAGCATGGAATGATGACGCTTCGTTTCAGACGCGTGATTGCGACCGCCCAAACGGCAAACCTGGCATCAGCCCGAGTGATCGAAAAGTTGGGGATGACGCTGGAACGCAGGTTCGATCGAGACGGACGGGAAGTCATGATCTTCTCGGCGAACGCAGGCTGATCGCCAATAGCTTCGAGGGTAAAATCTGAACAACGTCTCGCCGCCATCACTCACCTCCCAAAACGCTCCTTATACTCATCAATAGCCGCTTCCCATTCCAGCAGATCCGCTTCCGTCAGGGTGTCCTGATTCTCTTCCGTGACAATCCTTCCCGTCTTTTCAAAGGCATAGATCTTGGCTGGATCGATATTCGCTTGCTTCATCATCTCGACCATCTCATGTTCAACATGCTCGGGATGTGGCATGTCGGGAAAGACTGGACCACCGGGACCAGACTCTCTGCCGTGATTTTTGACAAACGCTTCACGTTGATTCTGAAGCACGTCGACCATCTCATCCGACATTGGAACTGATTTGAAGATGTTTCCGCCTTCATCTTCGAGCCACTCGAAATCCTTGTCGATGCAGCATTTCTTGAACTTCTTGCCGCTGCCGCAAGGACAAGGATCGTTCCGAGAAATCTTCCTGGCACGTGGCTCAACATAGTCGTCAACTTCAGCATCGAGTTCAGGCTCCGGTTCATCCAGCCGAAAGTTGTCAGTCAGCCTGGTTCGACCGATGTGTCCCCAGCCGTAATTGGTGGCGACCGCTTCCTGATGCCATTCGTCATATTCTGGAAATCGTTCACCAGTGATTGTTGCTGTCGCGACCAGACGATGTCTCAAGTCCCATTGATCTGGGTCAAGATCATCATCATCACCGAGCACCATTTCACGAATGACGTCGACGTCTCCAAGCACAAAGTGACTCAGCACCGCTTGCCCCAGATGTAATCTGCTTTCGAATTCGCCCTCACCCTTGAGAAGTTCGAGGCACGTCTCAGCACTCAAATCAGTATGAATGTCGTCCAGAGCTTCCGTGCAAATAAACCTGATCTCCTCGTTGCCGTTCGCCCAACATTCCGAAACTGCTTCGACGACTTCATCGCCACCTATCTTTGCGAGCACTGGTCCACACTCATCAAGAACAGATTCGTTTCCCTCGTAAAACCGATCAATGATCAAAGGAACGGCTTCCTTGAGTCTCATCTCTCCAGCCAATTCAACGATCGACGCATCTGCCCACTGCATCAGACCGCGATCTGTGCCTCTGTAGATTCCTTTCAGCAGATTCAGAATCTGACCTGCTCCTTCGGGCATTCGACCAAGAACGCGAACCAACCGGGCGTGATATCTGGCATCGTTGCTTGTGAACTCTCTGCGTTGAAGGTCACGAGCGAGATCAGTGAATACCTTCCAGCCAGTGTTCCAGTCCCAGGATGCCATCGTCACCAGTTCATTGAGAGCTGGGACTAATTCTGGAGCAAAGTTGGGACAGTCAGAAATCTCATTCTTGTGTTCGACCAGCAACTCAAGCGGAGCAGCCAGTAGAGCAAGGCAGGCAGCGAATCTGTAGTTGTCCTGATCGACTTCACTCGGATCGAAATCCGCTTTGAGTTCGTTAAGGAGCCAGTTGAAACTGAATTCAGTTTGAGGCAATCGCTCTGCGTCACGAAGAATACTGAAGGCGGATTCTCTGCCGTACTTTTCGATGGCTTCAATGACGAGCGGTATCAACGACTCATCGGCCGTGAATGAGTCTGCGAAATATGCCAGAGCGGTCAGGCGGACTGCTTCTTCCGGATGAAGAATGGCGGTTTTAATTTTGGATTCTGGGAGTCTCATGGGCAGATTCTATCGAAGCTTTGTTGGGGCGGATAGAATCGGTAGCACGTTCGTTCACGACCCATTTTCAGTCGGCGTGCATTGTCAACTCGCTTGAAGCTTAAGCAGAGAACCTTCAAGTGAACTCTTGCAAAGACTCTACAGTCGACAACTACTTATGACAGGCTGCCGGGAACGAACCCAGGTACGTCCTCAGTGGAAAATGGTTTCCGCTGAACGTCGTCGGCTTTGACAAACTCCGAGAAGCTGCTGAGATCGTCGCAAACGTGTCCGGTCATCAGGACAGCTCCGGCATACGGTGGAGAAACGCGTTCCTGCACGACGACGATGTCGTACGGTGCAACGATGCCTGCCAGAGCACGGTCATCACAAGATCGTGAGTTACCCAGAAACTGGATATTGAACGAGCAGATGAAGGATTCCGTCTACGCTGCCGGATTCCCGCACCAGACCGTCAACATGGCCGTCTGACGGCAGAGCAGCACGTTCGGGCGAATATGTTGAGTGAGATGGATCAGTCGGTTTCTGAAGCTCTGTGACTGTCTCCAGTACGGAAGATGCAGCTTCACACCCGATCAGGCACACGACAAATATGCTATGTAGAACCATGCGGCTTCCCTGCCTGTTGGATGGTCGAAACATTGGCTTCGACTTAAATCGGCAGGTTCCAGCCCGCTTCTAAAGCTCGTCATGACAATCTGCGTGCTGTCAGCGATCTTCGGCTAACGGTCTTTGGTGCTGGCGTTGCTGGACATTCCGACTGACAAGCTGCAAGACACTGTCAGTCTGGAAACATTGTTCCCGAGCCACCTTGATATTCTGGACTCACTCTGACAACGGATTTTTGGGCAAGGGGCTGCTTCCGAGAAGGATAGCAGTCGTCGGAAAATGAGTTCTTGAATGCGGTGGCCCTGCCACTCTGGATTGTCCTCACTACACCTTCTCGAGACTCGGCATCACGCAAACTGGATCAACGTGAGGTGTCGGAACACGACGAGCCTGGACAATGAGGCTGTGCGACTGAAACCCTCGCTTCCTGGCAACTCGTGGCCAGAACAGGTTCGTGTAAGTGCTGCATTCGACCTCGAAGCCAACGGCAGCCAGAAGTAACTGCAATGCGTTCAGACGAACGATCACGACGTGTGGATTGGTGAACCTTCCGCGCACCACGTTCATCGCCCACGGCAGAAGTGTCGAATCACCGCGAATCCGCTCCTGGGGAACGCAAATCACCAACCGTCCGTCAGGTTTCGCCAGACTCGCGAGTCGTTTTAGAAGTTCCTGTCTCGCATG
>CALGTK010000393.1 GCA_937904325.1 uncultured Planctomyces sp.
TCTGGCTCTGCGGCTACTTTCTCGTCACGTTGCTCCGACAGTTGATCAACACCCTTTGCCATCGCTCGGCGAATAGAATCCAGACCGTCTGATAACGTTCCCAACTGGGCGATCACCTGCCCGGTTTTGTCGTCAGATGAAATGCCTCGCATCTTCACGTTCTGACGGAATGTACGTTTGATATCTTCCCAGCGCTCCTTCTCTTCGTCCGTCATGAGTTCCGTCAACTCTTTGAACTTTAGAAGATTCGCTTCCGTACCGGACGTCAGTGTCTGAGCATCATTCTCGTAATTCGAAACGATCAATGCCGTCAGCTCGTCGTCATTCATCACAGAGACGACTTTCTCGGCGATGCGGTTCATATTTCGGTAAGAGCCCTGCAACTTGAATGCCGGCTCTGTTCGGTAGTCGTCTGCCTGGGCGGCCGAGCGGATATATTCCTTGTTAACGGCCAGGATAACATCGCGGACTCGCATCAGCTTCTGCATTGTGCTGACAAGTTCGTTGATTTCTTCCAGCGAGTAGTTGCCTTCCAGTTCGATTCCGTCGCGAGGCTCGTTATTGGCCATCGCGATTATCGCGTAAACATCTTTCTGACTGCGGCTGGCCAGTTTGCTGAGCACCGGATTCGACGTCAGTGAGTTCTCCAGGTAACTCATTTCAAAGGCGTCGCTCGTTTCGCCAATGATTTCACCTAGGTTGTAGATGTCGGCCCGATTGGAAAGCATGTCCGGAATCTGAAACTTCTCACCGCTTTCGGTGTATGGGTTGCCGGCCATGACGACGGCGACCTTGCGGCCTCGCAGATCGTACGTTCGCGATCGGCCTTTGTAGACGCCTTCGATCTTCCGTTGCGCGTCGCACAATGAAATGAACTTCTGCAGGAACTCTGGATTCGTATGCTGAATGTCGTCGAGATAGATCATGACGTTATCGCCCATTTCAAGAGCGAGATTCAGCTTCTGAACTTCCTCACGAGCACCTGCGTTTGTCGTCTCGCTGGGATCAAGCGACGTGACGTTGTGACCCAACGCCGGCCCGTTGATCTTCATAAAGATCAGACCAAGCCGATTCGCGATGTACTCCATCAGCGTCGTCTTACCGTAACCCGGCGGCGAGACCAGCAGCAGCAGTCCCATCAAATCTGTTCGTTTTCCTTCGCCGGCCGAACCGATCTGCTTAGCGAGGTTGTCGCCGATCAGTGGGAGGTAAACCTCGTTCAGCAACCGGTTGCGAACGAAGGATGTCAGCACTCGCGGACGAAATTCTTCAAGTCGCATATCCTCACGAGCGGTGTCAACCAGCTCTCGTTTCCGGGCAACGTAGTCATTGAACCGTGGAACGATTACACGGCTGAACTGGTCGAGTCTGTGAGTAAACCGGTTGTAGTTCAGGTGGTAGGTTCCGCCGTCAATGACGGGATGGCTCCCAACGATTCCCGGCAGTTCGTCATCAACCTTGCCGACAATGAACTCTTTCCCGTCGGGTTTACCCGGCATCAGGATCAAAGAAATTTCGTCAATGTAGTCGCTTAGCTTTGAGTCATCTTTCGTCGCCACGAACGCCTGTGCCCAGTTTCTGAGAAGTAAAAAGCAGCTGACAGCATCTCGGTGGACGGCACTGACAGACTCTTCAAATACTGTGGAGAAATCGTTTCGTTTCAAGTGAGTCCGAAACTCTTCTGCCATTTGATGCGCAACGGCACCGACAGCGAACTTTCCACCGACTGTCAGTTCGGCAAACAGGTATTCCGCGGCCTCATCAACATACTCTTCGCTGAAGAGTCCCGTCTCATCAGCAAAGGCGGTCAACCACGTACGAATTTCCGAGACGTACTCTGACTTACCTTCAATGTCGTTGAAGGCCTGGAAGATAGCGCCGACTCCGGAAAGCCGGGCGGTCATCAACGTCTTCGTTTTCTTCTCGCCGAAACTGTGCCAGTAGAGGCTGCCCAAAGCTCGTGCTTGCGTGTGATATTTCAGCAGGCCGATTGTCTGCTGCATCCGGGCAAGCGATGTCAGTATGTTCGCTGCGTCGGCGTCGTGGACACCCTTGGTATACGACTCGGTATAACGCGGCCCCATGAATTTCTGGACGCTTGCGAGCCGTTCTTCATCGGTCAGTTTCAGTATTGCTTCGGCAGTCGGCAGTCCGTCAGCACCGAGCAAACACAGCATCTGATATGCCAGATACTCGCCGCGATAGACAGATCGATTTTCTGAAGGAACTTCCTGTGTCGACACGTCATCCATCGACAGCAATCGATCGTCGGCAATTGGTTCGAAGAAATTCGTCCCGGTCAGGTGCAGACACATCTCGCCGTCGCGCATGACTGTCGTCAGATCAAGTGCCTGCACATTGACCGAGAACAGGTGCGAGCCAAGCTTGATCGTATTTTCGCCTTCGACAAACAGTTCGCTGCGGTCTTTCAGTTGTCGAACGGCGTCTTCGCGGATCGTTTTCAGGCGACTCTGGATGTCATCGACTTTGACGCTGTCTTCGAGTTCCCGCAGTTGCTCGATAATGTCGCGGACCTTATCGATCATCAGGTCCGACGCGAAGTATCCATTGATATCGTTGATCGATTCGAAGCTGGCAACGCGAGTTTGAATCCCCTTCAGGACTCGCTCCGCCGCATTCATCAACGAGTTCGCACGCTTGTTACGACTTTCGACCAAGGCCAGCTTGCGTGATTCGAACGCGTTGTAAACTTCTTCACGTTTTTCAGTGAGCTGCAGGATGAACTCGTCGAACTCCGCGAATCGACCTTCCAACTCTTCGAGCTGAATCATGACCTTCGTCAGAAACTCTTCGCACTTTTCCGGCGAGTCGCAGATATCGAGATAGTTGACGACGGCCTGGTTAAGCAGCTTCATCTGTGAGTTGAACTCGGCCACACCTTCGACCGACGCCAGCTCTTTAATCTTCTTCTTCAGGACCGCTCGGGCTTGATTGACCGTCGAGAAGATCGCCGAGATATTGTCGATAATTGTCGTGCGATGAGTCGAGTCGTCAATTTTCAGATTGCTGACGATTTCGATCAGCATCTCTAACTCGCTGGCGCTCTTCGCGATATCTTCTTCGAGCTGCTTCGCGTCGGTGACCTTGATCAGATCGTCAATACGCGATTGCTCTTCTCGAACCTTGTCGTCGTAAGGCTGCAACGATTCGGAACGCAACAGAAATTCAACGCAATGACGAGAAAGCCGTTCCGTTTGGTCGCTGACTTCGGTTTCCAGATTTTCGGCGAGTTCCAGATCAATGTAACGAAGATCCCGCAGCGAAATAATGTCGCCTCGAACTCCGCGCAGATCACCCAGCGAAGCTACAAAGTCGTCGATGTGGTCAAAACGGCGCTGCCTGATCTCAATCAGAATTTCTTTGGTGCGAGTCTGAGTCTGCCGGGTTTGTTCGGTCGTGTTCTGCCGGACTCGGACGACCTTGTCGAATTCGTCAATCGCCGCGGTGGCCGCCGCTTTGACGTCGTTTAGAACTTCGGCAAGGTTGAATGTATCTTCGCGGTTGATCCAGAAGTAAGAATCAATCGTTTCGCCAGACAGCTTGACCAGATCGAGGTACAGACCTGCGTACGAGTCGTCCCGATGGATCAGATTCAGAACTTCGTGGCATTCTGCCATGCCGCGAACGATGTCTTTGTTACCGATCTTTCCGAGGAACGATCCGTCCTGTGTGTGTGGAACAAAATCTTCGCCGACGTAAGGCGTCTGCCAGATTTGAATCGCGTGATGTTTCTGAGCGTCTTCCTGAGACTTGAAACAAAGCAGTTCACCAGCTTCGAATAACGCCAGCCCGCTGCAGATTATCGGCGTGTCAACCTGTTGGCTGATCAGGTTGTACGGAAGCAGCGCGTACGTACCGGATTCGCGGTTGTAGAAGGCGTAGAGATAGTCTTCACCGTTCGGAGCCGGGATAACACGCTCGTACAGCATGTCGGTCAGATTATTTCCGAACGTCTTGTACTCACCGGTTTGCAGGTAGTAGCCGTTTGAAAAGATCAGGCCGTGATCATCCGGCAGCAACACGCAGGCATCTTTGATCGCGTCGAGACGCTGAGCCTGCTGTAGCTTTTCGTTGAAGACGATGTACCTGAAATTCTTTTCCTGGTACGGGCGAATCTTCATCAGAATGATATTGCCGACGATGGCGTAGTAGATCTCTGCGTCGTCGAGTGTCTGGTCCTTGTCCTCGACGTCTTCGGCGTAGATGCCTTCGCCGGTTGCCGTGCTGTCTTCGACTTTTATCGTCAGATCGCCGCCGACAGTTTCGACGAAGACACGATTCTCAATCGAGATGTGCGGATGCTCGCCGGACTGATGAAGCTCGCGGTGAGTGCGTTTCCACTCGAATCCGTGTTGCTGCGGAAACTTGAATTCATGATCGCTGCGATTGTCGACGTACCGCAGCGAATCCTGCCCCTCGATCACCCACTTGAAAGTCTTGATCTCGCCGACGCTCTTGCCAACGCGGAACACCATGTAAAGGTGCGGGCCGCGGACGGCGAACTTCGCGAAGAACGCATTCTTGTAGTAGCGAAAGAGGTCTTTGAAGTCTTTTTCGAAGTCTTCGTTGCCAATCAGATCAAGCGGTTCGACATGGAACGTCTGGTCTTCATAACGGTAGACTGCGAAAACGTCGTGAAGGTCAGTCTCAGATTTCAGGCCGAAGTGGACGTTGTATCCGAGCAGAATTCGATTGCCGACGGCGAGCAGATCTCGCGCGACACAATTGTGTTCGGTCGTGATCCGTGCGGTGCTGAGTAGCACCGTGTCGATTGAACCGAAAACATCCTTACGAGCATCGTTCAGTTGATCGAGCCGCGATCGCAGCTCCTTACCGCAGTTGATCAGTCGATTGCGAATGATCTCGTACGTGCTGCTTTCGAGGCCAACCGACGTTTCAGTGCTCTCGGTCGAGCTGTCAGGTTGTTCTTCAGACATCGTCGAAGTATCCCATTTTCATGTGCGTACGATGGCGACTCCTCGTTGGAGATGCAGCAGCGGTGCAGCTCGATTGCTGCACCGTTCGCATAGCCTTGTCACTTACGCGTTGGTTACTTCGGATGCTCCGCCGGCCAACGATGCGATCTTGCGATTCGCAATCGAAGTTCCAGCGACGGTGTCCAGCATTCGTGTCAGTTCGGAACGAGACTCGTCGGTGTCAGCCATCGTCAACAACTTCGTAATCAAAGCTGTAACCGACAGGTCTTTAACATCTTCAAAACTGACGTTGAACTGGCTGGCGAATGAGGTCAGTTTCGTCCGGAAGTATTCCGGATCGCCGTTAAAGAACGTCTGCTTGACGTCGGTGACCGTTTCGCTGTTATGCACGAATCGATCGACCGACTTGCCAGCTTTGATCGAGTTGACGATCTGGTCGAAGAAGGTTGACTCCCCACCGACGATGTCGATGCGGGCCGTCTTCAGAGCTTCGCCGACGATGTTCGACTGCGCTTCCGCGATGTCCTTTTGAGTACTGATCGCGGCGATCTCGATGTCCTTTTCCTTGTTCAGCTTCAGCTTGAACTCTTCGTGCTCCTTGCCGACGCTGTCGAAAAGCTTCATCGCTTCGGCCTTCTCCTGGATGCCGTTGGCTTCTGAAGTAAACTTCAGCTGCATGACCGTTGCTTCGGCCGTACCTTCCTTTTCGATGGCAGAAGCCTTGGCTTCCTGCCCCTTCGCTTCCGCGACGGCCTTCTTCTGCAGGACGTTGGCTTCGGCAGTTCCCGTTCGCTCAGTAGCGTCCGCTTTTGCCAACAAAACTTCGGCTTCGGCGAGACCGATAGCCGCATGATCCGCTGCCTTTGCTTCGGCGAGCATTTTCGTAGCCGATGTGTCTTTCTCGGCAGATGCTCGGCGAGCTTCTGCTTCTACGACAACCTGCTCAGCGGTCAGATCAGCCGCTGTCTTGGATGCTTCAGCAGCTTTGACCTGCTTGACGAGCAGTTCCTGAGCGTCCTTCTCAGCGAGCGTGACGGCGACAGTCTTTTCTCGATCAGCACCCATGAACGCTTCGGTGTTCTTGATCCGTTCCTTCTCTTCCACGACAGCCCGCTCAACAGCCACACGTTCCCGGATCACGTCCTGAATGTTCTTCTTTTCGATCTCTATGGCCTTCTCTTTTTCGATATCGGCCAGACCAACAACGCGCTCACGTTCGGTTATTTCGAGTTCGCGGTCACGCGTCACACGTTCCAGTTCCACTCCATCCGTGCGTTCTTTGCCCCGTTGCGCAACGAGCACTTGCCGCTGTTTGTTTTCTTCCTGAACGGCGATGTCTTCTGCCGCGCGAATTCGAGCTGATTCAGCCTTCAGATGCTCTTCTTCCTGAACCTTAGCCGCTTCCGCCTGCTCTCTGGCCGTAACCGTAGCGATTTCGCGTTTCTGTTTTTCGACGGCTTCGATGCGTTGTTTCTCCAGTTCGAGAATCGCTTCCTGAGCTTCGACGTCCTGCTTCTTCAGCGTCTTTTCTTTTTCTCGTGTGAACTGGTTTTCCTGCACTTTTTCAAGTGCCGTCAACTCGGTGATCTTCTTGATACCTTCCGCGTCAAGAATGTTGCTCGGATTCAACCGTTCCAGCGGAGTCTGCTCCAGATAGTCGATCGCGCAGTCGTCGAGAACGTAACCGTTGAGATCCGTGCCGATGACTCGAAGAATCTGCTCTTTGAACTGATCTCGCTCGGTGTAGAGCTTTACGAATTCGAAGTTCTTGCCGACCGTCTTCAGCGCTTCGGAGAACTTCGCTTCGAAGAGTTCTTCGAGCTTGGCCTGCTCCGACGCTCGCCGGGGGCCGATGGTTTCAGCAACGGTCTTGATGTCTTCGGGCTGATTGTTCACGCGGATAAAGAACGTGACTTTGATATCGGCCCGCATGTTGTCGTGGCAGATCAGGCCGTCCTCGCCGTCGCGGGCGATCAGAACTCGCTTGACGGACAGGTCCATCAGATGGGCTTCCTGGATCAGCGGCACGACGATCATGCCCCTACCAGTGATGGTGGTCAGCCCGCCGACACCCGTTCGCACGATGGCTTCTTCCGGTCCCGGTTTTCGATAGAACTTCGAAAACGCGGTAACGAATCCAGTAAGAAGTATCAGCAGCACAGCGCCGCCAACGACGAAGGTCATTAGTTCGTCGGTAGCCACCGCTAATAAGCCAAATAGCATTGTTACGCTCCTGTTTCAGCCCGTTTAATTAGATAAACATTCTGTTCCCGCTGGAAACCGACGATCACCGCTTCGTCACCGCGAACGAGGTTTATTTCCTCAACTCGAACTCGCAGTTTGAGTGGTGCTCCGTCGGTCGAGTACTCTGCCTCGCCGAATGATTCAGTTACTTCGCTGGTGGTCACCTTGCAGATTCCACCGATCAGGTCTTTGGCCAGGTTCACTTCTTTTGGATCGAAGCGGCCTCGCAAAGGTTGAGTCAAACACTTGGTTAGAAAGACAGCAATTCCCATGTCCCGCAGGATCGCCAATCCGTCTGTCGCCAAGTCAAGGTTCACGTGAGACGTCGGGCTGTTCATCAGCCGTGAAGCCATCCATCCCGTCAAAGAAAACACGCTCAGCCACAACATCGTTGGCACGCTGCCGATGTTCAACCACTTCAGCGGAATGAATCCGACCTGAAGAATCGATGCGTCCACGTCCGCATCGAGATCGATGTCCAGGTCAAAATCGAGGATATCCATATCGAGCGCACCCAGGATAACCAGGCACCAGTATCCACAAACCAGCAAAAGCAGAACCGTTGCCGGGAGAGATGGCCAGGAAAAACAGCCTTCAATAAACTGATCCACTAACACTTCTCCTGCCTGGTTCCGATTTGAATGTCACGACACCAAAAACTGATTCGCGACATGCTCGCGATGAATAGCTTGCCGTCCGGACCTGAAAAATTCACGCCAGTCGTGAATTCAGGCAGTCTGCGATGCGGGATGACAATCTGTCGGTTATGAGAGGCAATGCAAATATGCAGCACATTCCAGGCAGCGAAGCCGTGGAACGTGGAAACGCCCGATGAGGATCACAAGTAATCTGCCACTGGCCCGGATAAACCATCCAGCGCAATTACAACGACTCAATCAATTGATCGTCGTCTTCGACCATTGTGACCTGTCTTCCGGCCTGCATGAAGCCAGATAGCAGTGGCAAATGGACTTGCTCAATATGACTGCTGGCCCATAACTGCTTTCGTTACCGATATTCCAGGAAGGAACTGGGGAGTTCCCCTCCCCGGATTTCGGCGGTTGTCGCGTACCATCAGACGCAATCCATCAGTGATTTTCCACTGATAATATGATGGAAACAGTTCTCTTCGTCGTTTTCGGTAATCGGCTTGTTATTATGCCCGGAACGCAGCGGGAGTACGCCGTTACGAAGCTCACTTTCGCCTGCTGCGAGGTCTAAAAAAGACTGACTCGATGCTCGATCCCGACAGCATCGCCGCCGGGCTCCTCGATCAGGGCCAGGAATGTAAACGCATACCCCAAGGACCCCAGGGCGTACTGCACTGACAACTGATCATCCCGAATTCTCCCCAAATCCGTTAAAGCTTAGCTGCCTTCCGCTGCTGAGGATTTCGCTTCGATACCGGCCGGCGAACCATCGCCGTTCGGCGGATTTACCGTAGGATCAGAATCACTGCTCGAATTCTTCGGTTCGAGGCGAGGGACTAAATCTGAATCATCATGGAACACGATTCCGGGCTCGAGCTCAGGCGGGGTGTCCGGGATTTCTTCGTCAGTCATCGCGTGTAACCAGACTTTCACCAGCGGCCTGAACTGGCTTTCTGGAAAATCTTCGATCAAAACCTTTAACAACTCCGCGGCCGCAGTGCAGTCGCCGGCTTCGATGTTCGCCATTGCGCTGGTCCACTGCAGGATCGAAATCTCCCCGGCAGTTTCCATCATCGTTCCAGAAGAGATTATCGTTTGAGTTACCGGCCAGATATTGCTTTCTCCAAGAAACTGCGGAGAAGGCATTGCAAACGGAACAGTGGCCAACATCGCTTGAATGCTGGCTGACTTGAGTTGCTGAATACGTTCGGTGCAGCGTCTGGCCGCGCTCTGATAGTCGCCGAGAGCCATCTCAAGCCAGCAGGTCTGAAGAACGACAGCCAGCGGAATGCTGGCCACATTTCCCATTTGTTCAAAGTTTGCGAACATCGCGCTAGCCTCTTCAAGCCGTCCAGTTTCGGCCAGCAGAAACGCAAGCTGGAGCTGTGCCATTTGGTTTTCGGCGACGGCAAGTCGATCTTCTTCCAGAACCTGCAGCGCGAGACCTGCAAAGCCTGCCTGATTCAACGCTGCGGCAATCTGGGCACGATCGACGTTTTCCTGCTGCATCGCCTCTTTAATGCGCTCGTTGGTTGTTTCAACTTGCGGAGCGATCTGCTGTTTCATTTGGTTAAGCTGTCGAGCGAACTGAAGAATCTGATCACTCAATTCAGAATCGGCAAGTTTGCGGATCACGGCCAGAGCGCGCTCGACCATTTCAAGCGTCAAGTCAGTTCGTCCTGCCGACTGGTAGAGTTGAGCCAAGCCAAATATAAGCTGCAGATTCTCAGGCTCCATGATCAGAGCCTGCCGCATAGCGTAAAGCCGCTGGAAATACCTTTGCTGTGTAGGATTGGATAGCTGATATTCGGCCATCAGATTCGATTCAA
>CALGTK010000394.1 GCA_937904325.1 uncultured Planctomyces sp.
TCGCTACCCGAATAATGGCTGTATGACGTTGCCACTGTTCAGCCGGGACGGCCGACCGAGACGGTCGTGGACTTCAGCATTCGGTGGGATTCCCAGGAGCCTGTAGACGGTCGCGCCGACATCATCGGGCGAGTACGCCGTGGTCACGGGGTAGGCGCCGATGTCGTCGGAACGGCCGATCATCTGCCCGCCTTGTACGCCCCCGCCTGCGAAGAACCCAAAGAAGCACGGCCCCCAGTGATCGCGTCCCTGCTTGTCGTTGATTTTCGGAGTCCGACCGAACTCGCCGAGCATCATGACCAGTGTGTCGTCCAGTCGGCCGCTTTCGTGGAGATCTTCAAGCAGCGCTGCAACTCCCATATCCACAGGTGGCAAAAGACGGTCCTTTAGCGTCGGGAAAATATTTCCGTGGTTGTCCCACGTCTGAGCACCTCCGACATTGACCTGCACAACTGGCACTCCGACTTCAATCAGGCGACGCGCCACCAGTAATGACTGCCCTGTCGTATTCCGACCGAATCGGTCTCGGACGGAGTCGGCCTCGTGGTTCAGTTCGAAGGCCTTTGCGAGTCGGCTCGAAGTTAGAATTGAAAACGCCAGTTGCTGATCGTCGGTCAACCGAGTCGCTTCAGCGGCTCGATCAAGTTGTTGCTGCTGAATGTTGATTTCATTCAGCAGCGTCTCCCGGCGATCCAAACGCGAGACGTCAAGCCCCGGTGACAACGTCAGACTGTCAACTTTGAAGTCCGGTTTCTGCGGATCGCCTTTAATCTGCCAGGGATCAAATTTCGGTCCCAGAAATCCAGCATGCTGCCCCGGCCAGGTTAATGGTCCCTGTAAAAGGAAAGTAGGCAGGTTAACGCCACTGGGAATCCCGTCGTTTCGGGGTCGCAGGAAACCTAACCCCGACGAGTAACATGGCCAGTCGTCACGCGAAGCTACTTTGTCAAAGAATGCTCCTGGCTGGAGATGTCCGGTCAGTACATGGTGTGTCGACATCAGATGGTTGTTGTCTTTGTGGGACAACGTTCGGATTACGGCGTACTTATCGGCCTGTTTTGCAAGATGCGGCAGGTGCTCGCAAATCTGCATTCCGGCGACGGAGGTCGAGACCGGATTGAACTCGCCGCGAATCTCTGCTGGAGAGTCCGGTTTCATATCGAAAGTTTCATGGTGACTGGCTGCACCGGTCAGCCACACTATCACAATCTGTTTTGCGCTGTCGCTCGACGAGTTTGCTGCCTCAGCAGCGGCCGCCTTCGCACGGCCTGCAAGGGCTGACATCAGGCCAACTCCAGCTAAGCTTGAAGTACCTGCCTGAATCACTGCTCTACGGCTGAAACCAACTGGCCTCGTCCGCTGATAATCACTTGTCGGCACTTTGCGACTTCCCTTGCTGAAACAAAGATCAGAAACAATGTTTCAGTTTACGAGCCAGATAGAATTGAGGAAATGCCTCGAGACCGGTCCTGGTGAAAAAGCCGTACCTTTCTGCCATTAGTTTCGGCGCATTCGTATTCGGCAGAATCTGTGTCTGCAATTCAAGCCGACTGTCAGTCGCACTGGGGATGTAACTAAGGAATGAAACAAGTGGTCTCAAAATCGTCTGCTTTGCAGCAGTAAGTTCGATGCATTTCAGAACTCGTGAAAAACCAATCTTTTCGAAGCACGCTGAGCAGCTTGATCTGAAGTCCTCAGACAAGTCAGTGACTTCACTACCGATAACTAGAAATCAATTGGCAATACTGACGATACCAGGAAGGCTTAAGACGGTTCCGGCGGTCAAATCTTTTGAAACAGCAACCACAAATGAGGACTTCCATATCGAGAGCATTTACAAGACGGTAATCGCGAGGGATCGGTTACGTTTTCAATTGAATGTCCAGCAAGCATGAACGCAGCGTTCATGGAATTGCAGACACAGTCTCGTCGTCGGCCAGGAGTACTTTTATGTGCGACATCCAATCCCTGGATTACTTTCGAGTATACAAACAAGTCCGCCTGGTGCAGACCAAATATCGGGTTTCGAACCTGGTGCAGCGCCGCCGCAAATGGCCTTTGAACCTGGTTTGAGTCGACAGACACTTTACCAGCGGTTGGAAGAACACGACATCGACCCCTGGCGATTAACGAGGCCAACTTGCCGTAAGACGTTCCTGGCCGTGCAACAGTATTGTTCGATCATTTCTTTCCTTTTACCTCATTGTGCGTTTCGGAAGCGATGTCGACCTTGCCCGAAAACGAGTTTCCGTTGAGTGTGATT
This sequence comes from uncultured Planctomyces sp., assembly GCA_937904325.1. GTDB lineage: Bacteria > Planctomycetota > Planctomycetia > Planctomycetales > Planctomycetaceae > JABMPE01. The sequence goes on from CALGTK010000394.1 coordinate 2,264, forward strand.
CCCCGGTTCGATTTGTCGATATTCAAGTCGGTTCCGGCCGTGCCTGCCACTCTACAATTTGCGACGGTTGTGCCAGAGGTCCCCTTCAAAACGATACCGGAATCACAGTTAGTCAGAAGTAGCCCGGTCAGCAAGAAGCCTGAACATCGATCGAGAATGACGGCGCCTTCCTGAGTGGCGAACTTGTGGATCGTCGAATTCGCAAAAATGCAGTCGGCACAATTGACGAATCGAATTGTCCCCGGTCGCGTGAATTGCCGAGGGTTGAAGGTGTTTCCGGTAACGACCACCCGCTGGCTATTGGCAACAATCAGATTGTTCGGCTTCGGAGCGAAGAACGTGTTCGAGCTGACCGTCACGTCATGCGAATGGCTGATGTCGACGTTCGTTGTTGTGTCGCTGAGTACGTTGCCAGAGATCGTCACTGAGTTGATCGGGTAGATTTTCTTTCCGGCAAGCCGAATGTTTGCTCCACCGAGTGCCTGAGTTTTCTCTTCGGAACCGGAATAATTGGCCGAGTGCTGAATTGTGCAACCGGTGATTGCGATCTCGGCGATCGATTTGGTCTTATCGTCTGCCGAGCCACTGACATCGATCAGGATGTTGGCCGTCCTTGTCGGAGTTTCGTCGGCTGGCATGTTGCCTTCGATATCGCACCCCGTCACCTGTAGATTTCGAACGTTTCCATCTCGAACAACAATGCCCCCCGCTCGGTTGTACGAGATGTGCGAATTCGAAACGTTGATCTGATGCAGATTCACGTCGTCCAGGAAAATTCCGACGCCGGAGTTTTCATACAGGTGGCAATCGGAAATTACTACGTTGCGGTTTCTGTTTGAAAGGTAGATCGCGTGTCTGCACCATCGAACGGATACTCGATTCACAATAGGTGCGACGGTCTGTCGAAGTTCGACACCGTCTGCTTCTGGATGAGCCCCCAGAATTTCGATACCCGTCACGATCGGCATTCGTTCATTCCAGGTCACGGGTTTGAACGATTTTGGCGACGCCGTGCCCTCGTGAGTGCCTGTGAATCGAATCGCCGGCCCGGCGCCATCCATGATGATGGTCGCACCTCCGATAGATTTGACCGCTGCGGCACCGAGTTTCTTCAGGTCAAATTCCAGCGTGCTGGTGATTCTATAATTCTTCTCGATCAATAGCAGTCGGCCACCGTTGTTATCAATCTGTGCCTGCAGCTCCGAAGTCATGTCCGGCAGCGATTGCAGATCTGGAATCTGCTCGGTCGTCCGTTCCCATTGCGCGAGGCACGGAGAAATTGAAATGAAGACCAGGCAAAGCAAAGTGACGGTGAGGCGCATTCTGATTCTTTCCGAGTTGATATTTTCGTTTCGACGAACAAGCAGTATCCAGGTTTAGCGGAGATTCAATCAATCGACCGGGCGGAAAAGAAGTCGGATAAAGGGAAACCCGTTAACCCGAACAATGCCGCGGATGGGCGTGTTTCGTATTCGGCAAGGTGCGGTGTGGTTTCCCAATGTTACTTTTCGTTCGGCGAGCCACTGGGCCGCTGGTATCACGGAAGATCGCGTTTGGCTCGGCTTCAGATTTTCGAAATGCACGGACGAACTTCAGAGCAAGAATTTGATGGCCGAAAATGAGAAGAGCCCGCCGCGAGTTCTACGCGCGAAGGCGTCGGTGTTGAACTCACGGCGGACAGATGACACAACACCTGTCTTCCGGGCGTGACACCTCTATGGAGAATATGATGGAATCTTTCAAAATTGCGGCCGTCAGCATGAACAGCCCGTTCGATGAACTCGATTGGGTGTTCGGTCAGATGGACGATTACTGTCGTGAGGCAGCGAATTCAGCAGCTCGTCTTGTCCTTTTTCCAGAATTACTGATCCATTCACACTGCAATCCGAGAACCTGGGAATTGGCTGAATCTGTCCCCGACGGTCCAAGTGTTCAACGATGTATCGAGATGGCAAAAAAGTACGGACTCGTTTTGTCTGTTGGGATTTCTGAAAAACCACGAGACGTCGTCTTCAACACTCAGTTTCTGGTTGGCCCAGACGGCTATATTGGGAAGCAACGCAAGATGCACATGTCTCGGGATGAAACTCTCTATTACAAAGGTGGACGTGAGATCGAGGTGCACGATCTTGGCTTCTGCAAAGTCGGGACGATCATCTGCTACGACAATCAGTTTCCAGAAGTTGCCAGAATTCTCGCGTTGAAGGGAGCGGACGTCCTGCTGATGCCACATGCTGCTCGCCTTCAAAATTGGGATGAATCACCCGGCTCCATGGCCGCCGCACGGCACCACTCGATCGATTTCTTTACATCGTGCTATGCGATGAGGGGGCGAGAGAATGCCTGCTTCGCCGTACTGGCGAATATGGCTGGCAGGGCAGGGCAACTTGATACTTATCCAGCGGACTCACCAGCGCAGCCGCATCACTGTGGTGGTGGGCTCGTGTTTGCACCGGATGGAGAAGTGCTTGCATCTACGCAGTGCGACGAAATTCGTGACGAGATGATCGTTTGCCACCTGGATTTCAGCCGGCTCGCCGCAGAACGAAGCCTTCCGAATTACACCGTAAAAACTCGCAGACCTGAGTTGTACGGCGAACTTATCCGCCTCAGCGATGACTCGTGAGGATAGCGCGAGCGGCAAACGTCCAGGTCAGGACTCTTTGACCCAGTTCGGGACAGGTGTCAGTTGGAAGGCCTCGTCGATCTCTTCGGCCAGTCCTGTAACGACGTCGCCTGCGTCTGCTGATCCTTCGCCGCTTCCGCCAGCAACCTGGTCTGTGTCCACGCCGCCGTCGACATTGTCAGAGTCGGCTCCGCCAAATATTGTGTCTGAGCCGGCCTCGCCTCGAATCGAATCGTCTCCTGATCCGCCGTAGGCGATGTCGTCGCCGAGTTGACCGAAGAGTGTGTCATCGCCACCTCCGCCTGACAGGCCGTCAGCACCATCTCCACCAAGGAGCTGGTCATTGCCGGCTCCACCTTGCAGAAAGTCGTTGCCGCCGCCTCCGGTCAACGTATCGTTTCCGTCCTGGCCACGGAGCAGGTCCATGAAGTTGGAGCCTGTTAATTGGTCGTTTCCAGCGCCTCCATCAAGAGTTGGTGGGTAGGTTGGAACAAAGCCGCTGATATCGATGGTATTGTCGCCGTCACCGCCAATCAGGTGAGCAGTTTCAATACGGATGATGGTGTCAGTTCCTCGGCCAGTCAGCGAACTGGCTGTGAGTGTGAAATCGACGTTTCCGGATTCCATCACGAGGTCCGTGCCCGCTCCGCCATCGAGTGTGTCGTCGCCCAGACCTCCGATCAGCGTGTCGAATGATGATCCCTGTCCACGCAGTCGATCATTCCCGTCGCCTCCGATCAGAATGTCGCGACCGGCGGCGCCGGAAAGATTGTCATTGCCTGCTCGGCCGTCGATGGTGTCGTTGCCGGCGTCGCCGAGCAGTGCATCGTTGATGTCACTACCGATCAATGTGTCGTTACCGCTGTGTCCTCGGAGAGTGACGCTGGTCTGTCCTGCGGAAAAGAAAGCTGATGTATCGATTCGGTTGTCGGATGCTCCGCCGAACAGGATGGCTCGTTCGACTGAAACGAGAGTGTCGTTGCCGTTACCAGTCATCGAAGTGTTTGTCAGGACGAAGTCGGCATCGGCTTCGTCGAAGATGACATCGTCCCCCGCGCCTCCGTTGATCAGGTCATCGCCTTCGCCACCGTATAACGTGTCACCGGATGAGCCCTGTCCAAAGAGTCGGTCGCTGCCACTGCCACCTCGCAGGCTGTCTCGTCCGCTGCCACCAGCGAGATTGTCGTCGCCGGTTCCTCCACTCAGTGTGTCGCGTCCGGCACCGCCGTTCAACGTGTCTGCATCTTCGCCGCCGTCAACGAGGTCGTCACCGGCTCCGGACAGCAGGATGTCATTGCCGGACCCGCCTGCCATCACGTCATCAGTCACTGTGCCGGTCAGTGTGTCATCGCCGCCGTTGCCGCGGAGAGTGACGCTGTTCGAGAAGTCGGAGGCGTCGATTTGATTATTCGACGAGTCGCCATGGAGTTCCGCATTTTCAAGTGAGACGAGTGTGTCGGTGCCGTTTCCGTCGTAAGTTCCGTCAAGAAGCGTTTGCTGGCTGGCAACGGCGTCATCGAGAAAGAGGTCCGTGCCTCCGTTTCCGTTGAGCGAATCGTCGCCGGCACCACCTGTTAGCGTGTCGTCGTCCATGCCTCCAGCGATCGTATCGTTACCCTGACCTCCGTTTACGGCAACGCCCAATGAGCCCCCGTCGAGGTTTTGAATGGTGATGTCATCGTTGCCGCCGAGTGAATTGATTGTCAGCGAGGCCGTCGGGTCGGCGAATACGATCGGAAGGCTGATGCCGTTGCTGGTGACTTGTGAGAGTCCGTTAGATACGCTTCCGTCGTCACCAACAACGATCTGTTCGTCGGCGTCCGTCAAACTGAATTCGCGGTTTGTAGCAATAAGACGATCGATGATTCCCTCGACACCGGTATACAGGTTCGAGATGCCGTCGATGGAAACGGAACCTGTGCCCGCAACAGTTAACGAGGACGTATGAATAACCGAAGATACAGTCCCGGCGTGCACGTCGATTCGGTCTCCATCAACAGACGTCTCACCGCCGGCGTTGAATGTGAATCCGTCTGCTGGCAGTGGGTTTCCATCTGTGCCGTCAAAAATCAGGATGTCGTCGTCACCTGAGCCGTTGATGACGAGGTTAGTGACGGATGCTGATTCGGCCTGGGCTGTCAATATCCCGTTGACGTAGACCTCAAGCCGCGTGCCATTTCGCTTGACTCGGAACACGTCCGCGGAACCGTCGTCCGCTTCGTTGCCGTTCGGATGATCATCGGTCTCGACGGTCCATATGCTGGCGGTGGCGACGATTTCGATTGGAACCAGCTGGTAGTCGATCGCACTGGGAAACTCGCCGACGCCAGTCGTGATGCTATGCGTTCCTGCCAGTCCATTGACCGGCGTGATTGTTGTCGTGCCGGTACTCGGATTGACGACGTAGTTGAGATTGGCGTTGGAAAGTTCCGGGATGAAAAGGTTGTTTGCCGCGAGCAGGGCCTCGTCAAGAAATGTGACAGGATTGCCTTCAAGATCGATCTGAGTCAGTTGCAGCTCTGTTGGCATGTCGACGAGTGTTCGGACTGACGGGATGTCAGTCAGGAACGGCTGATTGTTCACCGTGTCTGCCTGAATGGTTACCTCAAAGGTCTGCTGAGCCTGATTGCCATCGGGATCCGAAACGGTCACAGTGATCGTGGCTGACCCAGTGACACCTTCCGGAGCACTCAGCATAAGCACGCCGTTTTCGATGTCGGTGAAAACGTTGAACATCGTGACAACAACGGACGTATCGGGAGCCGAGTTTGTTACCGGTGTTTCGCTGATTGCTTCGCGGACGGATTCTCCAGTGGTGAGCAGTCCGAAGACGGTGTGTTGAGAGTCAAGATGCCGTTGTACGCCTTCGGTGATGAAAAATTGTGAATCGTTCGTGTCGTCCTCGGATTTGGCCATGGACAGCACGCCAGTCGTGTTGTGCTGCAGGTCCGGATGGAACTGATCGTCGAAGTCACCGAGTGACGATCCACCTGTTCCGACCGGGTCGCCATTTGGATCGCCACCCTGCAGAACAAAGTTGTTGATGACACGGTGAAATATCGAGCCGTCATAGAAGTTGCTTTCTGCTAACTCGATAATCTGCTCGGTCGCGCGCGGCGCCTTGTCTTCGTACAGCTCGAACGTCATCACGCCGAAATCCTGGACGTCGATTTCAATGCTGCGGTTGCCTTGAGGGACGGATGTCGTGACATCAGAGTTGCTGCTGCTCGCGGAAAATGACAACGTCTGATCGTCGGCGTCGGAGCCGTTCAATGGGATGTGCAGCGGCGAACCTGACAGCAGTGTCACATCTGTTATCGGAGCGAGGACCGGTGTCGCGGTCAGGAGCGAGCGGACTTCGAGCGGCTCGGTAAATGCAGGACGAGAGGTATGGTTCGCTCGACGGCGGTACTTGAGTGACGACAGTGAGAGCACGCGGATCGACGATGGTCTCTTCAGCCAGGCGAAAGTGTTCATGATGACGTTGTCCGATGGGGACTGTTCGCGACAAGGTGGGAAGATGACGCAGAGAGATGTGAGGTGTGAAAATGAGGTCGGCGTCTGGTGTCGCAGTTTGCTGTGATCGGGCCGGCGACAGGCAGAGTCTCCTGTCACCCACTGTTCCGATCGCCGCCCGTCTTCAGTTGTTTTTCGAGTTCCGTTAGCTGAATCAAGCGGCGCGATTCAGGGGAACGCACGCCGTTGGGATTTTGCTTGGTTTTACGCTGCCTGTCGGGGCGACGATTTGCTGCCAGTATTCCGCTGGCATGTTTGTTGCCAGTTTCAGGGATCCAGTCGCACCGGCAAAAACCGCGTCATGCACCTGGGTAACTTTGGCTATGCCGTATGGTTTCAGAGCTTTTACGATCTGAAGATCCAGCCCCTTGAGTTGACCGCCGCCACCGCCTGCAAGAATGTTGTTGAACAGTGACTTCTGGACGTTACGATCAAACTTTGCAAGCAGTTCCAGGAGTGCCTCTGCGATACCAGGTACGATTGTTCGACATGCGGCGTTCAACTGCTGGGTTACGTCAAGCTGAGTCGGTTCGCCCGCAATCGACACAGTTGCAATCGCCCTTTCTTTGCCATCGCAAACGAAACCGAATTCTTCTTTGATTTCTCGAGACTGATTCAGCGTGAATTCGGCGCGCGGCTGGCTTTGCATGACCAGTCGCTGAAACTCGTCGTCGATCAGGTTGCCGCCGATGGGCAGTGTGATTTGATCCTCATCTTTCGGGTGAGGACCGTACATCGGGCAGATGTCGATTGTGCCGGCACCAATGTCGATGACCAGCGCATTGGACAACTGGCTGATGCCATACGCGATGCTAAACGGGTCGGCAACAACCATTACGGCGTCAAGTGTTCGTTTCGCGGAATTGATGATCAACTGCTTGTTGAGAACTGTGGCACGGGACGGGACGCCAATGACGCTGTAGGTCGGGCGTCCGGCTGGCACTTCCAGTTTAGACACTACGTGCTGGACGAGAAGTAGAGCGGCTTCTTTGTGTTTGGCGATGTCTTCCGGTCCGATACCGACGTCGGCTCCGTCTACGTACTTCAATGCGCCGCGTCGGAACGGGCGAATGAGGTTCAGATTCGATTGGTTCTGCAACGCTTCTTCACCGAAAATCAAGTCACGCCCGAGCAAGGATCGAGCGACGCGATTTTTGGGCCAGCCAACCACGCTGGGGACTACGAGCCGTTTTCTGTCGGATGAAGTGATTGCCGTTTTGAACGTTCCAAGGTCCAAACCAACGTAAGTGACGGGTTGTTTCACGGTACTCTCCTGTCAGTTACGCTGGCAACTGTGGTGCGCAATGTTGAGACTCTTGTATGAGTGCTTCAGGTGGGCTGCGGATTCGGCGGTTGGAAGGGGCTGATTCTCTTCAGGTGACGATCATGCGGCAGATTCGTTTTGTTGGTCGAGTTCCTGCATGAGGTTCAGGTTTTGTTCAAAGATCGACTTGAGGATGCCGGCCTCGTTTTCCAGGTTAACGCTGCCTTCTGAAGATGGGGCGTCGTCTCCGTGGTCGCTGCCGATGACTCGGAAGTTAAAGTCTGCCGTATCGGCGACGTTCCGCCGGTTTTCGGATTCGGTCAGTTCTTTTGCCAATGCTTCAGATGGTGACGTCTGCGTTCCGAACGGGACAACGTCTGCCGAGTCGTTCTCCGTGATTGTTTCAGCGGTTGCCTTGCTGATCGCTCCGAGTCGGAATGTGATTCCGAGGTTAACCCCAAAGAACTTCATGGTGGCGACACGAATGAGCAGAAAGAGGCCGACTGCAAGTAGAACACCGAGGAAAGTCGAAATGAGCTGTGCCATGGCGAGAGTCCTCACACTTGCCTGGGGGGCATTAAGTATGTTTGTGACTGCCGTTGGTGACTCATCTGAATGCGTCAGTAGTTGCGGTGCGGCATCGTAAGCGTCGACTTGTGAATTCAGGTCGTTCTCAGGCGAAGGTGATCCCTTGTCGCTGGCTGAATTGTTGGCTTGACGGCTTGCGACGAGTTCTCCGGCGTTCGGAACGACGGGGATCGTCATCGTACCGCCTTCCCGCGATGAGTCCTGGATGGTCTCATGTGGCTGAGTTGGGATGGGGCCAACATTCTGATCTTCAATGCCGTCCGGGTGGTCAATCAAACGCGGAATGATCAGGGGCCGTGACAGCTCGACATTTTGATCAGCGTCACTTTTTATCGTTGTTTTGCCGGTACGGATATCGGGATTGGTTGCAGCCACTGGCTCAATGGCCGTCCACGTTCCGAAAGACTTGAACTGCAGGTTCAGCAAACCAGCTTCATCTCCAGCGTTAGTCAATTCGCCGACGTCAGACGCATCCTGTTGGAACTTTTCGGCACTGCTCAACGGCTTGCGGGGCCGCGCATCATCGGCGTCGGCAACGGATACCGTTCCGACAACGAGTACCGTCACACAGCATCTGAATGCGACGGCTAACACTAGTCCGGTCGATGTCGACGCGGAGCCGTTCATCAAACTGAACTCGATATGCTTGCGAATAGGTGCCAACATGAACCATTCCTGTCGCATGTGATTAGTTGGGAGCTTCCTCTGACGTATGAAGCAGAACCAACTATCCGTGCAGTCGATAGCGCTTATCGGCATTCGGGGGCGTTCAGATTAAGTAGAATTTAACGATTGAGTAGTTTTTGACGGAACGAGAATGTTGGAGGGCTACGTTGATTTGTTGATGAAGTATTTCGTGTCGGAATCTTAATCCCGTTTCATGGATGCTGAGATTCGTCCAGACCAGGCGAAGTGTTTTGAGGCGGTTTGTGGTTCTTTGATTTGGCTGAGTAGAATTGCTGGCCTTCTGGCAGATTGCGGCTTACTGTGCGGATTCGATTGTGTTGTTTTTTTAAAACACAAATTGGGAATTAAGATAATGCGATTTCGCTTAGGCATGGCCAGTCAGGTTGCCGCATGAATTCTGATCGGAGCGTTGCCTTCTGGTCTCTTCCTTTGGGGAGTTGGTTTGCCGTTCGTGTGAGGATGAGCATCTTCTTTCCATTGCTTGCGCTGGCGTTGTGCTATCGCCTGGGGACGCCAGCAGTCGGATTGTCATTTGCACTGGTGCTGTTTGTCAGTGTCGTGGCTCACGAGTTCGGGCACGTGCTGGCCGCTCGGGTGACAGGGGGAGACGGTGACGAGATTCTGCTGACTCCAATGGGAGGGCTCGCCTTCTGTTATCCCGCTCCGACGTTTCAGTCAAAATTCTGGGCGATTGCCGGTGGGCCGTTAGTTAACGTTGGCCTTGGCCTGATTGGTCTGTTGCAGGTACTGAATTCAGCCAACACGGCACAGTGGTTTAACCCGTTTGGATTTCCAGAAGTGTCGATGGCTGGAGGACCATCAGTCGTTGTTCCGTCGTTGTGCTTGATGTTTTTTAAGGCGAACTGGTTGCTCCTGGTGATTAACCTGGTGCCGGTTCACCCGCTGGATGGCGGACGGATGCTGCAGCTTGTTCTGAGCGCAAAGCTTCGCTCCGATGTTGCCAGGGTCTGGTATCTCAGAGCCGGTGCGACGGTTGGTGTGTCGATGGTTTTCGGCGGTTTGATGTTTGACAATACGTGGGTGATGGCTGCTGGTGCATTGGTCATTCCGCTGAATCTTGTTGAATCGTTTCAGATGCAGAGGCAGGAATACGGCGAAGAATCGTTCATGGGTTACGACTTTTCGCAGGGATATACGAGTCTTGAGCAGTCTAATACGGACGAGTTTGAAGCAGATGACCAGCCGGGCGTCCTTGCTCGTTGGCGAGCTCAGCGGGAAGAAGAAAAGCGTCAGAAACAGGAAGAAGAAGATCGCGACATGGAGCGGCAGCTTGATCTGCTTCTTGAAAAACTTCACACGCATGGCGACGGTTCAATGACCGCCACTGAAAAACGCCGCTTGCAGGATATAAGCGAGCGGCTGCGTCAGCGGGGCCGGCCATCCTGACGTTTATGTGGCGTTGCCGTGTTACGTGTTTCATGATCGTTTTCGATCACGGAAAACCTGGGTAGCTGTTCTGCCATACCTGTTGTTTTTGTGGTCGAATTTACGACTGAAGTGTCAGTTGGTTGATGGCTTTAAGAGGCAGCTCGATCGTATAAATCAGGTCGGCTGCTGCGTTCTTCGAGCCCGACAACTGGCCATTTTGTTTTCAACTGTTGTTCGTGTTAGGGTCGGGTCGATTCGCAATCTCTGGACTTCGTTGAATTGAAGACATCAAACATTGGTTGTGGATCGCCAGTGCACCCGTGGCCCACATTGGAGACGCGGATATGAATACTGTCCCAGTTGGATTCTGTGGCGTCGTTTATAAAGCGGACTGCTTCTACATGTGAAAATTCCGCTGAAGGTTTTTCGCAGGTGTGGCACATGTGCTGAGCGCAGGCAGAGGCGTCACGACAAAATATCCAGTTACGGCATTTGGTTTTGTTCGCAGAGCAGCGAAATGGGATGACGTTAGACTCGCGACGCGTAAGGCATTGCAGGCAGAATAAAACCTGGTTCCATGATGTGAAAAACTGCTTAGACCGGCGCCGCGATCAGCAGCATCAGCACGGCCCTACACGTAATAAACGTGAAGCTTGTGTAGTCTGATCCGATCTGGAAATGACGCTTCCTGGTCATGCGGCAGAAGATTCGGCACGCAGGAACGCATGGTTTTTGGCGAAACCACGGCATTCACATCGGTGATGCTGAGACTTGCGTAGTCGCTTTGCAGAGCCAATGTTGAGAAACCCGGTGGGGCGTCGCTGTCTGCCGCAAGGTTATTTGTGGGCGTCTCGATTCACGTCAACGTGGCGTTCGCACTGCTATTTGAAGTCGAACGGCCAATTGAGCGTCGCTCGAAATTCCCCGTCGGAACTGCTGCTGTTTCCGCCGACTCCGGTGCCGTAGCCAAATGAGAAATACTTGCCTTCGTGAAGGTCAAAAGTGACTCCGGCGAGGACGTTTGCAACGTCTCGATCCTGCGAGATGTCAAACAGACGATAGCTGTTTCCTCGCACCTGCGAGCCGTCGCTGAAGCCTTTGTCAAAATGGAATTCCATGACCGGAGCCCAGCGGCGAATCATGCTCTCGTCGTCGGTGTCGGACCAGTAGCCAGCGGAGACGTCCCACAGCAGGTGCGACGCGTCTCGGATTCGGCCAACCTGCTGAAGGCCCATTCCGTCGAGATTGAGTTCCGCTCCGTTGCGGCCGGCCGGCAGGTCGTACTCGATAAAGCTTTGCATGAAGAAGTGTTCATCAGGCACGAACGCCATCGCAAGAAACGGTTTCATATGAAGAGATTCGTTGACGAGTCGTACAAGGCGGTTGCCGGCTTCCGAGTTAACCTCGACATCGCTGCCCGTTGGAAGTGACAGGCCGAGTCCGCCTGAAATTACCATGTGCTCGTTTGAGCCGAGTTCATGCTTGAGAATGACAAGGGCGTTCCCGGCTTCTGTCTGGGATGCTCCACGGCCATTTTCGAGGACGAGCTGATGGTCCATCGATGCTGCGAAAGGAAGTCTTACTTCGAGTGATAACTCGCCTTCACCAATCGTCTTTTCAATACCAATTGTATATCGGTCAAAATTTTCGGAGCGATTAAATGGCACGCCATTTTTGACGAGCGAGTAATCAAAGTACAGCCGGTTGGTTGGCACGGCGCTGGTGTTGGCTCCGACGCTCGATCGACCGAGTAGTCCGTCAGCACTTGGGCTGGGGATTGGTAAATTGACGACGTAGTCAAAGGCGTAAAAAGCGTCGAGCATCTCGCCAGCGACTAACGGTTGATTCAACGGTGCAACAGATTCTGTACGACCGGATCGAATCACGCCGCTGGTTGTCGGGTCAAAGACTGTTTGCCCATTAATCGTGCTGGCTGCCTGGAAGGCTGTGTCGATAGCGGTGTTGTAGGTGCCCGGCGGCGGTTGAACTCCCACAATATCGTAAGGCTGAAGTGTTGCAGCGAAAGCTGCGTTGACTTCATCCAGTGTTTGCGTCGTTGTGAAAGTGGCGGTGTCAGTGATAGTGCCGACAACGTTCTGTGGTGGAAGGCTCAGTTGCTGCCGAAAAAGTGTCTGAAGGCCTCCAACTGTCGAGACGGTTCCGGGTCGATTGATGTTGACCGGACCGGCTCCGCTGAACGTGACAGGAACGCCGCCTGCTCCGAGTGCTCCCAGTGCGTTGTCTTGTGGGGCGACGATCAACCGGTCGATCGGAAACATCAGGCGTCCGTTGCCGGGGCCTCGTGAGAAGCTTCCAATCATCGGTGGGATTTCGAGATGATGATGCCCGCCACCGTGTGAATTGCCATGCCCGCCACCGTGTGAATTGCCATGATCGCCACCGTGCGAATCGCCACCGTGCGAATCGCCACCGTGGGAATCGTCATGTGCTCCGCCGTGAGGGGCGACGTGGAATTCGGCAGGAGAGTCGTCGTGCTCACTCAGTTGAAGGTGCCGTGCTGAGCGATCGCCGTGGGCCTTCAGGTGTTCCGGAGTATCGTGGTCTGTTTTGTTCGGATCTCTGGTGGGCTCATCAGGTGCCGGTGGAGCTGGAACGTTGTTTTGCTCTTCAATCGAAGATATCACCGGAACGAATGAGGCGGCCTGATCCTGTTGCTGCTGGAAATCTATCGGAAGAAAGTAGCCGTCCTGAGCAATGGCCGTCGAGCAGTACAATGCCGCGACCATTATCCCGGACCAGGTGTGCGCAATTTGTAAGCGAGGTGGCGGTGATTTCTTTTTGACTGTTCTGGCGAAGTGTTTCAGCCATCTCACGGACATTGCATCTCTCCAGCGCCGGACCGACTTTTTGAGCTGTACCTGGTGCGCAAGCTTGGCCACTGAGGCAGCCTCAATTGAGATCGGCAGATTCACCAGTTGGAATAACCCCGAGATCCGGATCAGTCAAAAAAAACAGCAGAATCGGCATTATTCGCGATGGACTTTCACCGGATTGCTGTGCGGTGCGTACAGATCTGCAAGCTGGTCTGGGGAGACACCAAGGTATTCAGCGGTGAGGAGACACCAGTTTCGAAGCGTCTGCCGGATCGCTCCGTGTTTCTGCCAGCGGCGAGCGCTGACGTGCAGTGGCCCTGGCAGCAGTGCCAGCCGCCCGACATCGCGCAGAGACTTCATGAGCTGCACATCTTCCATGAGTCGCACCGGGGGAAAGTGTCCAAGAGCCTCAAAGATGTCTCGCCTGAGAAAAATCCCCTGATCTCCATACGCGATGCGAGTGCAGCAGACACGTAACGAATCTCCCGCTTCAACCAGCCGATAGAGCAACCCGTTCGCATCGATCCGGTGCTGAAATGCTCCGCCAGGTATTGTGGGCGACTTTAACGTCTGCTCGATTTGTGATCGTCCTTCGGGCACGAGCCATGAATCGGCATGCAGGAACAGCAGCACATCACCGGTTGCCGCGGCTGCTCCCGCGTTCTGCTGCAAAGCTCGCCCACGTGGAGAAGCGATGACCTGGCAGTCGAGTTTCTGTGCGATGGAGACGGTGTCGTCTGTACTGCCTCCGTCGGCGACAATTACCTCGTGCGGTGAAAGGGCGAGCGATGTTTCGATCGCCCGTTTAATCGACTCAGCCTCGTTCAGGGCCGGGATGATGACAGAAAGTTTCACCTGGTGAGCATCATCCTGATTTGTGGCATCGACCGATGGAGTCGTAATGAGCTGCTTGCAGTTCGGTGACGCGAGACGCTGCGTCCGCAGGCCAGTTAGAAATGCCTCGAACCGGTCCGAGCGATGCAGCGATGGCCTTTCCGAGCTTTATTTCGAGATCGTCAATCTGCGTCGACTTTGAGGTGTTGACCTGGAAGGCCTCGGCAAGATCGATCAGCCCGGGAATCGCTGGTGCATGCGTTGAGCGTTCCAGAATGATACTACCATGTTGAAGCACGGCCCCTTTGCGGCGCCGCTGAGCGCTGCCAACAACTTTGTGCCCGGCGCAGTGGATGTCATGCCGGTCACCTCGGACGAAGCAGAGGAAAGGCTCGTCAGCTTGCGCGTTGTCTTCGCCCCGCATGGCGCAGCCAGCTCCGAAGTGGCCGAGCACTTTGATAATGGCAGAGTGGACTCGCCCGTAAAGTTCGGTTGGAATTTTCGTCAGCGAATCATCGGCTGGAAGAACTAGTGAGTAGGTCAGTTCATGATGATGCAGGATGGCGCCGCCGCCTGATAATCGTCGCACGGCTGCGATATTTTTAAACTTCGTTCGCAGGACCTCAGCATCCGAATTCTGGAAGTAGCCGAGCGACACGGTCGGTTCGATCCATCGATACATCCGCACGGCCTTCAAGCCCTCTGCGAGAGCGGCTTCAAGCAGGTGCTCGTCCGTGGCCATGTTGCACGAACCCGTCCGCGGCTCTGCTTCAACGTGAAGGAGTACCTCGTTTTTGTGTTGGAACGACGACTCAGGCATTGAGTGATTCCAGGATTTCAGATGCGGCTCGGTTGCCGTGGTAGAAGGCTTCTTCGAACAATGGAATACCACTCAAAGCGCTATGTGCAAAGTGGACGTTTCGAAAAGGTTTTGAGCATTCGGTACGGGCTGGTCCGCTGATGAATCCGGGGGTCGGACGAATCATCGCGTGTCCCCACCGCATGATGTCAAGCCGTTTGGTCAGCCTGCGGATTTCCGGGTGTGCGCGCTCAAGGTCGGTTAGCACGACGTCTGCCCAATCTTCCCACGAAAGTCTAAACAGTCGCTCGCGGGCAGCTTTGGGTGAGGCGTCACAAAGCGGGAAGTAATAAGTCAGGATCGTTGGCCCACGATCGATGCCTCTCTGATGAGTCGCCGTGACGTAACCGAGCGACGGGCTGTCATAAATAACGTTGTCCCAGTTCATGACGAAGCTGTCGTTTGATGGTCGATCGTCAAGGTGCAGGTTTGCCACCAGCCAGCTACCGAATTCGAAGTCTTTGATGCTGGACGGTCCAAATTCGTGATAGTCGGCGATCAGGTGAGCCGTCAAAAACGGCGGTGCTGCTACGATGACATGCCGAGCCTTCCAGCCGTGAACTTCAGGCGGCGAGTTGGCCAGGGGTGATGAGTTCGCCGTTTGGAACGCAATGATTTTCGTGGAGTTTTCATCGCCGGTTGCGGTATTTTCCGGCGGTACAATCTGAGATACGGCGTGTCCGGTCAGAATGTGATCAGCGACGTACTTTCGAAGATGAGCAACGAGGCGTCCGTTACCTTCCGGCCATGTGATGAAAGATTGCGAGGCGACACCGGGTTTGCTGATGCGAGCGGCGAAGTAGAAGATGCCCGCCCAGGCACTGGTTTGATCACTGTTGAGTCCGTAGTCGTCCCGGCAGGCGTAGTCGACGTACCACTTAAGGTGTCGTGACGTCCAGCCCTGATCGTTCATCCATTGCAGCATGGACAGCTTGTCGAGTGCCATGATTTCGTCATCGGTCGAACAATCGGCGACCGGGATCGAGAATGCTCTTTTTCCGTCTGAGTCTCTCCACGCTACCCAGCGGTCGATCGCTGTCTGAAATGATTTGAGCTGAGTGATGTCGTCGTCTGACGCCTGCGCCCAGGGAAACGGACCTTCCTGCCATTTTCCGTCGATGAACAATCGTTCCTGAGGATCGCGACAAAGAAACTGCTCGGCAACGATCGGTGTCCCGTCAGCGCTGCGGCCTTCGAGCAGGTCCATTTCGTCCAGCAGGTTGATCAGTTCGGTGTTGTGCGGAAGTGGGACTGGCAGGTAGTGAGCGGCCCACGGGTAGGCGACGACGGGTGATTTGCCGCTGATCGCCGTGCCGCCGACTTCGGGTTCCAGTTCGAGCAGAACGAAATCGACGCCCGCCTGCTTAAGCTTGCGAGCGGCACTCAGACCAGCGACTCCGCCGCCAACGATGACGACGTCCGTTATCTTCCAGGCATCGTCCGACAGAGCAGGGCGGTAACCGTCGCGAAGTTTGTGGCCGGCGTGGTGCGATGTCCCGACGAAGCCGCCTTCGGCTGGAAGCTTCGGAGTCGAAAGGCTGCAGCCTGAAGACAGCACAAACGGCATGCCCAGGAATGACGCAAGTAGCTCGCGTCGGTTCATCGCGTCCTTCCAAATTAACTATAAGGCATATCAAACGTGACCTATTTTCGCTTCGGGCCGACCAGTTCAACCAGATTGCCGTCTGGATCTCGGATCACCGCCAGAAACATACCGTTTGGTAGTGCGACCGGACCTTTGGCAATCGGCTTGACATTGCCGGCGGCGGCGCGGGTGAGCGAAGCGTCGATATCGGACACCCAGATCGTTGAATAGCTCATCCCGAGCGACGAGTGAATGAACGCGTGATCGACTTTCCTGCCAGGAGCCTCTTTGATCTGCATCAGTTTCAAGCGAGTTGCGTTGGACGATCCCTGAGTGACCAGAACGTGAACATGCAGGTCGTGGTTGTCGACGAGCCCTGCGTCTGCAGCAAGACTTGCTGGTACGTCGAAGCCGTCAATTTCTTTCATCCCGACGACGTCCTTGTAAAAGACAACTGACTTGTCGACATCGCTGCAAACAATTCCAAAGTCGATGGTCCCACGAGAGAACTCGACAACCATCTTTTCTTCGGCATCGGTCGAACTATTTGTGAGAAGTACAGTCAGGCCTGACGTGGCTAGAAGCAGTGTTAAAACGGCAATGGAGTTTTTCATGTTGTTGTCCGAATGTTTTACGTACCACGAATGGACAAGAAGAGACACGAATTTCAGAGCATCAAATGAGAGACGAAATCAGTGTTTCTTGGTGTCCAGTCGTGTGTTCTCAGAACTGCGATAGGATTAGGGTGGGCACTTCCCACCTGAAACGTTTTGGCGGGCAGTACCCACCTTACGGTTAAATCATGTAGTCCGTCATGCGGCCAAGGATTCGGTCGACGAGTTCCTGGGGAAGGTCGATCGCCGGTGAGTAAGTTGGGTCGCGGTCGGTCGGGTTGATGCCGCAGTAGACTGACCATGGTCCGAGGTGTCGCCAGCGTCCAGCTCGCTTGGGTTCGCTGGGGAGGACGGGCGTCGTACAGCGATTGCAACCGATTGTTGTGAAGCCTTGCGAGTGCAGCGGGTTGACGATGACGTCGTTCTCTTTGATGTAAGCGTCCAGGTGATCGTCGTCAAATTCGGCCAGTGGGTTGATGCGGACGGTGTTTGTTTCGACGTCGATCGAGAGGATTGGGCAGACGGCTCGTTTGCCGCCGTCGCTGCGTCGGAGACTGCCGATGAAGGCGTCGTACTGGTCGCCGACCTTGCGCAGGGGTTCGACCTTACGAGTGTGACAGCATTGTTCCTGGCCTTCTGATGTCAGATAGAGCACGCCGTGTTTTTCGGTCTGCTCTTCCATCGTCAGCTCGGGACGCAGCGTGATGACGTTGAGCCCGTATTCGTTGATGATGCGGTCGCGAGTGTCCAGCGTCTCCTGAAACATGACTCCCGTATCGACAAACAGCGTTGGAATGTCGGCTCCGCTGGACTTGATCATATGGCAGACGACCGTGCCTGATTTCTGCATAGCGGAAATTGATGCCACGCGGTCGCTGAACGTCTGCTTCGCCCACTGCAGAAGTTCCTGCGGCGTACGTTGTTCGAATTTATGATTCAGATCGACCAGATCTGCCTGTGAGAGGCGAGCCATCTTATAAAACCTGTGAGATAAGGATTCGTTGATCGGCCCCTGTGGGCACAGCCGAAATTACGGAAATTAACCTGAATCGCTCCATTACATTGTACTGCGGACCTTTTATTGATTGGGCGTACTGAGGGTCAACCGTTTGTTTGGTTTGCGATTTCTGGTCGTTCGCGTTGATATTCTGATCACCGGATACGTTCGACGATGAACTCGGGCCATTCTCCTTGAGAATCGCTGATCGTGATCGCGCTGGAAACTCGTGACATGATGGCTGGTACTTTTTGATCGGCAAAAACACGGGCAAGTGGATCACCCGCCGAGACTTCGTCGCCGATTTTTGCTCGCATGTCGATCCCGACGGAATGATCGACCGAATCACCTATCTGACGCCTTCCGCCGCCGAGATCGATGACGGCCATGCCGAGAGCCTCCGTGTCCATTCTGGTGACGAATCCCGACCGTTCTGCGACAACGACTTGTTCCCGCGCGACCTGGTAACCGATTTTCAGATCGCCGCCCTGAGCGACCACCATCTGTTCGAAGACTTCGCGTGCGGCCCCGGAATCCAGCCGGTCACTCAGTAGTGATTCGGCGGCCGTCGGGTCGGCACAACGCTCGGCCGAAACCAGCAGTTCGGCGCCCAGAGCCAGCGTGACGTAACGTAGATCGTCAGGGCCTTCTCCGGCCAGGCAGTCCAGAGTTTCGTCCAGTTCGACGGCGTTTCCGCACATTCGACCCAGCGGCTGATTCATATCAGTGACCAGGGCCGTCGTGCGGACCCCCATTCGCTGGCCCGCTCGGACCAGCGAATTTGCCAGTTCGACGCCCTGGTCGCGAGTTTTCATGAACGCTCCGCTGCCGCATTTGACATCCAGAACCAAGGCGTTCAATGACTCGGCCAGCTTCTTGCTCATGATGCTGGCGGTGATCAGCGGGATGGACGGCACCGTCGCCGTGACATCTCGCAGTCCGTAAAACTTGCGGTCTGCGGGGACAAGGTCTTCTGTCGCTCCAGTGATGACGCAGCCGACGCGTTCAACGATGGCCTGCATTTCTGTAATCGACAAGTCGGTGCGGAAGCCGGGAATCGATTCCAGCTTGTCGAGTGTCCCCCCGGTCGGGCCGAGGCCTCGCCCGGAAATCATCGGCACTCGCAACCCGCACGAAGCCAGCAGCGGAGCCAGCACCAGTGAGACCTTGTCGCCGACTCCACCAGTAGAATGCTTGTCTACAACAGCCGCTCCGGCCGGCCATTCCAGACGCACGCCCGACAGCAGCATTTCCTGAGTCAACGCGGCTGTTTCCTCGTCTTCCATTCCCTGGAAAAAAATGGCCATTGCCAGAGCCGACATCTGGTATTCCGGGATACTACTGTCTACAAATCCCCGAATAACAAACGCGATTTCGTCGCGTGTCAGCGTGTGTCCATCCCGTTTACGGGCGATGAGTTCTGCTGGCGTCACCGAGTCGTCCTCTAGCCGCATTTTGTGATGTGTAAATTGCTGATTTCACGCAGAAACCAGAGGGGCAGGACGCGTGTCTGTCTGAGTAGTCAGCGGCTGACTTCAACAGTGGTTTTTCGTATAAGCAGCAACTATAAGGCCGCCGTCATGCCGCTCACCAGGCAACCCATGCTATATAACGCCGGAAGACAGTGAAATCATGAGCAATCTTCAGCAAGCTGACCCCGATATCTGGGCCGCCATTCAGACCGAAGAAGTTCGTCAGAAAGAGGGCCTCGAGCTGATTGCGTCGGAAAATTACACCAGCGCCGCAGTCATGGAAGCAGCCGGTACGTGCCTGACCAACAAATATGCAGAAGGCTACCCGGAAAAACGATATTACGGCGGCTGCGAGAATGTCGATGTCATCGAATCCATTGCTCGAGACCGTGCCTGCGAACTCTTCGGAGCTGACCACGCCAACGTTCAGCCACACGCCGGCTCGCAGGCCAATATGTCGGTTTACCTGACGGTGCTGAATCCGGGTGACACATACCTGGCGATGAGCCTCGACCATGGCGGGCATCTAACCCACGGATCGAAGGTCAACTTCTCTGGGAAAATCTACAACGCCATTCCGTACGGAGTCCGGGAAGACAACCACCAGATCGACTTCGATAACGTCGCGGCACTGGCTCGCGAGCACAAGCCGAAGCTCATCGTTGCTGGGGCCAGCGCTTACCCACGCGAAATCGATCACGGCAAGTTCGCCGAGATTGCCAGAGAAGTCGGCGCATTGTTCATGGTCGACATGGCTCACTACGCCGGCCTCGTTGCGGGTGGCGTTCATAACAACCCGGTCGAGTGTGCCGACTTCGTCACCTCGACGTCGCACAAGACGCTGCGAGGTCCACGGTCAGGCTTTGTTCTCTGCAAAGAAGAACGCGCCAAAGGCATCGACAAGACGGTCTTCCCTGGTATGCAGGGCGGGCCGCTGTGCCACGTCGTCGCTGCCAAGGCGATCTGCTTTGGAGAAGCTCTCAAGCCGGACTTCAAAGAGTACGCTCAGCAGGTTGTTGCCAACGCTAAAGTGTTGTCCGACGTTCTGATGACCGGGGGGATCTCAATCTCCTCCGGCGGAACCGACAACCACCTCATGCTGTGCGACGTTACAAAGATCGACCTGACCGGCAAGATCGCCGAACAGGCTCTTGACCGAGCGGGCATCACCGTTAACAAAAATATGATCCCCTTCGACCAGCGATCCCCGTTCGACCCCAGCGGCATCCGTATCGGCACGGCGGCACTGACGACGCGAGGCATGAAAGAAGACGAAATGCGTAAGATCGGCGACTGGATCCTCGAAGTTCTTCGCAACGCCGACAACCACGACATCGTCAATCAGGTTCGCGAAGAAGTCCGCGACTTCGCCAAAGTCTTCGCCGTGCCGGGTGTCGTTTAGAATTTGCTAAGCAGCGAAGTTACACGAAATATCTATCTCCGCTGTCGTCTCGAAGGTGTGGTAGCCCACTTGCAATGGACACCTGATAATACGTTTTCAGACGGCTGGTTTTGTCTGATGCTGTTCTTCTAATTCGTCAGGTGTTCAGCATCCGAGCGTTTGATGGATCCTCGTGGAATTGCAGAAAGCGTCGATGTACGGGAAGACGTTGAGCCTTGCCCGGGTAATTAAGTTGTCGAAGGAACTCGAACATCGTCCTCTCGTGCTTGAGCGTTCAGCCATGACGGCATTGTCGTGGCAGCAACCCGTGCGACTCATTGAGCAGGTCACGTTGAGAGTTTTCAGAGTCTGCTGATAGTCGTCGCTGGTATATTGCGAGTCGCGATCGCTGTGATGAAGCAGACCGTTCGTGTCAGGCTTCCGTAACTGGACAGCGTTACGAAGAGTCGAACTGACCAGTGGTGTGGCGAGACTGTCAGAGATCGCCCAGCCCACGAACTTACGGCTGAACAGGTCCAGAACAACAGTCAGATAAACCCAACCGTCAGCCGTCGGCAGGTACGTGATGTCGGTTACCCACTTTCTGTTTGGAGCGACTACTCGAAAGGACTGATCGAAAACGTTTGGTGCGGCCGCCTTTGCTGGATCAGAAACCGTTGTCGTCGGCGAGAACTTCTTTGAGACCTTAACGCCGATCGGCTCACTCGTACTGGTACCAAAGTCTGGGATTCAACTGAAATTCAACAGATGATCATCAGGCTTCTGTGTCGTCTTGCGGTCCGCCACTTTCCGTCGCCTGCTGAGTAATCTGGCCGCCGTATGGACGAGCGATCATGGCAAGCTTCCACTTGCCACAGTACTTCCACTTGCCACAGTAATCGTGCAGGAGTGGAGGCTGGTGATTAAAGAACGCGATGGTAGCCAGAAAGCGTTTGAAACTCAGGCGAAGAGTATCATCTCCCGCAGTCAGGGTGTGCCCGGTGTTTTTTTTCAGTTTCGAGGGAGCAGTTCTGATTCGTCGATGGCCTGTTCGGGGAAGAGCTTGCAGATCAAAGGGGAATTGTTGGCAAATGACCGCGTCCGCTGGCAGTTTCATGGTGCCGACGCCTGGACAGTCCGGATTCACGCTGATCGGCGCCCTCAAGACATGCAGAAACGCTGGTAAGCTTGCACCTCTTCGCAAGCAGGCAGACACCTCTGACGATGTGGATCTGGCTGCACGAAGTCGCAAGGTCCGCAGTCTGCTGAGGGCATCTGTGGATGGAAAATCGTCATTTTATTTGTCTGTAAGTCTCTGAAGAGAAGTTGGTTACGGAGGGCGATTTGCTTTGGTTGTACTATCGCTGATGAATGAATACGCACGTTCTAATGTGTTCTTGCGTTCATTGAAAATAGACGTCGGCAATGTTACTGTGGAAAGCGCGTTTGCGCCTGTATTCTTCGGCTGAGAGGTACATCCTTTTAACTCGCCGGAAGACTTCGTTTTCGATTCATTAAGGAACTGACATGGCACGACCAGTGACACTGTTCACCGGCCAGTGGGCAGATTTGCCACTTGAAGAACTCTGCAGGAAGGCTCGAGATTTCGGCTACGACGGGCTGGAACTTGCTTGCTGGGGTGACCACTTCGAAGTCGACAAAGCCCTGTCAGACGACACGTACTGTGCGAAGAAGCGAGATCTGCTCGAAAAGCACGACCTCAAGCTGTTCGCCATTTCGAATCACCTCGTCGGCCAGGGTGTTCTGGACAATATCGATGAGCGCCACAAAGGAATTCTTCCGGAATACGTTTGGGGCGACGGCGATCCGACTGGTGTGAATGAACGCTCCGCCGAAGAAATGAAGAACACCGCTCGCGCCGCACAGAAGCTGGGTGTCAGTGTTGTGAACGGATTCACCGGATCGAGCATCTGGCATCTGATTTACGACTTCCCTCCGACGACTCGTGAGATGATTCAGGGTGGATTCGATCTGCTCGCCGAACGTTGGAACCCGATCCTCGACGTCTTCCAGGAATGTGGCGTTAAGTTCGCTCTGGAAGTTCATCCAACAGAAATCGCGTTCGATATCTACTCGGCCGAGGCCGCTTTGAAGGCTCTCGATAACCGGGAAGAATTCGGATTCAATTTCGATCCGAGCCATCTGATCTGGCAGGGCATCGATCCTGTTGAGTTCATCCGGGCCTTCCCGGACCGCATGTATCATGTTCACATGAAGGACGCGTCGACGACTCTGAACGGTAAGACCGGCATTAACAGCAGCCACATGCCGTGGGGCGATGCTCGTCGCGGCTGGGATTTCCGCAGCGTTGGTCGCGGAGCCGTTCGGTTTGAGGAGATCATCCGAGCACTCAACATTGTCGGCTACGACGGCCCGCTGTCGGTTGAATGGGAAGACATTGGGATGGACCGTGAGCATGGTGCTCGTGAATCCTGCCAGTTCTGCAAGAACGTCGACTTTGAACCGTCGAGCCACCGCTTCGACGATGCTTTCTCCGATTAGTTCTCAATCGATAGATGCAATAAGCCAAAAAGGCCCGACAGTTTCAACTGCCGGGCCTTTTTGTTCGCCGCTGTTTGCCACTCGACCTTCGCTGTCACATTTTCTCCGGCCGATGGCTTAGCTCGTCTGTTTCGCCACGGCCGATTGTCAGTCGAGTTGCCGTACTTCTTCATTTGTGATCTTGCCGTCAACATTATAGCGATGGAAGTAGAGCGGCGGTTTATTGTCGGGCAGTGAAACTCCGGCACGCAGGAAGCTGCCCTGGACGTTGAGGTACTTGTGCATCGGCGAGCGGTACTCGTTCTTCCATTCACCGCGTGTTTGTTGGATCCCGCGTGTTTGTTGGAGATTGGGCCACAGGCGTATGCTCGCCACCCAGTCTCAGAGGCTCCCGAGAAGTACACTGCCAGTGGCGATCTCCGCAGGGTACGTACCGGTTCTTCAGGGATACAGGAATGCTCGCGATGCGTCCCCTTCGTGAGTGAGTCCGGCGTTAGTGCGATTGTCGTTCTTTTCGTTCGTAGCCCGGGCCGCCGGCGACCGTAAAGCTGATTGATGCTGATGCGTCTGGCTTTGATGGCGTGACAAAAATTCTCCATGAGATTAACGGTGGCTTCACAATTTGTTTCGGAGCGATCTCCATCCTGGACGGAGTGCGTTCTTCCGGGAAGAACGTCGAAAGGACGACTTCTCGTATATCGGATTGGCCCCGGGCTGGAATTTCGGCGGTGGTGCCGGTAGAGAAGAATAACTCCAGGTCGTTAAACGGGCTGATCCTGAAGTGCCCACGAACGAACAGTTTAGTCAGGCAATCGCTGAAGCGAACGGACCCGGAAGTAAAATGCCAATTGACGAGACGGGGTTGCGGATTGGCCCTGATGTCGAGTCGTCAGTTGTAAAATTGCCGTGCAGAGTTGTGACTTGACGACTTGGTAAATGAAAAAAGCCTCTGCCAGATCGAATCTGACAGAGGCTTTGATTCTTGCTCTCGTAGAGGCCGCTGTTGTCGGCATTCGAGTATCGTTTAAAAGTCAGACTGAGAAACTGCTTCCGCAACCGCAGCTTCCAGTGGCGTTCGGGTTGTCGAATTTGAAGCCTCGCTTGTCGATGCCGTCCAGATAGTCAACGACGGTTCCCTGCATGAAGGGGGCGAACTTGCCGTCCATAACGACTGGAACACCGTACTGCTCAGAGATCACATCGCTTTCTTCGTTGACCTTGGTATCGAAGCCCAGCGTGTGTTCGAATCCACTGCAGCCACCGGCCTGGACGACGATTCGCAGGACGGCTCCGTCTGGAACGTTCTTCTCGACGATGAATCGTTTGATCTCGGCGGATGCTTTTTCGGTTAGACGCACTGGTGCGTCAGCAGCGGCTGGATCGGTTACATACTGGGATGGCACTTCAAGCTGCTGAAGCGGTTGCGGTGGGGCTTGTGGGGCTGGGGCTTGTGGGGCTGCTCCGTGTGATGAGCAACCGGATGGGTTCGATCCGCAGCAGCCACCTTGAGCGGCCTGGGCATCAGCCTGTTGAGTGGTCGTGTCTGTCGACATGGGAGCCTCTTCCTTCGAATCTGAAAATGGCGTCCGGAACGCTGAATGTTCGGGACTATGGACGTTCGGGACTATGGACGTTCTAAAAGGGGCTGCCCCCTTAACTTCACAAAAGGAAATTTGAGTATAGGCATTCAGCCTACGCTCAGCGAGAGATTATCGATGACGCGTTGGTTCGTGCAACCCGAATAGGGCATTCTGGACAGAAGCTGTCACATCTGATCCGAACGGTGCAAGAGCTGCGAAAAAAAAGGAATTTTCGGATGGCGACGTTTGCGGAATCAATATCCAGTGAAGGTCACCGGGCGGTTGATGTAAAGCCAGCCCTGTGCGTGATTGAGGTCTGCCGGTCATGTCGGCTTCATCAATGCCCTGAATGACTTGCCCGAGATTGCTCCGTCAGTGTTTGAGTTGCAGCCGGGCAAGGGAGTGTCCGCGTCAGGGACGGTCGTGGATACATCAGACTGGACGGCCAGTATCAAAAGCCAGAATCCACATCAATCCGACTTCGAGGCCGACAAACAACTGAATTCCGAGGCTGTAATTAACTGAAACTCTCAGCTTTCCACGGTAGTTATTTGTCAGTCTCTTACTTTGCGGCGGTAAGAGTCTAAGCGAACATTACGCCGACGACTGACGCTCTTGGCGACTTCCGCTTTGATAAGCTGGAACCAATGACATTCGGCGTCCGGATTAAGATGCCATGCCGAAGGGAACAGTGATTACCTGGCATGGTGGAGGATACTCATTTCGATATCCCAACGGAGTAACGCATGTATCACAGACTGGGGGCGACATGGCCCCTGCCGTCCCCCACGCCCGTAATTCAGTGAAGTGGAGCTCTACCCCGGTGGCAGCCTGCGTTCCGCAGAGGAGCAATTATTAAAGGCTGGAAGAAGCACAGCGCCGCTTCGTCAGAACAAACAGGTTGATTGCGAACACTGAAGGCTCCGCTGCCGTTTCACGATTGAACACTCGCAAAATCATCAGGTTGAGCAAATGATCAGCGTGAGCACAAGTTGCTTGCCTGATAAGATAGTCAGAATCGGGCACTGTGAAGGGATGTATATGGGCTGGCCGTTGAGGTCACATTGCCGGGCGAATCCTGCAAAACTATGATCCCGGACAACCGCGGCACGGACGTCGCGTCTCGAATCTCGATACAAGCCGGCGTTATGTCGCGTTGTTGTTTGGGTTCGAGTGACTTTTTCGAGTTTCAACAGCTATTGCGATCAGGATGAGACTCCCGCCACTGCGTATCGGACATGGTCACGACAGCCACCGCCTTGAAGAAGGTCGGCCGCTGATTCTTGGTGGTGTGACCGTACCTTTCGAGAAGGGGCTGGTTGGGCACAGCGACGCGGATGTGCTGCTGCACGCGGTGACGGACACCCTGCTGGGAGCACTCGCGCTGGGCGATATCGGCGACTGGTTTCCGAACACCGACTCGCAGTGGAAAGGGGCCGATTCGGCCGTTTTTCTTCGCGAAGCCGTTAGTGCCGTACACGAGCGAGGCTGGAGCATCGCCAATCTGGATTGCACGATTTTCGCAGAACGGCCAAAACTGGCACCTTGGCGAAAGCAGATTCAGGAGAACCTTGCGAGTTTGGTTGGCGTCTCGGCCGATCAGGTGAATCTTAAAGCAAAGACCGGCGAAAAGGTTGGACCGATCGGTCGCGGTGAGTCGATTTCAGCCGACGCCGTCGTTCTGCTTTTTCGCGATGAAACAACCGCCTGGCCGTGCGGCATTAGTGGCCCAAAGACGTTTTCAACCTGACAACACTCTCAACTCAACGAAGCAATCATGACCCTTCGCATTTACAACACGCTGACTCGTGAAAAAGAAGATTTCGTCCCCGTAAACCCCGGAAAGGTCGGCATGTATCTGTGCGGGCCGACGGTTTACAAGCCGGCTCACATCGGGCACATGGTCGGGCCGGTCATCTTTGACACTATCAAGAAGTACCTGGCGTACCTCAGCTACGACGTGACCTGGATCGTCAACATCACCGACGTCGACGACAAGTTGATTAACAAAGCCAACGAACTGGGCGTCGAAGTCGGCGACCTGGCTAAACAGATGACGCAGGATTACTTCGAGAATCTTGAGACGATGGGCGTCGACTCAATCGACCGCTTTCCGTACGCGACCGAGCATATTCCAGAAATGCTCGCAATGATCGGATCGCTGATTGAAAAGGGCCATGCCTATCCACTTGACGGCGACGTCTACTTCCAGGCGGAGAACGACGACGACTACGGCAAACTCAGCCATCGCAACATTAACGAACTGGTTTCCGGCGAACGTGTCGAAGCTGCGGATCGAAAGAAACATCCGGCAGACTTCGCTCTGTGGAAAGCTTCGAAGCCTGGTGAACCTTCATGGGACAGTCCCTGGGGACCGGGGCGTCCAGGATGGCATATTGAGTGCTCGGCGATGAGCATGAAGTATCTCGGTGAAACGCTGGACATTCATGGCGGGGGTCTGGACCTGCTGTTCCCGCATCACGAAAATGAACTGGCTCAGTCGGAATGCTGCACGGGCAAGCCTTTTTCAAAGTACTGGCTTCATAACGGTCTGATGCAGGCCAGCGGGCAGGCAGGCAAAGTCGGCGGCCAGCACGACAAGCATGGCGACGTTCCCGACATGGACGCTCAGGTTGCCGGTAAGCTGGCCGGGTCGGCCGGCGCGGAATCAGTGAAGACGGCAGTCTTCGCTAAGCATCATCCGGAGACCGTTCGATTCTTCCTCCTCGCAACGCACTACCGCAGTCCGATTGACTTTGGTGACGAGCGCATCGAAGAAACAGGTCGATCGCTCGAAGGCTTCTACCGTCTGATCGAGACTTTTGGACGCATAACCGGGCAGGACTTCTACGCTCTGAAGACATCTGCCACGCGCGAGCAAAGCTCGTCGCTCGATGGCGAACCGTCTGGATTCCTGAGCGAAATGAAATCACTCCGCGATCGCTACTACGAGTGCATGGACGATGACTTCAATACGGGCGGCGCAGTGGGCGTCCTGTTCGATATTCGAAAAGCCATCAACGGATTCGTTAACGAAGCGAAGCTTGACGGCGAAGGAAAGTCGGACGACCAGAATACGGCAGCCTTCGTCACCAGCGTCACATTGCTGAAGGAACTGGCGGGAGTCCTCGGTGTCTTCAATCGGCCCGTTGATTCAGGCGGCGGCGGAGCCAGCGACGAACTCGTCGATGGCCTGATGCAACTGGTCATCAGCCTGCGAGGCAGTCTGCGAAGCGAAAAGAACTGGGCACTCGCGGACACAATTCGCGACAGCCTCAACGAACTGAAGATTACGCTCGAAGATCGCCCCGATGGAACTCTCTGGCGCCGTGAATAGCCACCATCTACTGATGAGACCTGAAACCGGAGAGTCTTGATGGAATTCCTTCAAAAGTCTTACTTGATGTTCCCGTCACCCGGTATCGGTCTTGATGAAGCAGGGGCTTTGCTGGAAAGGAGAGGGTGCCAGGTTAAGAAAGTTGATAACGATGAGCTGCGTTGTGAATGCAATGACATCGTTTTCCTGCTGAGCCGGCACGAGGGATCGGAGATTCAACGCGAATTCGCGATGATTGGAGATCGGCTCAATAACCCCACCGAGATCAAGCAGTGCGATTGTCGCTTTCAGATTGGTTTTTACGATCGAGAGACAGTGCTGGATGAAATCAATTCTCTGATTGAAATTCAGACGACTTTGCAGGACGCAACAAATGCTTATCTGTTTAATGTTTGGAATGAGTGCGTCCAGCCGCCCGATAGCTTGAAACATCAGCAGGCGACGACTGAATTTCCAATCAACTTGGTCCGTGAGATTGCCAAAGAAATCAACAAGGTAACGAAGACCTGGGGATTCAAGAGATCTGGCAATAACTTCCGTGGCATTGTTGGCGACGCTGCTGTGGTACTGAATCTTCAAAAGTTTACGGGAACGGACTGTTTCTGAATCAATACCGGAGTAGTAGGGTTGCGGGAGATGCAAGCTGATCAATGACCGTTATACATTTTCAGTCTGAAGTCGCACTGTCTGCTTACGTCAGGTGTCTTTTTCGATGATAGATGATGTGTGTTCAACAGTCGGACGACAGTCCGTGCGGGTGTTGGGAATTGATCCCGGGCTCAACCGGACTGGATATTCGATCATCGAGCGTACGGTGAAGGGGGCAGTGCTGCGCGAAGGGGGCGTTGTTCGCTCGACGAAAGACCTGCCTTTGTCAGAACGTGTGCATGAGCTGGCGATCGGACTGCGGGAAGTCATTGCCGAGATGAAACCTTCGGTGATGGCGATCGAGCAGGTATTCTCGCATGTCGCGCATCCAAAGACAGCGATTCTGATGGCTCACGCTCGGGGAGTGATTCTGCTGACGGCGGCTGAGGCGAAGCTACCAGTCGTTCATTACACGCCGACGCAGATTAAGAAGCTGCTGACCGGGAATGGCCAGGCGAATAAAGAGCAGATGCAGCATGCCGTTCAGCATGAATTGCGGTTGAAGACGCTGTTGGAACCTAACGACGTGGCGGACGCTTCGGCGGTTGCATTGTGCCATTACCACAGCGTCAAGCATATTCTCGCCGATGTGAAATCGCAGTCGCTCTAAACAGCAGAATTCGAGGGTGTACCGGCTGGAAACGAAAAAACGGCCTGGCCACGTTGACCAGACCGTAGTTGTTTTCAGCAGGCTATGACGGAATCTATTTCAGAAGTTTCACGTACGCGTAATAGCCGCCGTATTGAGTCCCGTCAGCCGTGAAGAACAAGCTGCTGAGGCGAGTCTTTCCTGCCTTCAGCGAAACGTTGAACACGGTTTCAACGTCGCCGGATTTGATCCTGTCTGACTTCCAGGTTTCGTCACCGATTGTCAGTGTGGCTCGCACGGCCGGAACAGGCTTACCCGGTTTGGCGCGGTATGGGGTAGCTCCGGGAACGTTCGCTCCTGGAGCGAGTTCTGCGTCAATCGCCGCTCCGGTTTCGACAGGCCACCGGCGAATGCGTACTTCGTAGTTTCCATCGGCGACGACGTTCACGTTCCAGAATCCGGTAACGGCTTTGGAGTTTTGAGCCATGCGGACGTGTGACTGATTCCACGGCGTGGAGCCAGTTGTGATCCAGTCGTGGCATGTCAGCGTCGCGGGATTTCCGCCGTCGGCTCCGAGGTGGATGCCGACATCCTGTTTGAATGTTGGCAGGAGTTCGGTCCACCAATCGTCATAGAACTTCGTGAGTCGCTTGACGACTTTCGGGTGTGCGGTCGCAACATTCGTCTCCTGACCGGGGTCAGAGCTCATGTCGTAAAGTTCTTTGCCATTGTTGAGACGCCAGCGAGATGTCATGACGGCACTCTTTCGCCACTTGATCGGGTCTTTCACACGCTGAGAATCAGTGACAAGAATTCGGTCTGGCCAGGTTTCTTCTTCGACACCGTGCAGCAGCGACTTGATCGACGTTCCGTCAAACTTCACGCCTTTCGGAGCGGCGACATTGCACATGTCGATCAACGTCGGAACGACGTCGACGTAGGCGGTAATCGGTTTAACGTCTCGTCCACCGCTAAGGTCTCCCTTCGGCCAGTAGACGAAGAATGGCACTCGGTGACCTCCGTCGTATTCACTGCCTTTCCGGCCTCGCATACCGGCGTTGAAAACGTTGGCACCGCTCGAAGTACCATTATCAGTCGTGAAAATGAAGATTGTGTTGTCAGTCAGACCTTCGTCGTCCAGGAAGGACCGCAGCAGTCCGACGTTGCGATCGATGTTTGCAATCATGCCGAAGAAGTTGGCGGTCCCGACTCCAAGTTTCTCGTACGGCTTCGAGAAACTCGGTGGAGCGTGCATCGGGCCGTGCGGGGCGTTCGTCGCGATGTACGTCAGGAATGGCTTACCAGCTTTCTTCTGAGACTTGATGAACTTCTTCGCGTAGTCAAACCAGACGTCTGTGCAGAATCCTTTGACGGCTTCAGGCTTCGAGTTGTGAAAGTAGCTGCCGTCGAAGTAAGCGTTGTCCCAGAAGTCGGGAGTCTGACCGACTCCGCCACCGCCGTGTCGCATGACTTCGTCGAAGCCTCGATCTTCAGGACGGAACGGGAAGTTATCGCCCAAGTGCCATTTGCCGAACATACCTGTCGAGTATCCGGCGTCTTTGAAGATTTGCCCCATCGTGACTTCGTTTTCGCGAAGCATGGACCGCCCCATAATCGTGTGCCAGACGCCTGTTCGGTTGGTCCAGTGTCCGGTCAGGAATGCGGCCCTCGTTGGTGAGCAGGTTGGCGCGACGTGGTAGTCGAGCAGTCGCACAGACTCTGAATGTAGTTTGTCGATGTTGGGCGTTTTCAGTATCGGATTGCCATGACAGCTCAAATCACCGTATCCCTGGTCGTCGGTAATGACGATCACGACGTTCGGCATGTCGGCGGCATTAAGTTCAGCGAGTCCGGAAGCTGCGGTCAGTACCGCCAGAAAGCTCAGCATTAATCTCATCAGAAGTCATCCTTTTTAGTGTCAGTGAGAAACGTGTTCGTGACTCTTTCGAAGAGCCGGTTCTTATCGACTGGCAGGAACCGGCCCTGCGGATGGGGGATTTTTATTACTTCGAAAGGAGCAGTTCAGACGTCGCTACGTATTCGATCAGCGATTTCATAGTGCGGCCGTTTGTGGGAAGGTGATCTATGGTCGCTTTGACGTGCAACTGAATGGGCGACACCCAGTTCGCGACCTGGTGCGTAAGTAAACAACTAACCCGCAAGGCGGCTCAAATGAGATCGTCTTGCTGTATGAGGGCTCGTAGCAGACCGTCGACGCCGGCGAACTCCGTGCCGTCGCATTGATGACTTAATCGTTCTTCCTCATCCACGCTTTGTAGCCGAATTCTTCCTGGTTACGCCAATTATCGGTGGCGTTGAAGTTTACCAGAGTGAACCCGAGCGGGTCGATCTTGTTGTGGCAGCGGGCGCATTGTGGCAAGGAACGATGGTTTTCAAGTCACTGTCGAACCGTGGCTTTGTCGAGGCCGGGGACTTTCGGAGCGAGGTCTCCAGCGCGGGCTACCGGCAGTCCGGGATCCATGCGGAGCCGGTTTTTTATCACCCACGCTCCACGTTTGACCGGCGACGTTCAAGTTTCGTTCGAAGTGACTGAGAGAATCGAGGCCCGAGTGACGATGCCATCTCGGTGAACGCCTTTTGTAACGGCGACTCGTCGGAATGTAAGCTTGCTCTGTAAAATTTTCGGACGTCGGATTTTGCTCGAGCGTCTGTGAACAATTCGGAAGTGTGTGCGAGATTCGGGTGCTGGGATGTGGAACGAGATTTTTGCCGTTGACTGGAGTTGTGCTGCGAAGATTCTCGGCCAGTCGAGTGACTCGGGAAGAACTGTCTCGCTATAATCAGTCTCTGTTAGATTGCCAGCCACAGCTCATCCAGAAGCTGCCTCACCAGGAGCCACCCAATGAAGTTCAGCGTTTGTAGTCTTGCGCTCGTAATGGCCGCCGTCGTCCAGTCAACAGTTGCCGCTGCCGACCCAGTGAAGGCGTTGATTATCGATGGCCAGAACAATCATGGCGCGTGGCCCAAAACCACATTCATGATGAAGAAATATCTGGAAGACACGAAGTTGTTTACGGTCGACATCGCCCGCACAGCCTTCACAACAAATGGTGAAAATCTTTTGAAAGATTTTCCTCTCGAAGGATTTGACTCGACTCCGACCAGGCCAGCGAAGACCGATCCGAACTTCCGACCAGAATTTGGGAAGTACGGTGTTGTCATTTCCAACTTCGGGCACGGAGCCGCTCCCTGGCCCAAAGAAACGCAGGAAGCCCTTGTTTCGTACATGAAAAACGGTGGAGGACTTGTCATCGTTCATGCTGCGGACAACTCGTTCGGTGACTGGCCAGAGTACAACGAGATGATTGGGCTTGGCGGTTGGGGCGGACGAAACGAAAAGAGCGGCCCCTACGTCTACTACAACGACGCGGGAAAACTCGTCCGTGATAAGTCAATCGGCAGGGGCGGACATCATGGCCCGCAGCGACCATTCGCTATCCGGATTCGAGACCGTTCGCATCCGATTACAGATGGGATGCCTGCCGAGTGGCTGCACGGTAAGGATGAATTGTACGACAAGCTGCGAGGCCCAGCCGTCAATATGCAGGTTCTGGCAACAGCTTACGCTGACCCGAAGGCTGGTGGCAGCGGTCGTCACGAGCCAATGATCATGACACTGACTTATGGCAAAGGTCGAGTCTTCCATACGCCGATGGGGCATGCCGATTACTCGCAGGAATGTGTTGGTTTTATCGTAAGCCTGCAGCGTGGAACCGAGTGGGCAGCCACCGGCAAAGTCACTCAGAAGATCCCGTCGGACTTCCCGACGGCGGATAAGGAGAGCAGTCGAAAGTTCTAAAGTGCTACTTTTGGTCGACTCGTGTAGTGGATTGGACTGGAGCCGATGCTCTATGACAGACCTGGATACTTCAGACAGTGAGGCAATTCACCGATTGACCGGCCACCGCGATGCTGGTTAGGGTGAATTTATGACTGATGAATATTCCACTCCAGATTCTGAGTCCGAGAAAGCCGGGCAGTCAAAGGTGCGACAGCAGTGGTCGAAGTCGGTGCGGATAACTATCGGGCTGATTTTATACGTGTTCTCAATCGGGCCGATGTTCTGGTTCTGGTACGAGGCCGAGAATTTGGGTGGCAGCACACTCGTCCGTGTGATTTATGTGCCGCTGAGGCTTCTGTGCGTGATCCCTCAGGTCGAAGTTTGGCTGAACAGCTACATCAGCTGGTGGATTACCTGAAGCCGAACGTAAGCTTTCTTTGTGATAAGCAGCGTTCGTTCAAGCGTTCAGTTGTATGTGAGTGTCCAGTTTGTGAGTCGTTCAGGCATGGTTGAGGTTCAACTTGTCAAGCGGGTCAGTTGGTATCACCGTTCAGGAAGAGTAAGCTGGTACCTTGAATAAAAACTGAGTACTCCGCGTTATCTGAAGAAGTAGCTTTCAACTTCGGGAGTGTTTGTAGATCTGGTGACTGCCCCGGGCTTCAAACCCGGCGAGACCCCTGAAAAGGGGTCTGGTGGGTTCGATTCCCATCCACTCCCGCTGAGCGGTCTTTTCCGCTCTTTCGTTTACCCTCGCACTGTGCCGTATCTCGCGGCACAGTCGAGGGTTCGAACGATTCTCGGCCCCGCTCCTGAAATCCGGTTTGCGAGCCCATACCACCCAATTCGGCACCGTACTGCGCCGGATTCTGCGCCGCTTTTTTGGTAGACCGTCCGGCAGCATTAATCAGGTCATCGACGCTGGTCTGGAAGTAGTGTCGGTGAGCAACTGCCGGCGTGTTTCCCATGATCGCACAAACCACATGAGTCGGGTTGTCCCGTTCCAGTTCCGTCTGACGTGATGCCCGCAGGTTGTGAGTGATTCGTGGCCACCTCACCAGCCCCGCCTGCTCGACAAGCGCGTCGAGACGTTTGCGGATGCAGGCACCGCTCGGACTCCGATACTGGCTGATTACAAATACCGCTCCCGGCTCAGCAAGTTCGAAACTCTCTTCAAGGAAGGGCCGGAGTTCGTCGAAGATCGGCACCAATCGTTTCGGCTTGCCTTGCTTCTTTGTCTTCGGACTCGTCACCGTCATCAGTC
>CALGTK010000395.1 GCA_937904325.1 uncultured Planctomyces sp.
CAGCGACAATCAACAGATGCTAACCGCTGCCATCATGCCCGCACATGTGACATATTGCAGTCGGCTTACGCAGCACGCTCGTCCGCCCCTTTCAATTCAATTCGTCGAGCGACCACAACTGCACCCGGTCGAAACGGGCATTGTGTAGCTGATCCCGTTGCCGGTCTGCTGCCAGAAGAATTTCGGAGAGTCCTGACTGTTCTGCTCAGTCATGGTCTTTGCATTGAAAACTCGCCCGTTGGCTATCGTCAGATGGACGCGTTCAGAATCGCGAATTCTGGCCGTAGGATCGGCTCCGGGTTCCAGCACCAGAATGTCCGCGAGTTTTCCAACTTCCAGCGAACCAATATCCTGATCCAGTCCGATGTACTTCGCACCGTTCAGCGTTCCGCACTCAAGTGCCTGCAGCGGAGTCATGCCACCCTGCACGAAGCTCCACATTTCCCAGTGAGTGCAAATACCGTTCAACTGGCCGTGTCCACCGGCCTGAACCAGACCGCCGTCATCGACAACCTGCTTCGCAATTTCTGCAACACGAATGTGGTTGTAATCTTCCAGGGGTGATTTGTCGCGACGACGAGAACGAGGATTCAGGATGTGCGGTGGAATGACAGTCTTGAGCCGCTCATGTTTCCACAGGTCGTCGTGTTCATACCAGAATTGCTCACCAGAAATCCCACCGTAAGCAACGCTTAGTGTCGGCGTGTAACCAACACTGGTGCCACGCCAGAGATCCATTACGTCATCATACGCAGTCTGAACTGGAAGGGTGTGCTCAATGCCGGTGTGACCATCAACGATCATCGTCATGTTGTGCATGAACGTTGAACCGCCTTCGGGCACGACCATCATTTCCAGCTCCCGAGCAGCGGCAATGATCTTCTGCCGTTGATCGCGCCGTGGCTGGTTGTAGCTCTTTACCGAGAACGCTCCAACTGCCTTCATCCGTTTCAGATGAAACAGCGCATCGTCGAGTTTTTCAATCTCCGCTTTATAACTGCCGGCGGCTCCATACAGGATCGTGCCCGTCGAAAATGTCCGTGGCGAGACAATCATTCCTGCCTTCGCCAGTTCACTGGCCGCAAAGATCGCCTGAGTGTTGTTTGACGGGTCGTGAATGGTTGTGACCCCAAACGACAATCGAGCAAAATCGACCCAGTTTTGCTGCGGAGTAATTCCGGAAGTCGCCTGCGCCCCGTGGGCGTGAGTGTCGACAAAACCGGGCAGCACCGTTTGTCCTTTGATCGGAACGACGTGAGCCCCCTTGGGAATCTTAACGTCACTTCGTGGTCCAACCGCCTTGATTCGATTTCCGGCGACAAGGATCACGCCGTTGTCAATTACGCCGGCAGAGCCCATCGTGACGATCCGGCCTCCGACCAGTGCCAGCACACCGTTCGGGTTCGCATGCTTTGCCTTGAATCCGATAGTGATTCGCTCTGGCTGGTTCTCGTCGCCTTCAGCCGGCCCCTTCGCCTCAGCGATTCGCTTCGTGAACAGTTCCGGGCCAAGAGACCAATGCAGCAACTGACTGTCGCCAGAATAATGAACCCAGTCACCTGCTTCGACACTCATTTTCGAAACGGGCAAGCCCTTGAATTCCGGACCGATGCTGACGGACGAACCGGTCAGCACAAACGGGGCAAGATAGACGTTGAATCGTTCGACAAAGGCAATGTGGCTGCCGTCTGGTGAAATCCGATAGTCCGTCGCCCATTGGCTGCTGAAATGCTCTATTTCTTCGTGGCCATCCAGATCGACCGAATACAGCTTACGATTGTCGGCGTCTTTCTCTGTCTTTGTTCGTTGTAGAAAGACTCGATCTGAAGACTGCCCGAATTGCGGCCGATTGCCACGTGGCGAAATACGGACAGGCTGGCCGCCGTTCACCGAAATGCGATACACCCCCGGATCATGGGAATACAGCGGCGAACGCAAACGGCCACCGCCCGATTTTTCAAAGACAATCGTCTTTCCATCCGGAGACAGTACAGGATTCACGTAGTGACCGGGCCGAACGGTAATCTTGCGAGCGCTCAGTGGATCATCGACCGAGGCGATTCGGATAGAGCCCAGTGCTCGGTCGTTCCAGGTGGTATAGACGATTGATTTACCATCGCGCGACCAACTCGGACAAAACTCAAACTCGCCGCTACGATTGGTCAACCGTTGAGGATCGCCGTCTGGCAAATCTCTAACATAGACCTTCCCAAGAGCCTGAAACGCCACTTGCTTACCGTTAGGCGACACATTCACCCACCGCAACATCCGAACGTCAAACTCTTCCGGCGCGACTTCAATCGGAAATCGCACGACTTTCGAAATCGATCTCTCATCCTTTATGCGAAACGGAATGACTGACACTGAACCATCCGCAATGTTGATCCGGCGAATTTTCCCTTTTGCCCACATGACGATCGACTTGCCATCTGGCATCCAGGCAAACGCCGGGTAGACGCCGTGAATCGCCCACGCTTCCTGCATGTCTCGTTCGAGCTGGTCGTAGATCAATCTGACCGAACCAGATTCTGTGTCGAATAAATGCAGCCCGGTCTTTGGACCAAGACGCCGCACAAAGGCAATCTGCTTCCCGTCGGGCGAAGGCGTCGGACGGCACGCTCCACCCGGACCGGTGATGTACGAATCCGTTTCACCTTTCGCCAGATCGAGTCGTTTGATCGTGTAGATCTGGCCGTTCGAATCCTTGTCGTACTGAAACGTGTCACCGGGCGTTGAATCCTGCGAGTAGTACAGGTAGTTCCCATCGGGCGAGAATACTGGCTCGTTGACATCTTTCTGATCGTTCGGCCGTTTCGTCAGTTGAACGCCGGCCATCGCATCAAAACTTGCCGCGTCTCGATGATACATCCACATTTCACCCGCACCGAGCGAACGACGACTTGTGAAATGCTTTCGAGCAACTATGTATTGATCGTCTGGTGACCATGCCGGTCCGTTAAGCAGGCGAAACGCTTCGTTGGTAACCTGCTGAACTTCCTTTGTGTTTCGTTCGATAATCCAAATATTGTCGCCGGACTTTCCATCCTTGCCATCCCGGTCGCTGGTAAACGCAATCCAGTTTCCTTCGTGGCTAAAGCGAGGCTGGAAGTCCCAGGCAATTCCTGATGTCAGCTTCTCTGGAAATCGCTCCTCGCCATCAGCACCCGAAATTGGCATCACATACAGATCGCCCAGCAGGTCGAAGACGATTTCTTTCCCATTCGGCGAGACGTCAACCGAAATCCATGTGCCTTCTGAAACGTCGATCTGCTGCTGTGACAATGGTCCAGGTGGCTTCTCGATCGACCACGCTGGTTCTTTCTCCTCGCTATCGACCGATGCTTTTGCGGTTGCCTCGACGGCATTATCGGCCTCCGGCTTTGTTGCAGCCGGGTGATCCGATTCATTCTTAGCGTAGCTGTTGGTCAAGACTGTCAGTACGACCAGCAGGAACGACAGCCAGAATCTGATGGACATCTATGAAAATCCTTGTGACTGATATCTCTTTAGAAGTGTCAGCGCCCCACTCACGTTGTTTCGTGGCAAAGATGACTGACCGATTGATTGCTCTGCGATGATTACGCATTTATAGCGGATAGTCGCAGAATGGAAGCCATCGGTCACGCCGACCGAAGATCAATCAGGCCGCCACCCTGGCAACGATCTGCTCAACCGATCAAGACAATAACCTCAACGTGCGGCGACGTAGCCGGTCGGATTTATTTTTCACTGTAGGTAGCGAATTGCCGCCTCTGCTCCGAGAATCCGAGAACTATGAAATTATTTTTAAGGTCGCTCGGCATGATGATTCGACTTTTCTTACTGCTCTGGGCAACGGCTCTGCCGGTTGCCAATGCTT
Source organism: uncultured Planctomyces sp. (assembly GCA_937904325.1). Classification (GTDB taxonomy): domain Bacteria; phylum Planctomycetota; class Planctomycetia; order Planctomycetales; family Planctomycetaceae; genus JABMPE01. The sequence continues at coordinate 3,860 of CALGTK010000395.1, forward strand.
GTGCACAAGGTCCGGCCCCGGCGCCCGTTGCAGTTTCCGTCATTCAACACACTGAAGTGGACGCAGTTCAAAGTTACATCGGAACGGTCGTCGCAGCTCGCCAGAGTTCAGTCGGCAGCGCGGTTGATGGCCGGGTTCAGTCGTTCCCGATCAATGAGGGAGACTTTGTGACGAAGGGGCAACCGCTCGCCCAGTTGTTGACCGAAACGATCAGCCTCGAACTGGAAGCTGCTCAAGCCGAACTCCTGCTCAAAAAACATGATCTTACAGAACTGGAAAACGGCGCACGTCCCGAAGAGCTGGCAGCCGCGGACGCTCGCAAAAAAGCTGCTAAGGCATTTCATGACTTCCGGCTAGCTCAACTTAAGCGAGCGACACACCTGTTCGAAAAAGGAGCATTCAACGAGGAAGAGCTACACGAAATCGAAGCCGAGGCCGAAGCCGCACAACAGGTGTTCCGACAAGGTGAAGAAAACTGGAAGCTCGTTGTCGCGGGTCCGCGAGCCGAGAAGATTCTGCAGGCGAAAGCTCGCGTTGCGATGCAGGATGCAATCGTTCGAAATCTTCAGTCACGAGTTCGCAAGTACACGATTGTCGCTCCTTTCGATGGGTTTGTTGTTGCTGAACATACAGAGCAGGGTGAATGGATTAAGCAGGGCGACCTGGTTGCCGACGTCGTTGCATTAAACGAAGTCGACGTGCTGGTTAACGTCCGGGAATCACACGTCGCTCACATTGCGATCGGCCACGAAATATCAGTCGAAGTCCCAGCGCTTTCCAATTTACGCGTGACCGGAAACGTGTCTTCGATCGTCCCCCAGGCAGACATACGCGCCCGCACGTTTCCCGTGAAAGTGCGAGTGAGTAATCCGATCCTGAATAACGCTGCCAGGCAACAGTCACCGATGATCAAGGCCGGCATGATCGCACGAGCAGTTGTCCCAACCGGTGCTAAACGAAAAGGACTATTGATTCCCAAAGACGCTCTGGTTCTGGGCGGTCCCTCGCCGACCGTGTTTGTCGTCGACTTGACTGATCCCGACATCAACGATCCGATCGACGACAATGCGGTTTCCAGATCGCTAACCAACACCGGCAAGGTCAGACCGGTTCCCGTTTCAATGGGATCGTCTGCCGGACTACTAATCGAAATCAAAGGTTCGATCAAAGCAGGACAACTTGTAGTCGTTCGAGGAAACGAGCGACTCAGACCGGGGCAGGACGTCGCCATCACCGAGACTCTTGATCCTCGTTCCGTGCCACGAGCCGCTGCGATCGAGCAATAATATTCAATGAATCTCATTAGAGCGGTTGTTCATAATCCGGTCAAAGTTACGGTCGGAGTTCTGCTGGTGGCACTTTTCGGCGCCGTCGCCCTGCTGCGCATGCCACTTCAACTGACACCTGAAGTCCAACGTCCGACTATCAGTGTGCAGACTCGATGGCCAGGAGCCAGTCCGCAGGAAGTCGAACGCGAAATCATCATTGAGCAGGAAGAGCAACTCAAAAGCGTCGAAGGACTGGTCAAACTCAGCTCGGAAGCAACCGACTCTCAAGGAACGGTCACACTTGAATTCCACGTCGGCACAGACCTTGAAGGAGCTCTGCTGAAAGTCAACGCCCGGCTTCAGCAGGTGCGAGAGTACCCCGAAGAAGCCGACCAGCCAGTCATTTCGACGTCAAACTCTTCGGACCGACCAATCGCCTGGTTCATCCTGAGTACTCGCATGCCGACCGACGAACAGATCGTCGAGTTCCAGAATAATAACCCGGACCTGGTGGACAAACTGGACCTCGTCAGGAAGTCACATAACGTCGGCCTCGCCATGCTGCGTCTCCGTTTGCTCGCGAAAGAACATGCAAAGATCGGCAAAATGCTGCTGCCTCACGAAGGGATAAACGTAACAAAGCTGCGACGGTACGCCGAAGATGAAATCGAAGCTCGCTTCGAACGAATTCCTGGAGTGTCACAATCAAACGTCCTTGGAGGCCTGCAGGACGAGATGCAGGTTCTGGTCAGTCCGGAAGAACTGGCCGCTCGTCAGATTACGATTGAAGACTTGCGGCGCGTCCTGCGTGCGCAGAATCAGGACACGTCTGCCGGAGACTTCTGGGAAGGCAAACGGCGCTGGGTCGTTCGAACCCTTGGCCAGTTCCGATCTCCAGATGACGTCGGCAACCAACTGATCGCCGTGCGTGACGGTGTTCCCGTTTACGTTCGCGACGTCGCCGAAATCAGTCTCGGTTACAGAAAACCAGACGGGATCGTGCGGAGATTTGGTGAGTCAAGCATCGCCGTAAACTGCATTCGCGAAACAGGGGCAAACGTTCTGGACGTAATGGACGGCCTGCGTAAAATGCGAACAGAAATTGATGAACAGATTCTGAAACCAAAGGGCCTGCAACTGATCCAGGTGTACGACGAGACAGAATATATCTACTCGGCACTCGACCTCGTTCAGCAGAATATCTTCATCGGTGGCGCACTGACGATGATCGTCCTCATGCTGTTCCTCCACCTTGGCATCCGCACTCTCGCCGTCATTCCGCTGATCATCGGGTCCGCTCTGGCCGCGGCTTATGTGTCGTCGTGGTTCTTCCTGGTTTGCCTTGCCCTGTTAATTGGAATCGGATTCTGGGCAGCGAGAGGTGCACTGGTTGTTGGTTTGGCGATTCCGACAAGCATCATCGGAACGTTTTTGATTCTCGGATTACTGGGCCGATCGCTGAACGTCGTCAGCCTGGCAGGTATGGCTTTTGCTGTTGGAATGCTCGTCGACAATGCTGTAGTCGTTCTCGAAAATGTTTATCGCAGGTTCTCATTGGGCGAAGCCCCATTCGACGCTGCCATCAACGGGACCGCAGAGGTCTCAGGAGCCGTGGTGGCGTCGACGCTTACCACGATCGCGGTGTTTCTTCCGGTCGTCTTTGTCCAGGAAGAAGCAGGGCAACTGTTTCAGGACATCGCCCTGGCAATTACCGGAGCCGTCGGCCTTTCACTCATTGTGTCAATGACGTTGATTTCAACCGCGTCCGCGCGGCTGTTGCATCGCGACGATGCTACCGCGTCCGGATCAACAAGACCGTCGACCGCAGGCCTTGGCTACGTCGCCGGAAAACTGAATTCCGTCAGCGCAAACTTCGTAAGCGCGATCGTCAACTTCAACCAGTGGGTACAAAGCAGCACTTTCCTCCGTCTCGCGATAACAGTCGGCCTTGTCGGATTTTCAATCGCCGGTTCGTGGACGTTCTGGCCGCGAGTCGAATACCTGCCAAACGGAAACCGCAACCTGATCTTCGCGATTCTGTTGCCTCCACCTGGCTACAATCTGAACCAACTGATGGAGCTTGGGCAAACCGTCGAAGCCAATCTTCGCCCGTACTGGGACGCCGTTCCCGGCAGTGAAGAGGCCGCCCAGCTTGACGGCCCGGTCATTGGCGACTTCTTTTTCGTCGCGCGAGGCCGCAGCGTCTTCATGGGTCTGAGTGCCTACGAGGAAGAACGCGCCGCTGAGATCATCCCACTGATTCAGCGTGCAACCAGTCAACTGCCTGGCACATACGGTGTCGCCAGCCAGTCGAGTCTGTTTGCCGGTGGACTGGAAAGCGGGCGCACGATCGATATCGAAATAACCGGGCCGGACCTGCAGAAACTCGTCGGTCTTGGCGGTCAGATTTTCGGACAGGTTCGCGAACTTCTCCCTCCCACAACTCAATCAAGGCCGATTCCAAGCCTCGACCTGTCCAGTCCGGAAGTCCACATCGAGCCGCATCTTATCCAGGCAGCCGAAATGGGAATGTCGGCGAACGAGCTTGGCTACACAGCCAATGCGTTGATTGATGGTGCTTACGCCGGTGACTACTTCATCGGGGGAGACAAGATCGATTTAACGATCAAAGGCCGGGATGACACTGTCCGCAACGCTCAGGATGTCGAAGCTCTGCCAATTTCAACGCCAATGGGGCAAACGATCCCACTGGGTGCACTGGCCAAAGTGACAATGAAGAGCGGCCCCGAGCAGATCAATCATCGTGAACGCCAGCGTGCGATCACGATTCAGGTAACGCCGCCGCCAGAAATGCCGCTCGAAGAGGCCATGATCAAAATCCGTGACGAAATCGTCCGGCCCATCCAGAACAGTGGTCAGCTCGACGGCGGCTACCGAATCGAGCTGGCCGGAACAGCGGACAAGCTGAACGCTACCTGGCAGGCTCTTCAATTCAACGTGCTTCTGGCGTTGCTGATCACGTACCTGCTGATGGCCGCTCTGTTCGAGTCGTGGCTGTACCCGCTTGTCATTATCCTGAGTGTTCCGCTGGGAGCTGTCGGCGGCGTAGTCGGCCTGCAGCTGCTCAACCAGTTTGTCCTGCAACCGCTCGACGTACTGACAATGCTCGGCTTTGTCATTCTGATCGGAACGGTCGTCAACAACCCGATCCTCATCGTGCATCAGTCACTAAACCTGATCCGCGAACAAAACCTTGCCCCCAACCAGGCAATCCTCGAAAGCGTCCGCACGCGAGTCCGACCAATCTTCATGACAACCATGACCACAGTCCTCGGTCTGCTCCCCCTGGTACTATTCCCCGGAGCCGGCAGCGAACTCTACCGAGGCCTTGGAAGTGTCGTCCTCGGCGGACTGATTATCTCAACTATCTTCACCCTGGTGCTCGTGCCGACGCTCTTCAGTCTGGCACTCGACGCAAAACAACTTGCTACGAGGACAATCTGGAAAACTGTCCGGGAGCCAGGCTCTTCGTGACACCGCCAGTTCCGAAATACCAGGACGACGCAAGTAATCCTGTGCAGAGTCAGCCAGCCGACGACTTTCCAATTCCGACTCAGTGATTCGAGTCAGTTCGAATTCGAGCATCGTAGCTGTCGAGCAATCCAGCCAGTTCGGCGTCGACCAACACCAACGGTGCTTAGACAATTTCGAGCATGGGAACTTTCGACCTATCAAGACGGTAAAAAAGAGAACGCCCCAGCAGCCGCTCGACGCCAACGTTCCCCACCAGACCTGACTGGGCTTCCAATCATGAGTTTTTGATGAGGAAATGACTATCGATGCCGCTTAGACCGTCCCTACGAACCAGCACAGATCTGATGCTCCACTTCTTCACAAACCGTTGATCGCCCCAGCCACCACCGAACTTGCCACCCGTGACACAGCTCATCACTCAGGCCTCGCTTTCCGCTGACGGGCCGCAACTTTCTCAGCCTCGCGAAGCACCCGCATGACGTTGCCGCCGAGAATTTTATGGATGGCTTGTCGCTGGTGGCCTCGGTTCAGTAGTTCCTGAGTGATGCGTGGGTAGGTTGAAACATCTTCCAGTCCGACCGGCAACCGCGGCACGCCGTCGTAGTCTGATCCGATTCCGACGTGGTCGATGCCGGCGACTTTGATGACATGTTCGATGTGGTCGACGACGTCGCTGAGCTTGCCGAGGTCTTTGCTGTCATTCCTGAGTTGCTCCGTCGATGTGATGAAGCCCGAATAGAAATTGACCATAACCACTCCGCCGTTCTTTGTGGTCAGACGGAGGACTTCGTCGTTCACGTTTCGAGCGTGATCGTTGATCGCTCTGGCTGACGAGTGTGAGAAAATCACGGGAGCCTTCGAGATCTCCAGCGAGCGTTTCATCGTCGCAACGGAAACGTGCGACAGGTCGATCAGCATGCCGATTCGGTTCATCTCACGAATGACCTCTTCACCAAATGGCGAAAGTCCGTTCTTCGTCCGCGGATGATCTGTGGCCGAGTCGGCCCACGCCAGCGATTTCGAATGGGTCAACGTCATGTATCGACAACCTTGACCGTAAAGCCTTCGCAGAATCGGCAGCGATTCCTGAATCGAATACCCACCTTCAATCCCCAACATACTGGCAATCTTTCCAGCCTTCACAATTCGCTCAATGTCGTCCGCTGTGTCGGCCAGTTCGAATGTTTCCGGGTATCGGCGAACCATTCGATGCACAACATCGATCTGTTCCATCGTCTGCAGCAAAGCATCACCCGCCATGTCAGTATCCGCACTGACATAGACCGACCAGAATTGAGCCTTCACGCCGCCCGTTCGAAGCCTCGCAATATCTGTATGCAGTTCTGGTCGTGGTTTCGAAATATCGAATACATCAAACGACGACTGCCCCTTGGTCTTCATTTGCCAGGGAAGATCGTTATGCCCGTCGAACAGTATTCCCGAATGGTGGATGTCGAGTGCCTGTTGAGACACACTCTGCACCTGCCTGCCTGGCAATTGGGCTGAAGCAAGTGCCGGAACAATCAGCAGTGCAAACAATGAAGTGAGGTGAATGTTCAGCATAAGCGATGCCTTGTAAATAACTGGGCTGAGCACTTGTGGAGCGTGGTTCCGAATACGGACGGAAAGATACTCCGAACTGCCGAGCAAGAGGAGTCGCTGCCGCAAGCCTGTCAAAAAATCGTCCCCCTGGTGGAATTTCTAAAGCGAGACATTATCACTTAGACGTGGAGTAGTGCTGTGAAGGTCCTGCTCCGTTACAGAATTCGGTTCGCCGCCCCTGCGACTGAAACCCGGGTCTGTCTTCCGAGGGGTGGATGTGACAGATTTGAGAGTGATTCAGTCTCGGACGGAATTAGTGAGCAAGCAGGCCATATGAAATTGCCGAACCAATTGATCGTCATGCTGACTTTGGCCGCAAGCACTCTGGCAGCGGACATCGCACGAGCTGCAGAGTCAAAAACAACGCTCGGCAATAAGTCACTCGTGTACACGGTGACAAAGTCCGGCTATCACGTTTTGAAACGCGGCGCGGTGACCGCGGTAGTTGTCGACAATGGCGAGGTCGATGACTCGACGCTGCAAGGACACAGAGCGGGATACAGCGGTGTGGCTTCGCTGACCCATGAAAAGCGGCACGACAATCTGTTTGTGCCAAGTTATTCAGGGCTCAACTATGAGCACATCCACGATGGAACGAATCAGGAACGGGACATCCTGTTCGAGCCGCGGCGAGCACCGATGGAACTGAGAGTCCTCGGCCCTGGCATCGTCGAGCTTTACCAGCATCCCACACCAACCTGGAAGCTCGAAAGCGTACTGCGTTACGAAATACTCTCAGACGGGACGATTGAAATGACGCTGGAATGTATTCCTCGCGCGAAGACCTTTCGTAATGGATACGTCGGGTTGTTCTGGGCGAGCTATATCCACCAGCCCGAATCCAAAGACATTCATTTTCTCGGCAGCGACTCTCGAAATGGGAAGACAGAATGGATTCGTGGCATCACGCCCTCACACGGCGTGCTGGCCACTCATCTTTCGAAAAATGACCAGCGAATTTTCAAACACAGTGATGACTTCCCATTGTCGCTGGCCTTCAACCGTTCGAAGCATTTCTTCGCCGAACCGTGGTACTACGCCGTCAGCCATGACATGGCATTCGTGCAGATGTTCCGTCCTCAGGATAAAATTCGTCTGACACAATCCCCTTCCGGCGGAGGAAACGGAAATCCTGCCTGGGACTTTCAGTGGTTCATCCCTGACTACGAAGTCGGCAAGCTCTACCGCATGGTGATGCGTGCTCAGTACTTGCCATTCGAATCAGCTGAGCAGATCCAGCGGGACAGTCGAGCCAACCGCTCGGCACTCGGACAGCCAATCACCGAGCAGGAAAAGAAACAGGCCAGTAGATAACTCGATGTCGCCGATGTACGACTGAGTCCGACGAAAGAAAACGCGGTAAACACTGTTTCTTTCTCGAAGCACAACGTCAATTAAAAAAACTTTCGGCTGCTGGCCGCTTTGCCCGACCTTACGACTGTGCGGCTCCACGAAACGGACGCCACTGATGAAGCGAGCGGTCTGTTGCGACCACTCGTCCAACTGGAATCGGTAGACCTGGGGTTCTGTCAGCGACTCACCGATGCCTCTGTGAAGGACATCTCAAATCTTCGCAAGTTGGAATTCCTGAATCTCCAATTTTGTCGGCGTTGGAACGACGCCGGGTTCGCAGGCTTGCGAAGTTACGGCAACTTCAGACGCTTCATCTGTCGGTAACATCGCTTACGCGACGCCGGGCTTGCTGCATTGACCACCTTGAAAAATCTCACATCAATCTACTGTCGACAACTCCGACGTGACTCATTCCGGAGTCGCTTCGCTGAAGCAGTATCCGCAGTTGCGATCATTGCGCATGGTTGGTGTTCAGATTAGCGACAGCGGGCTGTTGAAGCTGGCTTCGATCCCCAATCTAAAACACATCTAAATTTTCCGATACGCCAGTGCCTGAAGAAGCTATCACCGATTTTTTCGCATGCAACCAGCGTGTCTGATCAAGCTTTGAATAAAGCACTCTGTCGACTTCGACTTTGCAGGAATTGATAATTTCGATCAATTCGCTCATCCTGCGGGGCCGCTGTCCTGCCAAACGAAATGAGTCGTAGTGTCCGAGCAAGGGTCTGAAATATCGTCCGAACTCCGTGAATCAAATCCGATTCATGGCGAGAACACCGTGATGTGGACGCTGTGGTTCACTTATGGGGCGTTCTATTTTTGCAGGACAAATCTTTCAGCCGCGGTTTCTGGTTTAAAGGCTCCCGAGGCCTCGGGCGGACTGGGACTCAGCGGCGAAGAAATCGGCTGGATTCTGGCGTCGCTTAAGATGGCCTACGCTTTTGGCCAGTTGCTCAACGGTCAGCTCTCTGAACACATTCGGCCGCGGCTTCTTCTGGCCATCGGCATGTTCGGCTCGGCAGCTCTCAATGTGACATTCGGACTGGGTACGGGATTCTATTTCCTGTTGTTCGTGTGGGCCTGCAATGGCTACTGCCAATCACTCGGCTGGACACCCTGCATGCGTGTCATCGGGAACTGGTTTCCTGTTTTGCGGCGAGGCAAAGTACTGGGCATCATCGGGACCGGCTATCAGATTACGCTCGGACTGACTTACGTAATCGCAAGCTACTCTGTCGAATACTTCGGGTGGCGTGGCGCGGTGTTTGTCCCATCCGTAATGCTGGCGGCCTGTGGAATCGGCATGCTGCTCCTTCTGCGAGAGTCGCCCACCGAGACAGCAGTATCCGACGCGAACAATGTCTCTACGCCGAAATTCGAGCGTGGTTCGCTTCGAGTAAATCTCTATCTGACACTGTTCAATCCCGGATTGTGGCTCCTTGGGATTTCTCTCGGGCTGTTAAACGCGTGCCGGTATGGGTTCCTTGATTGGGGTCTGACACACCTGATCGAAATCCAGGAAACCACCATCGGTAAGTCGGGGCTGAAGTATTGCCTGATCGCGCCGGGTGCGGCCGCGGGAGCGTACCTTTCCGGCTGGGCAACCGACCGATATTTCAACAGCCGCCGAGCACCTGTAATTTGCGGATTGCTCGTTCTACTTGGATTGACGACATTGCTTTACGAAGCTGTCGCCCGCAGCACGGAATGGTGGGCGACAGGCGTCCTTTGTGTGCTGCTGGTTGCGCTGGGGTTCTGCATCTACGGTCCCCAGGTACTGCTGGTCGGGACGGCGCCCGCCGATCTGGCTCACCGCGGAACAACTGCGGCAGCGGCCGGCTTCGTGAACTTCATGGGGTATATGGGTGCCGCGACGGGGGACGTCGTCACCGGGTACTTTTCCGACGCGGCACACGGTGGATGGCAGATCGCGATCTGGATCTGGGCCGGCTGGGCATTCGCCGCGGCCGGATGCGTGTCTCTTCTATGGAATACAACGTCCAATCGAGTTGGGTTTCTGCCATCGTTCGTTCCGAAACTCACAGGAACAGTCGGGCTGCTGTCAATGATTGCGGCACTCATCATCGAAGAAGCACCTCAGACTGTCACGCTGGCAATGTCTGCCGGCATTTTGTTTATGCTGGCATCGTTCAAAATTCGCCGCCTGGGGATTGCGACGTCGGCGTTTGCCGTTATGGGAATTGCCTACTTCTTTTCGAACTACGTAGTCAGCTTCGGCGATCAGGTCACCTGGACTCTGGCAGCCGGTCTGGGAGGCTGCGGAGTCGCCTTGATTTCATCCATCATGGTCATCACCGACGAACGGTAACGTTATGAGAGCGATTATAATCGGAGCCGGCCGCGGCAGCCGACTGATGCCTACCACCGCAGACACTCCTAAGTGTTTTGCCGAAGTCGCCGGGCAGAGAATGCTCGACTGGGCGGTCGATGCGTTTCGCCAGAACGGTGTCACGGACATTGCCTTCATTGGCGGCTATCGAATTGAAACGGTGCAGGAAGCTCACCCGGAATTCACATTCCGCCACAACGTCGAATGGCCGACCAACAACATTCTCGCTTCACTGATGTACGCCGAAGATCTCATGGATGAACCGTTTATGTGCTGCTACTCCGACGTCCTGTTCACTCCGAGGATCATCGACGGAATGTTGCGAAACGCTGATGACATCGCACTGGCCGTCGACACAGGATGGCTGACTCGATACGAACATCGAACCGAACACCCCAGCGACGACGCCGAAAAAGTGACCGTTGCAAACGGCAGCGTGACTCGCCTGCATCGTGAAATCCCAGAAGCGGACGCGTATGGCGAATTCATCGGACTGGCGAAATTTTCAACCACTGGAGCCGAGGCACTGAAGAAACTCTACCACGCACGTCGCGAAGAGTTTGCCGGGCAGCCATATCGAGAAGCGAAGGTCTTCGAGAAGGCCTATATGATTCACCTTATGCAGGACATGCTTGAAGCGGGAACAAAAATGGTTCACGTTGATACGCCCGGCGGGTACATCGAAGTCGATACTCAGCAGGACTTTGAATACGCACGGCAGTTCTGGACCGAACGACATCTCACCAAATAGCTGAAACTCGACTCTAGCAGGATACGCCCGATGGCTGACAAACTTCTCTTTCCGACATCGATCATCGGTTCCATGCCACGACCTGATTTCGTGAAAGATCTGATTGCTGACGACTGCCCGTATTCTGGCGACGATTACCAGCGTCTGATGGGGTCGGCGATACGTTCCGTCGTTGCTCTGCAGGAAGCGGCGGGACTGGATGTCGTTTCTGACGGCGAGTGGTGGCGAAAATCGTACATCGGCGTAATCGCCGAACTCGCTCATGGCTTCGAGCTGAGTGTAAATCCGGCGGACGGACGACCGTGGACAGTTGTCGTCGACAAGCTCTCGCCAAAGACTCCTGGCTTCATCGCCAGGGAAGTCGCTTTTCTTAAGAAGCTGACCAGTCGCCAGATCAAAGCCACGTTGCCAGCTCCCGCTCTCCTGGGAGAACGGATGTGGGATGCAGAAGCATCATCGAAAGCGTACCCGACACGCGAAGCGTTTGTTCGTGACTGCGTGCCCATCCTGCGTCACGAAATTGAATTGCTGAGAGCCGAAGGCGTCTCGATCATCCAGATCGACGACCCACATCTGTGCCTGTTCGTCGACCCGGAAGTCCGAGCCGGTTACGAGAATCCAGATCAGGCGGCGGACTTCGCCGTCGATATGGATAATCAGGTCGTCGCCGATTTCAAAGACGTCAGGCTCGCCGTGCATCTATGCCGCCGTGCGGGAGCACGTGCCCGAGGCGAAGCACAACATCAAGGCAGCTACGAACCGATCATGCAGCAGTTACGAACGCTCGACGTTGGTCACATCACGATGGAATTTACAACTCCGGGTGTCGGTGAAATGGCAGTACTGGGCCAATTGCCCGAACACGTGGAGATCGGCCTCGGCGTCGTCAGTACGTTGCCTGGCGAAGTGGATTCACCCGAAACCATCGTCGCTCGCGTCGAACAGGCTCTGCAACACGTCGCGCCCGAGCGCATCGTACTGAATCCGGAATGTGGATTCGCGCCGGGGTCAGCAGCGAAGGTGGACGTTGACGAGGTCTATACCAAACTCAAGAACGAAGTCGCCGCCGCAAAGATGCTCCGCGCGAAGTATGAATAACGCGTCCCCTAAACGTGGCGTTCAAGCATCGCGTAAATTGCAGCGTGGTCACCACCCGCCAATCGCTCTTGTAATCCTGGGCACTGCCCACCCTGCCGATCAGCCAAGAGCGATGGCGATCACGCCGAACACCATCGAACCGGCCGCAATCAGCCTCCGCGTCGTGTGTTGCTCACCGAGGAATCTTGTACCGAGCACTGCACCAATCAGGATGCTGATCTCGCGCGAAGGAGCGACGGAACTTAACGGGGTAAACGACATTGCGGTCAGAGCAAGTATGTACGACGCCGGGGCAAGAATCGCAACTCCGATGACTTCCCGCCGATGGCTCGACCATAGGCTGCGGACCATGTCTCGCTTTGTCCACGCGTGCGGTGTCAGCATTACGCAGAGGGCGAAGCCGGTAAACAGTTCCAGCAGCACGGGCGGCACATTGACGCCACTGACCATGTACTTGTCCCAAACGCTGTACACGCCGATGCTCATCCCGCAGAGAATCCCCCATTTGATGGCGGCCCGAGTTTTCTCCTCTGACTCGGGCGATTTGCCTCGCCATGTCAAAAGAACGACGCCGAGAACGACCAGCACGAGACCGCCAATCGTCACCGGACCTGGACGTTCGGAGAGAATCACAACAGCCATGATCGTTGAAAGCGTCAGGCCCGTTCCACGAGCTAGTGGGTAAACGAGCGACAGATCTCCAACGCGGTATCCTCGCTGCAGCACAATGAAGTAGAGCAAGTGCAGAATGGCAGTTACACACATCCCCCCAAAGCCGGGCCAGCCAATGTCGGGTTTTTCAACGAGATAGACGGCAACCGCTACCGGCCAGAGCAACAATGACGAACAGGCCGTAAAGAGCCAGACGAAAACTGCTCCACCAACACCCGCTCGCTTCGCCAGCAGGTTCCAGATGGCATGCATAAACGCAGATGCCAGAATCAGAAGAACAGCGGCTATGCTCAACGTTCAATATCCAGAGGCACAAGTAGTTGGCGACAATTTCAAACAATGATAATGCAGAAAACTGGCAAGGGTGTACCGCACCGGCACCTGACCACACAATTGATAAAGCATCCTTGACTAATCCGATCTCCAACGACAATGTCGAGTTTCAAGCTGGAATCATGATTCTCATGTCACGCTCACTAGATGTTTCGATAACGCTGCTGGCAATCACTCCGACTGAAAGCGTCGACTGGCAGTACGAGCGAGGCCCTGATCGAGACGACATTTCCTCCGAGTCGTCCGGCAGGAACGGCATGACGAGGATCAAGGGCGAATTGTGGAAAGCTTGAGTGGACAGAGGCAGCACTTCTCCGCTCATCGTCGACGGCCGTGTCTATCTCGCAGGATAGTCGAAAAACCTGGACAAACTCGTCGGGCTGGAAGTAGCCACGGGCAAAGAATTGTGGTTGGGTGGCAAAGTTGGCTCGCAGGGATCCTGCATTCTGACGGGCGACGATCGACTGATCTGCCGCGGCCGAAACGGAAGCGTCCGCTGCAGGGTACTGTCGATCGGAGCTAACTGATCCGTTTCTAAAAGGCATTTTTAAATGCCAATAGCACACCTTTTGATTGTTCCGCTAAAGTGCACTGAAGTGAAAAGCTCGCAACGAATACATTCTGCCAGACTTAACATTTCCAACTGTTTACTCCATTAGATTTTGGGCCGTGCGCAGAATGTCCAAACAGCTACTGCAAATCTACAAGAATCCGACTTCACTTGTGAGTATTAAAGAATTTAAAGGTAGCGGTCGCCGCGGACGGCAGTCGAAAACTGGAACAATGGACATGATCCTGCACACAGAATTCGCAAGTACCCACTGTTTGAAACTGGCGTGGATCCTGTTGATAATTTCAACCGGAAACCTCAACGCAGTGGAGGCAGACGACTCCGTCAGCTACAGCCGCGACATCAGACCTATTCTTTCAGGCAAATGTTTTTACTGCCACGGGCCTGACGAAGAGGTCCGGGAGGCCGACCTTCGGTTGGATTCGTTCGAAGCCGCGACGCAAGGCGATATGGAGTCGGCAGCGATCGTGCCAGGCAAGTCGTCTCACAGCGAGTTGGTCCGTCGTATCCTGTCGGACGATCCTGATGAACAGATGCCACCTCCAGCGTCAAATAAGTCATTAACCCAGGAACAGAAACTGTTACTTCAAAGCTGGATCGATTCCGGCGCCAAGTACGAACAACACTGGTCGTTCATCCGCCCGACACTTCCAGCGATACCGCAGGTTGCCGATGCAGATTGGGGATCAAACGAGATCGATCGATTCATACTCGCGCGACTTGAGGCCGAATCGCTGAAGCCTTCGCAGGCGACCGACGCCCGAACTCTTATTCGAAGAGTACACCTTGACCTGGTCGGACTCCCCCCGGATCCTGAAGAAGCCGACAAGTGGCTTGCTAGGCTCACCGATTCAGACGGCCGTTTGAACGTCGCCACATATGCGGTTCTCGTTGACCACCTGCTTGAACTGCCACAGTACGGCGAACGTTGGGCTCGGCGCTGGCTGGATCTCGCAAGATACGCCGATACGAATGGCTACGAAAAAGACCGCAACCGCACGATGTGGCCTTACCGAGACTGGGTAGTTCGAGCGTTGAACGCGGACATGCCGTTCGATCAGTTTACGATTGAGCAGGTAGCCGGCGATATGTTGCCCGCCGCGACGGTAGATCAAAGAATCGCAACGGGGTTTCATCGGAACACGATGCTGAACGAAGAAGGCGGCATCGATCCGCTGGAGTTTCGTTTTTATGCAATGACAGATCGCGTCGCGACAACCGGCACAACATGGCTCGGCCTGACTACCGGCTGTTGCCAGTGTCACACTCACAAGTACGACCCGATTACGCATCGCGAATATTTCGGACTAATGGCGTTCTTGAACAACACCGACGAACCAGACCTCAACCTGCCGGTCCCCGCGGCCGAACAACGTTATGCACGCAACCTTGGCGAAGCCGAAAAGCAGCTTGCTCGTTTGTCGGAACTCTGGCCGGTCGAAGATAGCCAGGATATCAAAATGCGGGATGCTAACCTGGAAGCAGCGTTCGCAGACTGGTTAGCAAAGGAACGTCAACTCGCAGTCGCCTGGCAATTCATGCACCCGTCTGATCTCAAGTCGAATCTCCCACATTTGACTGTGCAGCCTGACGGTTCTGTATTTGCATCCGGAGACACCACCAAGTTCGACACGTACGAACTGACTTTCCGCGACGTTCCCACCGGTGCAACAGCGATAAGGCTGGAAGCGCTGCCGGACGAACGGTTGCCGGCACACGGGCCAGGCTCGACCTATTACGAAGGTCGCAAAGGCGACTTCTTTCTGAATGAGTTTGTGATGTCGCTCGATGGCCAGCCTGTTGACATCAAATCAGCGTCACATAGCTACGCCAAAAATCAATTTGGCACCAACCCGGTTAGTGCCTCATTAACCATCGACGGCGACTTGCAAACCGGATGGTCGGCGGCCAGTCGGCCCGGAGAACGCAGCGTCGCCGTTTATTTACTAAGTGAGCCACTGGCAACTGGCAAGTCGCTCAAATTGAAAATGACGTTCGGGCGTCACTTTGCCAGTTCACTCGGACGGTTTCGGTTGTCAGCAGTTAACGCGGACGGAGATATTGCAGCTCGGGAATGGTCGACAGACATCGAAACACTGATGCAAACATCTGACGGGAACCTGACTCCGGAAGATCGTCGACTACTGAAAGACGAGTTTCTTCTCCACGCCCCTCAGCTTGCTGAACAGGCTGCAAAGATCAAAAATCTAAGACGGCGTCCAAAATCATTAGAAGTTCCTGTCCTGGCTGAACGACCGACTGCGAATCCTCGGCCGACTCATCTGCACAACCGAGGTGAGTACCTTCAACCTGGAAACCTGATCGAAGCAGGGGTGCCCGCAGCGTTGCACCAATTCCCTGACAACAGACCTAAGAACCGGCTTGAATTCGCCAGGTGGCTGGTCTCACCAGACAACCCGTTAACTGCGCGTGTCGTTGCCAATCGTCACTGGGCCGCGTTCTTCGGAACCGGAATTGTAAAAACGGTGGACGACTTCGGGATGCAGGGCGAAGCGCCGTCGCATCCTGAACTCCTCGACTGGCTGGCTGTTTCGCTTGTGGAAAACGGCTGGTCAATTAAGTCTCTGCATCGGAAGATCGCGTTGAGTTCGACATATCGACAAACATCAACATTTCCAGAAAAATCGACCAGCCCCAACGTCGTCGGAAAATCCGACATTTCCGCAACGCGGCTTCTCGCTCGATTCCCTCGCACACGCCTCGAAGCTGAAATCATCCGCGACGTAGTGTTGAAATCGGCTGGACTTCTTTCGCTGAAGCAGGGAGGTCCACCCGTGCGCCCGCCTCAAACAGATGGAATCAGCGAAACCTCATTCGGACGCCCGAAATGGAACGCAAGCACGGGCGAGGATCGACATCGCCGCAGCATCTACATCTATCAGAAGCGGACCGCTCCGTTCGCCATGCTGACCACGTTCGACGCTCCCAGCGGCGAGAGCTGTGTCGCTCGGCGGGACGTTTCCAACACGGCCTTGCAGGCCCTCACACTGCTGAATGATGAAATGTTCCTCGAAGCAGCGAGGGCTCTGGGCGGTAAACTGGCGACAATCAAGAAAGACGACGCCTCACGAATCGCACTCGCATTTCAGCGAGTCATGACTCGCCAGCCGTCTGTTACAGAAACAGCTCGCCTGTCCACATTCGTTGACATCCAACGCGCACGGATCCGAATTGAACACGAGGCAGCCAGACTTGACGAGTTCAAAGCCGCGTTAAAAAAAGCGGCTGCTGAAGAATCTGCCAGACAGAAGGCTGCGGAGAAAGCAGCCAGAGAAGCTGTTCAAAAAGCTGCAGCCGAAAAGAAGGCTTCTACCAAACAAACGACAAGAGACAAGACAGTAAAGAACGGTGCTGATCAGCCCCCGACTTCACTTCCAAAAAATAAATCGGAAGTTGTTTCCGATAAAAAAGCAGACGAACCTGCGGTGGGAAAATTGAATCCGTTGCCCACAGAGCCAATGCCTGTCGATGAAAACGCCGTCGAACTCGACGTCTGGACGAACGTCGCGCGAGCGTTGTTCAGCCTGGACGAAACGTTGACAAAGAACTGATACAAGAATGAACAACAACCCGAATTCACAGATTCCGCCATCGGGCCTCGATGTTGCTCGTCGATACTTTCTGCGCGACTGCGGCTACGGTCTCGGCAAGATGGCACTCGCGAGCCTGTTGACAAACGGTGCGACTGGCATTGCCAGTGGAGCCTCATCTACAGCACCACTCGCCGTCCGCCAACCGCACTTTGAACCTTCAGCAAAACGCGTCATCCAGCTTTTTATGGCTGGGGCACCAAGCCAGCTTGAGCTGTTTGATCAAAAACCTCTGCTCAGCAAACTGGAAGGCAACCCGCTTCCCCCGTCCGTAATCGGCGATCAGCGTTACGCTTTCATTCGCTCCGACGCGTCCGTGCTGGGACCACGGTTCAAGTTTGCGAAACACGGCGAAAGTGGGGCCGAGGTTTCCGAAGCGTTGCCGCACCTGTCAAAAATCGTCGACGACATCTGCATGATTCGGTCAGTCCACACTGACCAGTTTAATCACGCACCGGCTCAACTGTTCTTCAACACCGGATTCGGACAGCCTGGGCGACCAAGTCTTGGTTCCTGGGTGCTGTACGGTCTCGGCGCAGAAACTGAAAACCTGCCGGCTTATGTCGTCATGACGAATTCTGGTGGCCTGAGCGGCGGCGCGGCACTCTGGTCAAGCGGATTTCTACCGACTCTATACACCGGCACTCCGTTCCGCAGCCAGGGCGATCCAATTCTCAACGTCTCGACTCCATCAGGTATCAGCCAGCAACAACAGCAAGCAACGTACTCGTTGATCAACGACCTGAATCGTGAACGACTCGGCGCCGTCGGCGATCCTGAAATTGCCACACGCATGGCATCGTTCGAAATGGCTGCGCGACTACAGACATCCGCTCCCGAACTGATGGACCTTAGCAGCGAATCCAAAGCGACTCTCGATCTCTATGGAGTCAATCCTGCGAAGCCGTCGTTCGCTCGTTCATGTTTGCTGGCACGGCGAATGATCGAGCGAGGTGTTCGATTTACGAATGTCTACCACAACGGCTGGGACGCTCACAGTAACGTCGAAGGCAACGTCAAAAACAATGCTAAAGCAACCGACCAGGCCAGCGCGGCACTGGTGACAGATTTGAAACAGCGAGGTCTGCTGGACGATACGCTGGTTGTCTGGGGCGGCGAATTCGGACGCACTCCGATGGTCGAAACGAATCCAGCGTTGGGACGATCTCTGGGAAGGGACCATCATCCGCAGGCCTATACCGTCTGGATGGCTGGCGGCGGCATCCGTCCCGGCATGTCAATCGGCAAGACGGACGACTTTGGCTTTAACATCGTGGAAAACCCGGTCCACGTCCATGACCTGCAAGCAACCATGCTGCATTGCCTGGGATTTGACCACGAACGACTCACTTACCATCACGCCGGTCGCGACTTCCGCCTGACCGACGTGCATGGCCACGTGATTAAGCAAATACTTTCCTGACAGTTTTCCGAGCCGCGTTTGCCACCCGGAAAGAACCTCTCAAGCGGGCTCAATGCCAGACACGTTAGATGTCTGAACCGTGACCATCTCGCGGTACTTGCCGTGCCTGCTCATCAATTCGGTGTGAGTGCCGATTTCTGTGATGAGCCCTTCTTCGATGACAGCGATCCGGTTTGCGTGAGTGATCGTGCTCAGACGGTGTGCGATCACGAAGCTGGTTCGATCCTTCATCAGTTCCGTCAGGCCCGTTTGAATAAGCCGCTCACTTTCGGTGTCGAGGTTACTGGTTGCTTCGTCCAGAATCAGAATCTTTGGGTCAGCAAGAACCGCTCGAGCAATGGCGACACGTTGTCGTTGTCCGCCACTGAGTCGCACGCCACGTTCGCCGATCAGCGTGTCATATGATTGCGGCAAACCCTCAACGAAGTCGCGAATATTCGCGACTTCGGCGGCATGCTGAATTTGCGCTGCCGAAGCGTGCTGACCGCCGTATCCAATGTTGTCAGCGATCGTTCCGTCAAAAAGGAACACGTCCTGCTCAACGATCCCCAGCAGTCGACGAAAACTCTCGACTTCGATCTCTGAGACGTTCTGACCGTCAAGGAACACTTGCCCTTCGGTTGGGTCGTAAAACCTGGCGACGAGATTCGAAAGCGTCGTCTTGCCAGCGCCGCTCGGTCCAACGAACGCGATTGTCTCTCCTGCCGCGACGTCCAGCGAAACATCCTTCAACGCGAGCTCTTCCGTGTTCGGATATCTAAAGCTGACATCGCGAAGCTCGATGTGACCTTTGACGGAGTCTTTCCTGACGACCGTCGAATCTGCGTTCAACATTTCGCGAGGCTCGTCCATCAGGTCAAGTATCCGATCAAGACCCGACAGACCATTCTGCAACTGCGCCGCACTTTGCGCGAGCGCCGATACCGGCCCCAACATCATCAACAGGTAAACCAGAAACATCATCAGGTCGCCAAGTGTGAGTACGCCGTCAAGCACTCGCCAGCCGCCATAAACCAGGAGGAAGGCACTCGCCAGAGGAATCAACGTGGACCAGACGACTTCGATTGTTCGGGTCAGCCACCACGCATAAAGCTGACGACGTCCCATCAGATGGTTCCCGCGCATAACTCGGTTGGTCTCGGTACGTTGCCGACCGAAAGCCCTAACGACGCGCATTCCACCGAACGATTCGGTCACCAGAGCGTCGACTTCTTCCCGTTGAGCACGGACGCCGCGATGCTGAGGTCGAATGCGGCCGATCCAGGCTTTGTGGGTCAGAAACACGATCGGCATGATGACAATCGCCCCGAGCAGCAATCGCCAGTCAACCAGCGAGAGGATCAACAGCGTTCCGACGAGTTGCACGATCGCTCGCCACGGATTGTAGATCAGGCCAAACAGAAGATCGCCGACACCTTCGGCATCCTGTCGCACAATGCTGGCCGCCCCGCCTGATTTCAATTCCTGCACACGATGCAGCGGCAACCGAATCGCGTGCTCGAAAGTTCGTTTCCGTACGGCCATGCGAATCAGCATCGTGATTCGCGTCGCGTGCCACCGTCCGAATATGTGAGCCCCGACCTTGAGGAACGATAGGGCAAGCACACCCGCGATTATCGAGATCAACAACGTCCGTCGATCCTGTGGCAACCAGTTCGGAAAACTCTCAGGCAGCGCCGTATCAACCAACACATAATCAACGACAAACTTTGTCGCTGCCGGAGGAACAAGAGCCAACCCCGTTGCCAGAGTCGCGGTCGCCAGCGACATCCCCACCGCCCATTGATGAGGTCGTAACAACTCCAGGAAGCTGAAAATCAACTCCCGAGCCGACCGCTCGGTCGCCTGAACCTTCTTCGAATGATGCCCGCCGTTGTTCGACTTTTCGTCATCCTTCGACCGTTCAAACAAACGGCGACTCGTTTCAAAACGTCCGGACATCAATGCGTCTCAAAGTGAAAGAGTGGAGCGACTCTCGATCGACGATCGTACAATACTATCAGGTCGCTCGATTGAGGATTGTTGCAGATCGTGCTCACCGCGCCGATCACCCGTCAGGTGACGTTTCGAATTCGGACTTGATCCAGACGAATGAATTCTGACCGCTCACGGGATTAGAATTCGCCACTATGAAATACATCTTGATACCAGCCCTGTTTTTCATCTCTGCCTCTGTGGCTCAAACTGTGGGTGCTCAGTCATTTCTTGTCAAAGATGATCAGCCGAGAGCTGAGATCATCATTGAGGAGTCGCCACCCAGGACGACTCGGCTGGCGGCGGCTGAGTTGCAGACTTATGTCGAGAAAATCTCGGGGGCGACGCTGCCGATTGGGGACGAACCGAGCAGCGATGTCCCGGTGAAGATTTACGTCGGGCAGAGTCGGCACACGGAGAAACTGGGCATCACAAGCGATGGCTTGCAGGATGGTGCCTACCGAATCGTGTCAGGCAAGGACTGGCTCGTGCTGATTGGGAGCGACACTGACTTCGCGCCGACCGAACCCTGGCCGCGGAGTAACAACGACATCGCCAGCGGCAGAATGCAGCAAGCCTGGAACAGGATCACCGGCAAGAACTGGGGCTACACGCACTCGCAGTTACACAAGCATTACTCGGGTTCGAACTCGCTGTTTGGGACCCCCAACGAGCAGAAGGTCGACAAGGCCGGCCACATCAACGTCTGGACTTACGATGAACGTGGCTCGTTCAATGCCGTGTGCGGATTTCTTCGTGATCTCGGCGTGCGCTGGTACATGCCGGGTGAACTTGGCGAGATCGTGCCGAAGGCAAAGACGATCGACCTGCCGAGGATCGACAAAATCGTACGGCCCGACTTTCCGATGCGGATTCTGAACTTTCGCACCAGCGTCTACGGCCACGACGCAATGATGTGGGGATTTCGGCTCGGCACGCGGCAACCGTTCGGACGGCAGGCTGCCCACGGACTGGATCGCATGACCGATAACGAACACACGCTCGCGCACCACTCAGACTGGTTCGCACTCTACGGAGGAAAGCGACATACGCATCCGGGAGTGAAGAATCACCAGTTGTGCTATTCCAACGAAGAATTGTTTCGCGAGGCCGTCGAATTCGCGAACGTTCAATTCGACCATTACGACATGGACGTCGTCTCGATCATGCCTCCGGATGGTTACACCGCGATCTGTCAGTGCAAACGGTGCGAAGGCAAAGAGTCGCCGGAACTCGGTTATCGTGGTTCGCTTTCCAACTACGTGTGGGAATTCGTCAATCGCGTTGCGAAGGAAGTCGGTCAGACGCACCCTGGTAAGAAGATTTCCAACTGCGCCTACGGGGTCTACACCGCGCCGCCGAGCAGCATCGACAAGCTGGAGCCGAACGTGCAGGTCATCATTGTCGGTGGCCGGCGTCCGACGAGTCCGGACCGAGACGACCTTCGCACGCTGCGGAAGGAGTGGTCGAAGAAAACCGACAGTCCGGTCGAGATCTTCGAGAACTACCCGTTTACCGGGCGAGGGTTCTATCTGCCCGCGTATATCCCTCGCGTGATGGGTGAAAGTATCAACGCCACCAAGGGGGCGTCTCGCGGTGAAGACATCTGGATCACGATGGACTTCAAAGAAAATGCCATCGGCTACAACCATTTTCTGCTCTACTTCACGGCCAGAATGTACTGGGGCGGCAAGGAGCAGGACGCCGTCGCGCTGTTTGATGAATACTGCCAACTCTTCTACGGCCCCGCCGCTGACGAAATGCGATCGTTCTTCCGATATTGCGAACAGAACTGGAGAGAGATGGAACAGGATGGCGACAAAGCCAGCCATGCCCTGCGACTGTTTACGGCCGCAAAGGCCAGAGTGCCTGATTCAACGACAACCGAAGATGCCGTCTTTGCGAAACGCATAAAACTGGTCGACAACTACCTTAACGGACTGCGAAACAAAACCGTCCAACTGGCACAGAAACGCGGTCCGGTGCCAAAACTGAGACTCGTTGGAGGCGAACCGCGAACGCCCATCACCATCGACGGAAAACTGGATGAAGACCCTTGGGAGAAATGCCCGGTCGCCTCAACGGGCCGGATGCTCGAACTTCAGACGGGCCGTCTTCCGATTTACAACACATTGATCAAGACACTGTGGCGAGGTAACAACCTCTACGTCGCTCTGCGATGCGAAGATCAACCGAGCGAGACGCTGAACATCGCCACAAAGAAGAACGGAGATCAGGCCATCTGGTACGGCGACGCCGTCGAAATCCTGCTCGACACTGACTCGCATAGTTATTACCAGATCGCCGTCAATCCGGCAGGTGTCTTGATCGATCTCGACCGCGGTGCCAGTCGCAACAACTGGTTCAACTGGTCTTCTCAGGCCGAAGTCGCCACCCAGGCGGGCGATGGATTCTGGACGGTCGAAATTCGCATCCCGATCACTCAGGACGAAAATGATCCGCTGCACCAGGTCATCGGCCGCAAGCCGACACAAAGTCTGCCCTGGCACATCAACATCTGCCGGCAGCGTATTCGTGAGCATGGTTCAGAGTATTCCGCGTTCTCACCAACCGGAACTGCCGGTTTCCACAAGCCGATGAAGTTCGCTCATTTTTACGGAGGAAACTCGCATCAGTTCTCTGCCGACGAAACGGTTACTGATTATCTGATCGCCAGTCGCGCTGCGGCAAAACTGATGAGTGCTCGAAAATGGAAGGATGCGATAACGGCCTACGTCGCTCTGGCCGCTGGAAAGAAAGTGACAGAATTTCAGAAATCCGACGCACTGCAACACGCCGTTGGCTTCGCGCGAAACCTGCGAGACTACGCGCGTGCAGAAGACCTGGCCGATCAGATTCCAATCGACGCAGTAGCGAATACGGTGCTTATGGAAAACCTGCTAGCTCAACGACGGGGCGAAGAAGTTGTGGAAAAGTTCGGCAATGAAGATTTGAGCAAGTGGCCGTTCTGGCAGATCGGTGCCGGAGCCTTCGCGCGAGGCAAAGCGTACACGGTTGTGAGAAATGGAAACGCCGCAGAAGCAGACTTCCAGGCAGCATTGGCTCACACACCCGACACGAGGATTCGGACGAGCATCATCCTCCTGATGGGCGGTAATCGAGAATTGATCCTGAATGATGATGAAGGAGCGCTCCTCGCTTATCGGCAAAACTTCGAATCCAAGACAAACATTGGCGGTGCCGATGAATTCCGCTCAGTTGACAAGGCTGCAGGTATCCTCGCCAGGCAGGGTAAATTTGATGAAGCCCTGGCAACATTCAACGCTGTCAACTTCGAAAAAGTAACCGGTTTCTGGCGAAATGTCATGCTGCTCGCACGCGGCGACACGCTTGCAGCGGCTGGAATGAAGAGCAAAGCGCTGGACGACTACAACTCCGTCCTTATCGAAGAAAACTCCCAGACCCATCTTCGCAAGAGAGCTGAAGAACAAATACGTAGACTCAACCAATCGCCAAAGAATTAATGAATGTTTGTTGAATCACGGAAGGCTCGGACCATGAAAACGCTTCCAAGTAACAGTAAATTCCAACTGCTCGCCTATGGGGTTGCGTTGATTCTGCAGGGATCGTGTCTCACATCGATTTCCGCTGATGACCTGAACAGGACAGCTGGCGAGATCAGACATCGGCAACCGTGGGCAACGTCCCGCGTAAAAGGAAGCCCGGAACCGCCGCTGCCCTATCGTGCTCAGCAAGTCTTTCAGCAGCTCAACTTCGAACAGCCGACGGTTTTGACGAACGCTCCTTCGACGGATCGGCTGTTTGTTGCCGAACAGAAAGGGAGAATCTATTCGATCCCGAATGACACGCACTGCAAACAAGCGGACCTGTTTCTGGACGTCAACGCACTGCTTGGTCGACTCAACGCGATGCTCGGGGAAGGGAGTGAGGCGACGATCGGATCGGTATATGGTCTGACGTTTCATCCGGAATTTACCAGTAATCGCAAGTGCTACGTTTGCTACACCGTGAATTACCCAAAGTCCAAAGGTGGGGAATCTCCCGACGGCACGCGAGTCGTCGAGGTCAAGGCCGACGGAAACGATCCGCCGCGAGCGATCATTGATTCGGAAACTCTCATCATCAGTTGGAAGGCGGGTGGTCACAATGGTGGCTGTCTGAAGTTCGGTCCTGACGGAATGCTCTATGTCTCAACCGGCGATGGTGGAGCAGCCTTTCCACCAGACGGACTCAACACAGGCCAGGACATCAGCGATCTTCTGGCCTCCATCCTGCGAATCGATGTTGATCAAGCGCAAGCCGGTCAGGCGTACTCAATTCCCGACGACAATCCGTTCGTGAAACTGGACGGCGCACGCGGTGAAGTCTGGGCCTATGGCATGCGCAACCCCTGGAAGATGAGCTTCGACCGCCAAACGGGAAAGCTATGGGTCGGTGATGTCGGCTGGGAATTGTGGGAACTCGTTTACCAGGCGAATGCCGGAGATAATTTCGGGTGGAGCCTGTTTGAAGGTCAGCAACCGGTTCACGCAGAACGACAACCGGGGCCCACGCCCATCGTTCCAGCGGTAGCCGAAATCCCGCATACAGAAGGAGCGTCGATTACTGGTGGCTTCGTCTATCGCGGCAAACGTCTGC
Source organism: uncultured Planctomyces sp. (assembly GCA_937904325.1). Lineage (GTDB taxonomy): Bacteria > Planctomycetota > Planctomycetia > Planctomycetales > Planctomycetaceae > JABMPE01. Next base: position 28,981 of record CALGTK010000395.1, read on the forward strand.
CGGAACTCAACGGACACTACATTTTTGGTGACTGGGAAACACGACGCTTCTGGAGCATTCCTGTCGACGGGGAGAAATTCGGCCAGCGTCAGGAACTGCTTGAACCCTCCGTTCGTATCGTCGCGTTTGCTGAGCGCAACGACGGAGAATTACTCCTGCTCGATCACGACAGCGGCACGATTCACGAGATAGTTCGAAACGACGTCGTAAACACTCAGGCTGCCTTCCCGAAACGGCTGAGCGAGACTGGACTGTTTCAGTCGGTTGGCAGCCACGAACCGGCTGACGGCGTTGTTCCGTTTTCGATTCAGGCGGACCAGTGGTCGGACTACGCCACCGCTGAACGATGGATTGGACTACCAAACGGCAGCTCGATCGGTTTGCAGAATGGCCCTAAGCTAGTTGACGGCTCGATGTTTAAGCGAACGATGAATTTCCCCGACGACGCGGTGCTGATGAAAACGCTGTCGCTTGAAATGGTTCGCGGCGAGCCTGCGTCGAAACGAAAAATAGAAACACAGATTCTTCACTTCAACGGGTACGACTGGCGAGGTTACAGCTACCGCTGGAATGCCAACCAGACCGATGCTGAACTCGTCGAAGCTGGAGGCGCGGCGACCACTTTCGAGATCAATGACGAAACCGCTCCAGCCGGCAGTCGGCGCCAGATGTGGAAGTTTCCATCCCGCATGGAGTGCATTCGCTGCCACAACCCCTGGGCCGAATTCTCTCTGGCATTCAACGTCGCTCAATTGAATCGCCCTGACGAAAAAAACGGCGAAAACCAACTGGCGGCTCTGCAACGGATCGGGGTCTTCCACGAAGCGTCTCAGAATCTTCCTGCCAATGATCCGTTTGCCGTGGCCGAACCTGCACCATCGTTGGACAAACGACCGCAACTGGTGGATCCGTTCGACGAATCAGTCGATCTCGGCCAACGAGCCCGATCTTACCTTCACATCAACTGTGCTCATTGTCACCGTTTCAACGGCGGCGGAGCGGCAAAGATTTACCTTCCATTTGACATGCCGATCCATAAAACAGAGGCCATAGCAACGCGACCGACTCAGGGCACGTTTGGAATTCACGATGCGATGATCATCGCCCCGACGGACCCCTACCGCTCGATCCTCTACTTCCGCATGGCCAAAGCCGGCCCCGGCCACATGCCACACCTGGGCTCTCAGTTTGTCGACCAGCGTGGGCTGTCCCTGATCCACGACTGGATTCATCTACTTCCACCCGACATGAATATCGCAAAGAAAGTCGACGAACTCATTGATCTGGATGAGGCGTCAATTGTTAAACATGAGCAAAAAAACTCCAAGTTTACACAGTGGACACTCGCCAGAAAGATCGTCAAAGGCAATGACCGCGAGATAACCACTCAGGCGGACATGGACGCAGCCGCTGAACAGGCTGACACTGAAGCGGCAGCACGAGTTACCGGGCGATCCCGGCGTCGTGCGCAGCTGATTAAGGAGCTTCTGGCCGCCCCTCGCGGAGCGATCTCTCTACTGCGTGCTCAACACGAAAAACGAATCCCGGCAGCCATCAGTAAAGCAGTGATTCAAACCGCGACACGCCATGAAAGTTTCGCAGTGCGAGACCTGTTTGAACCGCTCTTGCCCGATTATCTGAAGACCGAACGACTCGGCGATTCGATCAACGCCGGCCAACTGTTGAAACTCACCGGCGACGCCTCCCGAGGTCAGCAGTTGTTTCTCAAGGGCGAAGGAATTCAATGTCGCAACTGTCATCGTGTCGGCAAGCAGGGCAAACAACTCGGGCCGGATCTGACTCAGATCGGGAAGAAGCTCAGCGACGAGAAGATCCTTGAAAACCTGCTCGATCCATCGCGGACGATCGATCCGAAATTCGCCGCGTGGCTTGTCGAAACGGACGAGGGAAAAGTCTTTACAGGTTTACTCGTCAGACGGAATGAAGACGAAATTGTCATCCGCGATACCCAGAACAAACAGCTACGATTCAAGACGGAGAATGTGGATGGAATCTTCCCGCAAAGAAAATCGGTAATGCCCGACCGTCTTCTGCGAGACCTGACCGCGCAACAGGCCGCAGATCTTCTGGCGTGGCTGGCTTCGCTGAAATAATTTTTGACTGATTCGATTAGTCGGTGAGCAGGCCCGCTTCACGCATGGCGACTTCCAGCTTGTCAACTTCGTCCGGCGGCATCGGTGCGACCGGATTTCGAGATCGCATTCCTTCGAAGCCGAGCAGTTTCAGTGACGCCTTCACACCGGATGCCAGCCACGGGAGCATGATTGCGTCAATCTTTCGGATGTGTTGCTGCAGCGGCTGAGCTTCTTCGTAGCGGCCTTCCATCCCCAGCTTCAACAGTGTGTGTAATCCTTCCGGCCAGATATTTGAGAAGGCCGTCGTCGTGCCGTTGCAGCCGATCAACGTCCCCTGCAGGATGATGCTGCCATTACAGATCCAGAATCGTTTTTCCGGCGAGACGAGATCTCGCACGCGCACCTCAAACCTCAGATCGTGATCGGTTACGTAGCCGAAGACATTGTCCATGTTGGCAACACCCGCGAGCACTTCCGGTGACGCCGCTGGACGTCCGGCTAATCCGAAGCTGACCGGCTCGGGCTGATGCATCAATAATACTGGGACCGGGCTACGAGCAAGAACCTGTTCGAAGTACGACTCGAGTGTTGACTCGCCGCGAGGAAATCTGATGCGCACCATCTCGGCACCGACATCGGCAAATGCTTCGGCTCTTCGCAACGTCTCGGTCACTGACGGACAATCAATCCCACCAATCAGAACTCGCGACTCGTCAAGTGTCTGCCCAACCGTACGTGCAATCTCAAGTTTTTCACTCTCGCTGAGAAACCATTCTTCGCCGGTTTGCGATCCCACCAGGAAACCCGTCGCCGGAGTCTTCTTCCAACGTTCGATGTTCCGGCTTAAAGCGTCATGGTCAACCTGATCCGACTCATCAAACGGCGTAGCAATCGGAATATTGACAATTGGGTCACTCGACGAATCGAACATCTGCCTCTTCCTGGTCGAAATTAGATTGTTGCATAGCAGGCCCACGCTTGCGAAGTCAGTCATCATAGTTGATTTCGAAGTCGCATCGACCATTATGCCAACGAGAACGTGATCCTCCGTAACTAAATTCATAGATCGATCGAAGACACTTCAATCGATCTCCGCATTTCAGACAGCCACTCAACGATCGGACGCCCCATGCTTCGCACCACGACCGCAGCCACAGTTCTGTTGGCACTATTCGTACTGTTAGCTTCTCCAGCCCCGGCACAAACGGATGAATCAAAACCAGAAAGCAGCAAGCGTTTCTACGATCCCATTGAGCGGAATATCGAAGGCTGGACAATCCTGGTCGATCCCCAACTCTTAACGACGAAAAACAAAGAAGCTGGCGAGAAGGCGATGAAGGCACTGGCCAATCACCTGCAACGCATCACGTACATCGTTCCTGAAATGCAATTAGCCCAACTCAGAGCAATGCGAATCTGGCTTGAGTTGAACAACCCGGTTCTGGGCAGCATGCAGTATCACCCCGGCAAGGACTGGCTCATCAAAAATGGTCACGATCCGCGGCTGGTTAAGCACGTACATATTCCACGGGCCAAACATCTCACTGATCGTCACATGTGGGCGAAACATCCTTATGTTGTGCTGCACGAACTTGCCCACGCTTACCACGACCAGATTCTGAACTTCAACCATCCCGAAGTTCTGGCCGCCTACAAAGCGTCAAAGGAAGCCGGCATCTACGACGAAGTGCTTCTCTACACAGGAAAAAAAGTGCGGCACTACGGGCTGAACAATCAGATGGAATACTTCGCTGAGTCCTCGGAAGCTTACTTCGGCGTCAACGACTTCTACCCGTTCGTTCGAGCTGAGCTGAAACAACACGACCCAGGAATGTACGAGCAGCTCCAGAAGATCTGGGGACCGATCAAATGACCCAAAAGCCGGCAACTGCCAAAGCTACCACCCGTTGATGTTTATAATGAATCGACTCGCAGATCTATTTCTTCGCGAGGCTGAAAGCTCCGTCCCAATCTGCGGGTGCCTCGTTTTTAAAGTCGGCCATGTGGTTGATCAGGAATTCTTTGGCTCCGTCGTCAGGCAAAGCATTTAACTGCTCGATCGCTGATGGCCATTCGCCGGCAATGACTGCCTGGACGGCGGCTTCGAAACCGATGATGTGCTCGTTGGTGGGCGTCCCTGCTGTGCCAAGCGGCTGGACGAGCTCGGTAACAACGACAATCGAGTCCATCCCTTTTGGACGAACGTGGGCCAGCTTTCGCAATCGGCCTTCTTCGGGCTTCAGAAACTTTTTGCAGAATTCTGCAGCCTGTTCATCGATACAGATGCTCACGCCGTACTGCTTTGTCATCGTCTCCAGGCGTGCTCCCTGGTTAACGACAGGCCCGAAGACTCCGACTTTGGCCTGTTTGGGAGTTCCAATGTGACCGGCAATCGCGTTGCCATGTGCAACTCCGAGTCCTACCGAAAAGCCATCCAGCAATCCGCCACGCTTGTCGTCACCGATGAACACACGCTGAATCTCCAAAGCGGCGCGACAAGCCGGAACCGGGCCTTCATCGAGAGCGACAGGCCAACCCCAAAATCCAAGCGCGGCATCCCCTTGAAAGTCAGCGATCGTCCCATCGGAGTCGAGAATGCCATTTGCCATGACTCCGAGGGCTTCCCTCACACACGATAGCAGCATGTGGAGATCATTCTTGTACTGCTCGGATTTTTTCGAGAACCCTCGCACATCACAAAAAAGAACTGAGATATCCCGCTCCTGGGGAACGAGCGCCATGTGAGCATCTTCGCCAGTCAAACTCTCAATCACTTTCGGCGAAAAGAAAGAGCTAAGTTGCGTCTGCGTCTCCTGCAAAGTTCGAACGTGCCGAATCGACGCGATGAAATGCGCCATCAACTCGGCAAATCGAAGATCACCACCAAGGTCCCCTTCTTCGATGTCACCTTCCGTGATTCCAGAAACGTACAGAACCCAACCGCGAGTTGAATCTGAAAGAATTGGTGTGCAGAACGCCCAATCGAGGTCATCACTGACGGTGAACTGAGGTCCGTCAACGCCTTCTTCTTCCAAATCGCCATTCCACAGATGGACGATGCTTTCCTGCCTCGTGAGTGCTGACAGAACAAGCCGCCGACTTGGCCGGAACCGACCTTCGTAATCGTCACGGGTGGCAACGCGCATCATCACAGGATTCTCAGGCAAACATGCAAAGGCATCGACGGTGGTCGTCTTGTCGTAGTCTTCTAGCCGATTCGGAAGTTCATATTGAACAACCGCGACGGCATCTGACACTGGAATCCCTTGCATCAAGAGCTCAACCAGTTTCGCCGCAAAGTCCACGTCATTTACTGATTCATCCAGAATAGCAGGCAACTCAGACAGCAATTCGATCTGCTGTCCGGCGTCGCGGAATTCGAAACCTTTCAGGTCTTCGCGGTTAAAAGAATGCTCGTCAATTTCGCCTGACGCCTTCGCAACTTCTGGCGATACCGCTTCCTCAGTCGGATCACCCACAAAGGTGAATTCGGTCTGCCCGACGACAAACTTCTTTCCTTGGACAATGACCGCAGATCGGACGGTGGCACCCTCGACGACGATCGGGTTACGAGCAGCCTCCAAGCAAGTCACCTTCAGAACGACACCATCACATTGGACATCGAAATGTTCGCGTGAAATCTGCTTATCCCAGCCAACAGCCAACCCGCTAGCCGGTTTCCGACCGACCCGACAAACATCCCCGATCGTCAATTCGCGTTCAAATTGATCCCCGAGCGTCAGTCCCTTTGCGACGAGCTGAGGCATCTTCCGTTCTCCTGTCAGCATTCAGCCAACTTCCGGCCATTTCGACGGTTCAGCTACACTTGACGCTCCAACACATTGACTTGTGTCATCGCGGCATGAATAACCCGAACCTCTTGTCCCGGTAAAATCGGCCCACATATCTGTGAGATGACCATTGCGGTCACGAAGTTTTGCTCCCGGCCCAACTGAAAAAACAATCTGTAATTTGGATGACTGTCGATCCACGAGCTTGGATGGTGTCTGAACTTATAGCGTTTCAGGAACTACGCGAAAAGCTGCGAAGAATCCATTCAGCGCGTCACCCGACGTTCCCTTGAACTTACGGAGGGGAATCCTGCCTTTGTGACACATTGACCTGTTCGGTCCGAAACAAATCCCGCAAACTTAAAATTGCGGTAGCCCCCGAAAAACGGACAGAGACGGATTTAGTTTAGATGGCTGTCGCAGCGGCCTTGTCCGTTTTGCGTGGGCTACCGCAATCCGAGAAGCCCACTGCCGACAGTCAAAAGCCTGGCGAGCAGAATAAGCAATCCGATTACTCACGGCGTTGAGAAAATCGAAGCCAGCGGCGGTTCTTTTCAACTGTCTTTGGGCCAATTCCGTCGACACGCTGCAGGTCATCGATTGATGAAAACGGACCGGCTTCTTCTCGACTGTTGACAATACGTTGCGCGGTTACCGGACCGACGTCGCGTAACTGAGTCAGCTCTACCCAGGTCGCCGAGTTCAGATCAATCTGGTAGCCAATGTTCTCACTTCCGCTTTGGACAATAATTTCTGACCGGTCGACGTAGCGCAGTTTCTGCCACTTCACAGCCAGCAGGACAACAACCACGGCCGACACGATTACCACCAGCCATTGGTCGCGATTTGTGAGCCAAAGAAAACTTGACGGCGGCCTTTCGGCTGGTGACGCATTCGGGACTACATCCCGTTTGTCAGGATGTGAATCGGGAGCTGCGTTGTCGTCAGAAAGTTCGGACACCATACAGCAAGTGTCCACGATCCGGCACTAAATGTACACAGACCGAAATTACTTCATCCAGAGACTATTCGGGGTGAGTCTGAAGCCGGGACGTCGAACCATTGAGCCCATTCCAACGGCAATTCACAAACCAGTTCCATGTCAATTTTCTGAGTTGGATGCTGGACGATCAAAGACCTGGCGTGCAGCGCGATGGCTCGCGGATTCGTCGCTTTCGCTCCGCCGTACTTGACGTCTCCAAGAATTGGAAAGCCGCGTGAAGCAAACTGCACTCGTATCTGGTGCGAGCGACCGGTCTTTGGATGTATTTCAACCAGCGACCGCCGGTCGTCCCGGGACACTACTCGAAATTCCAGTGTCGACAACTTTGCTCCGGGAGTTCCTTCTCGAACCACGCTCGTGGTATTCGTCTTTCGATTCTTAATCAGCCAGTCAGTCAGCGTGTGCGTCCCGTTTGCCGGCGAACCATCAATCCATGCGTTGTAATTTTTCTCGACGGTTGCCTGACGAAACTGATCCGAAAACCGCGACGCGGCTTTGCTCGTTCGAGCATAAAGCGCAACTCCGGAAACGGGGCGATCGAGCCGATGAACGACCCCCAGAAAAACATTGCCCTGCTTGTTGTATTTTTTCCTCACCCACTGTTTCGCGACATCAAGCAAAGTCTCGTCGCCAGTTTCATCGCCGACCATCAGCGCACCAGCTGGCTTGGCAACGGCCAGACAGTGATTGTCGTCGTAAAGAATTTCCAACGGTGACTGCATGGAAGCTCCGACACGGGTGCGGTGTTTGATTTTGAATATTGGAACTTCGTTGTTCAGCGTGCAGTCCAGCCACCGTCAACAGTGACCATACTGCCAACCATGTAGCTCGCGGCGTCGCTGGCAAGGAAGATGGCTGCCCCCTGGATTTCTTCGAGCTTGCCCCAGCGTTCCATGGCGACTGCTCCGACGATGAATTTCTTAGCCTCTTCAGAGTCAGCGATTGGAATATTCATCGGCGTCAGAAATGGTCCCGGGCAAATCGCATTTACAGCGATTCCGTCGTTGGCAAATTCAAGCCCCAACGCACGGGTCATCTGCACGACGGCTCCCTTGCTGGTGGCATATGGTGTTCGATTGGCGAGGCCGACCAGGCCTAATGTACTCGCCATGTTGATGATTCGGCCTTTGCCCTGCTTCTTCATGTGTGGGGCGACCGCTCTCGAG
>CALGTK010000396.1 GCA_937904325.1 uncultured Planctomyces sp.
TATGTCAAATCTCTCGACGAATGCGACGGCAGAGTCGCTTGAAGAATGGCGGAACGCGGTAGTGCCAGGCACTCACCGTTGGTCGTCCGAGCCAGTCGATTGGGTTTGGAACCTCCGTCAGATTTCAAGAAGAGAGATTTGATTTTGCCGTAGGTCAATGCAGCATTCATCGGCACTCGACAGACTTCTTGATTGTCCAATTTCAATCTGCTCTTAATTATTAGAAACATCTTCGAATCCGGCCAGACGCCTTTCTGGAAATGGCCACTCGAGCGGGATTTCGTTCCTGCCAGGAACTGCTTTTATTGCGTGCAAGATAAGATTTGACTCATGCAGGGAGGGTTAACGGCGCTTTACAAACGACTCTGGCCACGAGAAACGGCCGAATTTCGGATTCCAACTCAGTGAGAGAGGAGACTGCTGAGCATCCAGCGATCTGTATTTTCGAGCGGAACAGCGCTGCGGTCTCAATCTGAACAGATGCCTGCTCAACCGAAGCTTGTGGTTCTGTCTGCAGCACCTCGAACAAAAAGCCTCGGTCGCAGTAAGTGACAGGGGCTGGGAAGCGTTTTAATGAAGGTGTTCAGACCTCGTATTCGCGTTTCTTGGTGATTCCAGGCATCGGAACTGGATACTTCCCATTCTTCAGCTGGATCGGTGGTTTCCCTTCGAAGGAGAGGTTTGCCAGATCCGGGGCGAACTCGTGATCGTGCTTCATCATTTCGTCCATCGTGATGAGTCGACCGGTGTGAGCAGCCATGCGGCCCATCGAAGTCACGATACTCGCCATCGCTCCGCGTTCGACTTCGCTGTATGGGAGGTCTTCCCGCACGGCGTGGATCATGTCGTCCCACTCGACCTGATACGGATTCGGTTCCGGCTGCGGATAGGCCCAGACCAGATCGTCCTTGACGAAGTTCTGACCTTTGTAGATCCGGCTGCGAGCAGGCAGGTGGCCACGTGACGAGAAGACGGCCGAGCCCTTCGAACCATGCACGTAAGTCGCAAAGTCCTGGTGGCATCCGGGAATCGTTCGGCCGTCGACGAGCAATTTGGTTCCGTCGGCGAAGGTGTACTCGATCGAGTAACTGTCGAAGTTCTGATCAATTGCCGGGTTGCCGACTTTATCGAATCGGTAGTGACGACCGCCAGAAGCCTGAGCTGAAACTGGCCATGCGCCCTTGGCCCAGCAGCCTTCATCAATGTTGTGAATCAGGAAGTCGCTAACCGCTCCACCGCTCAGCCACAGGAATCCGTGGAAGTTGCGGATCTGCCATTCCAGTTCGTTTGTGCCTTCCGGAGCCGGTCCCACGGCCGCCGAACCGGTTGGGCCGGCCATTCGATAAGCCCTCAATGTGAGGACGTCGCCAATTTCGCCGGAATGAATTCGGTCGGCGAGTTCGCCTCGAGCTTTGCAGTGTCGACACATTAGACCGACACCGACCTTAAGGTTCTTCTCCTGAGCCTTCTTACCGAGCTCGATCATTCGCACGGTCGTCGGTGCGTCGATGGTGACCGGCTTTTCCATGAACACGTTCAGGCCACGTTCGATAGCATAGCTGAAGTGTAGCCAACGAAATGCCGGCGGGGTTGTCAGGATCACGATGTCGCCAGGGTTCAGACAATCCATCACTTTCCTGTAAGCATCGAAGCCGAGGAACTTTCGCTCGTCCGGTACATCAACTTTTTCTTTGAACCGATTACTCAGTCCGACAAAGCTCTGGTGCTGACGATCTTCGAAAACGTCACCCATCGCGACGAGTTTGATCGGGCCGTTGTCTACGGACAATGCGTTTGATGCCGCTCCCGTTCCTCGCCCGCCACACCCGACGAGTGCCAGTTGGATGGTGCTGTCTGAAGCCGCATGAACATGAGAGCCGGTCGCTCCCACAAGAGCTGCGGCACCGGCGATACGGCCGGAGTCTTTCAGGAAATCACGCCGGGACGGTGATTGAGTTGGAGTGTCGCTCATAGCAGAAACCTTTGGTGGTTGAGTCAGTAGACAGGGTGAGCACTGCCCACCATTGCAATTCGTCCGGCAGGCTGTATTCACCGTCTACCGAACGTTCCTCTGTGTGTCGACTATTTCTTCTTATATTTGAATTCAGTGTGGCAGGCTTTGCACGAAGCGGTGATGCCTGCGATGGATTCTCGAACTCCGGCGGCGTCTTTTTTGGCGGCTGCCTGCAATCCAGAGGCGGTCGCCTTGCGGAGAATCTGGCAAGCGTCGGCCCAGATCTTATCCGGACAGCGGTCGTCTTCCATCATTGTGTAGCTTGACTCATTGAGCAACGCGATGCTCGTTGTGAGCGACTTCCAGCCGTCTTCGCCTTCCGGAGTCTTTTCGCCGCCAGCGTGCCCCTGAATAGCGACCAGTTGAGGCTTCACCAGTCCCGACATCAGTTGAGCAGTCGTCAGGGGTCGCGATTTGCCCTTCTTCTGGGCCGTTACCTGAGATGATGACAGCGTCAAAGCAAGACCTGTGAGGGCGATGATTCCGGCAGCGAATACAAATGACTTTTTCACGGGAAGGCTCCTGATTGCAGCGAGAGATTGGTTGGGCGGGACAAAACATTTAGAGGCACTTATTGTGGTGAATTGATTTCCATACGGAAACCGCACGGGCAGAATTCGATAATCACCGGTTGCTGATTCATCGTCGCGCAAACGGTATTCTGACAGGATGCTGCTCGCTGTGGATTGTTGAAACCTGCTCATTTGGAGTTGAAATCCGGAACATGACTGAAGTTGCCACCAGACTTCCGATCGTAATTGGTTCTCGTTCGCCTCGACGACTGGAGCTGCTGCAATTAATCGCTGATCCCATGCGGTTGATCGTGCTGCCGCCACTTGACGTCGACGAATCTGGATTTGACGGCCTCGTTGAGATGTTGGAATTCGAAGCCCGTTGCCACGAGATCGTCGAACGGAAACGCCTGGATGTGATTCGGCAACTCGCCGAGGGACCTGCTGTGGATCAAGGCTGCGTCGTTATTTGTGCTGACACGACGGTCATCGTCAAAGACAAAGCAGAAGCACTGCTGGCACTCGGTCAGCCGCAGGAAGACGGCGACTGGCAAAACGAAGTCCGCGGCTGGTTTCGCAGTTACTTTGCCGGTCGAACTCATTTCGTCCTGTCGGTCGTTTCTGTGTCCCTGTGCGATGCTGCGGGCAATGTCAGCAGAACGCTGAACGAGTCATGCGTGACGTGCGTCACGATGCGCGATGCCGTCGACCATTGGCTTGACTGGTACATCGCCACCGGCGAGCCACTCGGCAAAGCCGGAGGGTACGCCATTCAGGGAGCCGGAAGTGTGATGGTCACCAAAGTTGAAGGCAGTTACAGCAACGTCGTCGGTCTGCCCATCGAAAATACCGTTAAAATGTTGAGAGAGATTGGTGCGTTTCCGGCCTGAATGAGTTTTGCGGACGAGTTTCTTTCTGCGTCTTCGTGTCTGAATTTTTCTGATGATTGTGGAAACCTGATTCGGAAGCATTCCTCAGGCGAGAATGTCGTGCACTACGTTTCCGTGGACGTCGGTCAGTCGGAAGTCGCGGCCCTGATGACGGTAGGTCATCCGTTTATGATCGATGCCGAGTTGATTCAGGATCGTCGCGTTCAGGTCGTGAATGTGGACCGGGTTTTCGACGATATTGTAACTGAAGTCGTCGGTCTCGCCGTAGACAGTCCCGCCTTTGATCCCAGCTCCTGCCATCCACTTTGTGTAGCATCGAGGATGGTGGTCGCGACCGTAGTTTGATTTGGTCAGGCCACCCTGACAGTAGATCGTGCGGCCGAATTCTCCGCCCCACACGACCAGCGTGTCTTCCAGGAGGCCTCGCTGTTTCAGATCCTGGACGAGCGCGTAGCAGGGTTGGTCGATGATCCCGCATTGCCGTCGGATGTCGCGCGGCAGGTTGCCGTGCTGATCCCACTGGCGAATGAACACCTGCGAAAATCTAACACCGCGTTCGGCCAATCGACGGGCGAGAAGACAGTTTGCCGCGAACGTGCCTGGTTTGGTGACGTCGGGCCCGTACATGTCCAGAGTTTCTTTCGTTTCGCCAGAAATATCCGTCAATTCAGGAACAGACGTCTGCATTCGGTAAGCCATCTCGTACTGAGCGATTCGAGACTGAATCTCTGGATCGCCGACTTCGTTGAAGCGTTCGCTGTTCAGTTTGCTCAATTCGTCCAGCATGCGGCGACGCATGGCCGTTGACATACCTTCTGGATTGGACAGATACAGCACGGGGTCGCCAGTCGATCGAAGACTGACACCCTGATGTCGAGTTGATAGAAAGCCCGCTCCCCACAATCGTGAGTAAAGAGCTTGACCGCCAAAGTTGCCGTTGACCGTGGAGTGAAGCACGACAAACGCAGGCAGGTTCTGATTCATGCTTCCCAGACCGTACGACATCCATGCGCCGGTGCTTGGTCGACCAGGTAGTTGACTGCCCGTTTGAATGTAAGTGATGGCCGGATCGTGATTGATCGCTTCCGTATGAACGGACTTGATGACTGCCAGATCGTCGATCATTTTTGCAGTGTACGGCAGGATTTCGCTGACTCGCGTGCCATTGCCGCCGTACTGTCCGAACTTGAACATCGACGGAGCGATCGGAAAACGCTTCTGCCCCGAAGTCATTGTCGTGATCCGCTGACCGTTGCGGACCGAATCCGGCAGGTCTTTGTCGTACCACTCCTGCATCTTTGGTTTGTAATCCCACATGTCGAGCTGCGACGGTGCTCCGGACATGAACAGGTAGATCACTCGCTTCGCTTTGGGCGCGAAGTGTGGAATGCCCGGGATTCCGCTGCCTTGCGTCGTCGTGCCGGGTGACGTTTCGGCAAAAAGTTCTGGATTCACGATCGACGCCAGTGCCGCCGCACCAATGCCGGTCGCTGAGCGTCCAAAGAAATGACGACGTGTTTCAACGAGTGCCGCTTCACGAAATGGATTCATCGCTCTTTGCCTTGAAGTATCGTTGTCCTGGGGCTCGGAGATGTTGCGAAATTCAGCCTTTGGTGACTGACTCGCTCAAGTTCAGAAGCAAGTGAGTCACCATCGTCCAGGCGGCCAGTTCGTTCACCTCGAGTTGTTCATTGCGAGGAGACTCACCTGCTGATAACAACTTTGCTGCGGCATCCGGACTCTTTCGGAATTCGCTGAGATATTCGGTCAGCAGCGTGGTCAAAGACTGCATCTCAGCGGCGTTCGGTTTTCGTGCCATGACCGAACGAAACGCAAACGTCACTCGTTCTTCGACGCTGGTGCCGCCTTCGCTGACAACTCGTTCCGCAAATTTTCGAGCGGCTTCGACATACTGTACGTCGTTCATCAGTACGAGTGCCTGCAGCGGTGTGTTGGTACGTGCCCGTCGAACTGCGCAGGTTTCGCGATTCGGCGCGTCAAATGTTGCCATCGACGGCGGTGGGACAGTTCGTTTCCAGAAGGTGTACATGCTGCGGCGAAAGAGCTTGTCGCCTTTGTCCTGCACAAAGACCGAAGTATTGCTTCCTCCGAAACCGACGGGCTTCCACAAACCGGCGGGTTGATACGGCTTGACGCTTTTGCCACCGATCCTGTCGATCAGTAATCCACTAACAGCCAGAGCCTGGTCCCGAATCGTCTCAGCATCCAGCCGAAATCGTGGACCGCGAGCGAGCAAACGATTCTCAGGATCAGCCGCCAGCTTGCGGGGACTCACACGCGAAGACTGCTGATAGGTCGCAGACATAACGATCTGTTTCAGGCACTGTTTCACATCCCAGCCTGATTCGACGAAGTCAATGGCGAGCCAGTCAAGCAATTCAGGATGTGATGGCTGTTCGCCCTGCACACCAAAGTCTTCCGCCGTTTTTACGAGCCCTGTTCCAAAGAACTGTTGCCAGAATCGGTTGACCGTAACTCGCGACGTCAACGGATGCTTCGGCTGAACCAGCCATTGCGCGAGGCCCAGTCGATTTGCCGGTGCACCCTTGACCGGAGGAGCAATCCACTCAGGAATTGCCGACGAAACTTTCTCACGTTTCTCTGTGTACTGTCCTCGTTCAAGAATGTAGGCCTGACGTGCTTCCTTACGATCTTCCATGACTAGCGTTGCCGGATATGCCTTTTCCAGATCAGTCAGTTGCTTCTTCAATGTCGCCTGAGCCTTCAACGGTTCGGCAAGTATTGCTCGCGAATCCGGATGAACATTCCGAATGTAGTGACGAGTCAACTGCTTCGTCTGTGCTTCGGTTCGCTTGGGTTTTTCGATGTCGATAATTTTTTGGATGTCCGCGGGTAACGCAGGCTGCTTCACCTTTTTTCGAAACTGCTCCCAGGCAAACAGCGAACGCTTCTGATCATCGGACAGCGACTTTGAGGTGACGCCCGCCGTGTCCCAGTGAACGGTCCCACCGACTTGTGTAAACGCCCAGCCGTTGAGTTCCGAGCCGGCCTTCAGACCGACCGACGCAGCGTCAACCTTAAGCTGTACCCATTTTCCGAGTTCCGGAAGCTTGCCTATCAGTCGGTTTGAAGCGTTATTTCGACCTGCCCCGAAAGCTTTATCAGCTCCCCACGACGCGCGATGCTCCCAGGAACCATCGTTGAACTGCAGTTGGATTGTTTGCGGGGGACTTTTCGGATCAAGGAATACCCAGGCGACGAGTTTTGCATTTTCACCGAGCGTTAATTTGTCGGTGGCTCCGGTGAAGAAGTGTTGCGTGATTTCTTCGCCCACTCCCGTCCGTACCGTTGATTTCGTACCGCTATGTACCGGGTGATCAGGAGCCTTTACGAACTGCCATGGCGGATTTCCGTTACCTTGAGCGTTTGCGCCCGCCGGAAGTTCGTCATCAATCCAGACGAGATTTTCTTCGCTCAATTCGCCGAGCGGCTCAGTCGGTTTTGTGTCGGTGTAGTTGAATTCAGCGAGTATTTTTTCGATTTGTTCGTCCGTCGCGGCGAGGTCCTTGGTGTACTGCTTCTTTTGAACAACCTGCTCGTTGGATGGGATCTGCACACTTGGCGGGGGCAGCAGTGCGTTGCCGTCCATCGCACGCTCGGTGAGGCTGAAGTAGTAGGAAAATAGTTGGTAAAACTCTTTCTGCGTCAGTGGATCAAACTTGTGATCGTGACAGGCCGCGCAGCCAGCAGTCAGTCCCAGCCAGACAGTTGCCGTTGTTTCGACTCTGTCCACCGCGTAACGCATGTAATACTCGTCGTCGATAGAACCGCCTTCGCTCGTTGTCACGTTACATCGATTGAAACCGGTTGCGACTCGCTGTTGCAGGGTCGGCTCCGGCAGAAGGTCGCCAGCAAGCTGCTCGACTGTGAACTCATCAAACGACTGATTTCGATTAAATGATTCGATTACCCAGTTTCGGTACGGCCAGATGGATCGTTCATTGTCCAGGTGCAGGCCGTGCGTATCGCCATACCTGGCCGCGTCGAGCCAGTATCTCGCCATGTGTTCGCCATACTTATCGGAAGAAAGCAGCCGATCGACCACGCGTTCGAATGCCTGTTCAGATTTGTCGGCCAGAAAATGGTCGATCTCTTTGATCGTCGCTGGTAGTCCCGTTAGATCAAGTGTCGCTCGCCGAATTAACGTTTCCTTCGACGCTCGATTTTCCGGGGTCAGGTTTTCAGCAGCCAGTCGAACGTTCACGAAATAGTCGATCGGATTGTTGGCCTGCCACTGCTTGATCGATTCAGGCGGTGACGGTTTTTTCGGAGGCAGAAACGCCCAGTGCCCGGACCATTCAGCACCGTCATCAAGCCATTTTCTGATCAACTGGATCTGCCCTGCAGTCAATTTCTTTCCGGAATCCGGTGGCGGCATTTTGAGGTCGGAATCGCTTGTCGCGATCCGTTTGAAAAGTTCGCTCTGGCTACTTTCACCAGGCACGACCGCGGTCTGACCGGAATCAAGTCTGGCAATCGCCGTCGCATGCCGGTCCAACCTCAAATCGGACTCACGCCTGGCCTCGTCGGGGCCATGACACTTGAAACAGTTTTCAGACAGCAGAGGTAGGATGTCGCGACTGAAATTGATCGAGTCATCCGCAGCGGAAACGCTGCAGGTTGCAGCGAAAGCAAGCAGAAACGTGGAGAGTTGTTTTTGAATCGTCATACGAAGATCAGATACCAGGAAACTAAAGTGAGCCGCACTCTCTAGTGTCGGGCTGAATTATAGAAACAGGCTGAGTCCCAAAGTTATTGTCTGCGACTCACTGCCTTCTTCAGAATTCAATTCGAGAATTCGCGTCGAAACTACACAGTGGAAAAGATTGAACTTTGAACGACGCCGGTACTGTCTGCGAAAGAGTCTCGTTCGATCTTCATTGACCGCAGAATACTGAGGTAAACATTCGACATCAGCGTCTCGCCGTCACGCCAGTACGAGCCATGTTGCAGGCCCATATTTGAACCACCGGCGAGTAGTGTTGGGAGATTTCTTGGATTGTGAGTCGTGCTGGCACCGCTGCCGAACAGGACGATGCTATTGTCCAGGAGGGTTCCATCGTGATCTTTGTAAGACTGCAACCGCTCGAAGAAGTACGCCAGTTGCTCGCTGAGGAAACGGTCGTACTTCGCAAAATTCAACTGGCCGTTTTTGTCACCAGCGTGCGACAGACTGTGGTGAGTCCGGCTGAGACCAAGCTTCAGCGGGAACGTATCGCTGATGCCCATGCCGTCCTCGCGGTTCAACATGAATGCAACTGACCGAGTGATATCAGCATCGAACGCCAGCGCGATCAGGTCGAACATGTTGCGATAGTATTCCGCCGGTTCGCCTTCTGGAGCCGCATCCAGATTGAGGTGTGAGTAATCCTGTTCCTTGATTGGAATGTCGATCCAGTTTTCAGAGGCGATCAGTCGAGACTCTACCTCGTTAAGTGAAGTCAGGTACTGGTCCATTTTCTGCTTGTCGGACTTGCCCAGTTTTCGATTGAACGCCTTTGCGTTTTCCAGTACGGCGTCTACAAGTTTGAGCCGCTTCTTCAGACTGTCGCGTTTCGATTCCAGTGATGCTCGGTCGCCACGGAAAAGACGATTGAAGACCCGCCGAGGATTGTTCTCAGCTGGAATTGGTTTGCCTTCCAGGCTGTAGGAGATCGTGCCCGTTCTTGACAGGAAACCTGTGCCGGCGTCGATCGACAGTACCAGTGAAGGTTGTCGGCAATGTTGTTTTGTGTGCAACGCAACGATTTGATCAAGCCCGACCGAGTTGTATTTTCCCGGCTTCGAATCGTGCAGCGGAGCGCCGGTCAGCCACATATCCGAGCAAACGTGCGGATCAGCCTTCGGGCCGCTTGAGTGGTACAGGCCACCCATAAAGCTCAGGTGATCACGGAAATCAGCCAATGGTTCGGTCGATTTACCAAAGACAAACTTGCCATCTTTTTCCGCAGTCGGAAACCAGTGCCACTCCGGAATTGAATTCTTCTGATTCGGCAACGACATGCCGTTGGCAGTATAGAGCGCACAGAACCGGCGAGGCGTCTGCTCGACGACTTCAGAACCCATCGCGTCCAGGACTGGCAGAGCCAGCGTCGTTCCAGCAAGACCTTTAAGAACGGCACGGCGATCAAGTTGAGTGGATTTGGCCATGAGGAATTCCGAGGTGGGTGAGATGGTACTCGTGTGGAAAGTATGACTCAGTCATCGGCAGCAGGCGGCAAATTACTTTTCAAGAAACATTTCGCTATGAACTACAAAGCGAATCATATCCTGCATTCGGTAATCACCGGCCCTCAATCGTACCCCGTATTCCTTCAAAAACTCAATCTCGTTGTACGTCAGGCTCCGCCCAATCGCGTATGCCGACAGATGTTTCAGAAAACTGAACGCGACCTGATCAATCCGATCTTCCGCAAGATATGTCTTCAAGTTGTTCAAATCTGCAATTTCAGTTTCATCCGGCAGTGTCGAACTGGCGTCGATCTTTTCATCTCGTTTCATCAGGCCCCCCGCGTCGAACTGTTCGAACGGTATTCCCCACGGATCAATCCCTTCGTGGCACTTCGCACAACCCGACTGATTGCGATGCTGTTCCAATTTCTGGCGAAGTGTCAGATTCGAATTCTCCGCAGGCAAAGCTGGAACATTCGGCGGCGGATCGTCGGGGGGTTCGGCGATGATCTTTCGAGCCAGCCAGGCACCTCGCTTCACCGGATTGGATTCTCGGCCGTCCGACAAACCGGCGAGGATACCGGCATTGGTTAAAACGCCGCCGAGAGTTTTTCGATCGTGCTGAATCGCGACAAAGTCGAATCCACGCTCCGTCTTGTCTCCAAGATCGTAGTAACTGGCAACGACTTCGTTGGCAACAATGAAATCCGCCTGAACGAGGTCCCGCAGTGGGCGATTCTGTCGTATGAGATATTGAACCAGCTGGACTGGTTCGTCACGCAATTGTTTCTTTGTGTCGCGCGTAAGCTTTGGATATCGCTTGCGGTCGATTTCGACGACTTCAAATTTTTCGAGCTGCAGCCACTGCGACACGAACTCGCTGGTGAACTGTTCGAACTGCGAGTCGCCGATCATCCGTTCGACTTGCGCATCGATCGAGTCGTGCAACTTCTCGCTGGCAGCCAGTTCTCGGAGTTGCTCATCCGGTGGGGCATTCCACAAAAAGTATGACAATTTCGAGGCCAGTTCGTACTCGTCAAGAATTTCGGCGTCCGGACTACTGCTGTTTTCAGTTAGAAACAGAAACTGTGGAGAAGTCAGTGCAACCAGAAGTGCATCTTTAACACTTTCCGTAAAATCCTGCGATTCCGAAAACGAACTTTCAAAGACGGCAAACAGCGAGGCGACTTCCGCGTCCGAAACCGTTCGACGAAATGCGCGAGTCGCAAATTTTTGAATAACCTCTCTTGCATAAGCAGGTTGATCGCCATTGTGATTCGACTTGGTGAAGATTCGCTGGTGAGTCGCCGGCGGCCAGGTCTGGTAGTAAGGCCCTTCGAACTCGACAGACTGGACCAGCATTCGCGGCATATCGCGACCATCGGTGTACTCACTGCGCACGCCGATTTCTCGCACACCAGCCAGATAGTTGTCGTTCTCTTCCTGGACGTCCGGGCTCGGAAAGTTACCGATTGCTCCTTCAAAGACGTAGGTCGTCAGGTCTGTATCGGAAACCGTCTGAGCCTTCCCAACCTGAGTCAGCGTGCTGCCGCAATCTCGTCGCAATCCTACGTGAACTCCGAGTCGTGGCACGCGTTGATCAAACGTTGCGAATTGCTTGCCAGGTTCGGATGCCTCATCAACACGGCTGATGACTATTTGATGAGGATTTGTATTTCCGCCATATTTGGCCGCTACTTCAACCTCTCCCACCGGCAGCCCCACCGTTAGGAATGCGGGCTGATGCAAAATGCCTGCAAAATGTCTTTCACCAATCTGAAGGTTGAGAGATTTTGGTTTCTCTGGTGGAGGTGGCAGGACGAACTTTCGGCCGGGATCGATCAACGCCTGCAGTTCGGTAATCCCCAGGGCGCGACGGTAGAAATGCACTTCATCAATCTCGCCTTTGAACTGCGAAGCGTCCTGAATTCGACCGATGTGCAAGCTGACTGCGGGGTTGTCCAGGTTAGTCGGAGCAACAGTTCCGGCAGCGACTTTGTAGCCGTTGACAAACAATTCAGTCTGTTGTGATCCGCGTCGGACGACAGCCGCTACGTGCTGCCACTTGTTCTTACGAATGATCCCCGGCCGCGTGGCAACGGTGCCATTCGACTTGTTTGCCGGACTGACGGTTTCGATCCGCAGGACACCTCGATTATTCGGCATGTCAAAATACCAACCGTGTGTCCAGCTGTATTTTCCAAGGCAGAAGATGCCGCTCTGTCGCAGTTCATGCGGACGGATCCAGGCAGCGATTGTAAAGTCACCATCGCCAACGTTCATTGATTCGTCACGGGGAGTGACGACGGAATCTCCATCTCCATCCAGTGAGATCGCCTGACCGAACGGCGATTTCACAAACTTTGCATTGCCGGCAAGATGACCTTCTCGCTTTATGTTTTCCGGGCGTGAATTCGTGTCGCCGTTAAATGACCAGGCTCCGGCAAGTTTTTCTGATAGTTTCGAAGCATCGAAAGGAATGGATTCATCATGAGACGCTTCGAGATAAACGTCGACCTGATAAATCCCGGCTGCTTTAATATTTAAAGTTTGCGTGTGATCGAGGTTGCTGACTGTCAATGATTCGTCAGCCGATCGATTTGCAGGATTCACTCCTGAATTCAGCAGCAGTCCATCGTCATATTTTGCGGCTTTAACCGTTACGCGAAATTTGCCGTGATCTGGTAATTCCCGCAGCGATATTTTGAAGTTGGCCTGCGGTCCGTAAGTGCTCTCAACCTGGAAAAGTTCGGCACTTGGCACCGATGGACGCAGCAGCAATCCCTCGGGAACGGTTTGGTACGCGAGCCCTTTAGGATATCCATCTTTCCCACGGACGCAGGCAAACACCGAGTGATAGATGCTGTCATATTCTCTCCAGCCGCGAACTGTCGAGTTCCCCTGGTAGCCCTCGTTGAATCTGTATTGCGTTCGCATAAAGAATGGATCGAATTGAAATGGTTTATCAGCCTTAAGCTGAGTGACCTTGAAATCCTGATTCGGCAACAGGCGATTCAGTGCACCCAGGATCAGCCGCTCAGGAAACGGCTTCGGATTGACGCCCGCTCCCAGAACCATACGAAAGTTCTGAATTGATGGTTTTGCATCAACATCGACGATGCAGCGGTCCAACGCCTTCTCAGCGACGTCGAAGTACGCCTCAATTAAGAGCGGTGACAACTCCATCGTCTGTTTATTGTTAAGGAACCCATCCTTTGACACTCCATCGGCCGGCAGAACATCAGCAAGGTTGTCTTCGAGCCCCAGCAGGTCGCGAAGCGTGTTTCGATATTGAGCCACGGTCAGACGGCGGACAGAACCATTCTTCTCGGCATTTCGGGATCTCGCTGTGACCAGCGCCTGCTGAATCCAGTCAACAAGTAATTGACGTTCTATAGCGGTTGGCTGAGGCTCGTCTTCTGGCGGCATCGCCTCGCCTTCGATCTGCTTCAGAATATCTTTCCACAGAAACAGATGCCGATCTTCAAGCGAACCATCCAACTGATCGACCCGAATACCCGAGGTCATCTCGTCAACGTTGTGACACCTCTGGCAATACTTCAGCACAAGAGGCTGAATCTTCGCTTTGAATGTTGCCAGCTCCGATGCTGCCAGGTCGCTGCTCCCTGAAACGGCGATGAACAGCAAACATAGATAAAAGTTCTTCATGCTTACGCCATTTATTTAATTTGTGCTGAATACTCAACGATCGAATCGGCGTCATTAGTTCTAAATGATCTGCAGTCGTCGAGCCAGCAAACGCCAGCGGTCCCAGCCTCGCCCCGTCGGTAAGTCCTTGAGCGACCGCAGCCACAATTGGGTCGAGATTAACGGTGCGAAACATGTCTGGTCCTTCCGGACACCTTGATATTAAGCATTCCGGCCCCGGGAATGAGCCGCAGTAGTTTCAGCGATCAGGTTCCGGCGGAATTAAAACCAGCAGCATCGTTCAGCTGTGTTGAGGTAACTCGTGGTCTGGCAAGCGTGGATAAACTCATGCACTCGTCTTCGGACAAAATATCGCTCAGCACTGCGAGGCGAAACGGAAATCGGATTCAGTGGTACCGATGCGCTCACAGGCCAGCGAAGTTCGTCGTTAAAATCTAACCAGCAGCATCAACTGACAGCCACGGCTCGACCATCCGATGGCCCGCCACCACCGGGCAACTGGCGAATCTTGTCGCGCAGCGATCATGCCGAATCCCAAAGTTCGGCATTCGACGAGTGATCGGGGTTGTTGAGGTGGCCGGGGTTGTTGAGGTGACCGGGGTTGTTGAAACGTGAACCTGTCCCATAGCTTGTCATGACTTCGCTCCAGCTCCTGGTTCTCCGCTCCGGCTTCTCGGCTCACCATATGACTGCAATTCTTGGGATTTCTGCATTTTATCATGACTCGGCAGCTGCTTTAGTCGTGGATGGTGAGATCGTGGCTGCTGCTCAGGAAGAGCGGTTTACGCGGAAGAAGCACGACGCTCGGTATCCAAAGCACGCAGTTGATTACTGTTTGGGAGAGGCTGGGCTGGCTCCGGACCAGCTCGACTATGTCGGGTTTTACGATAAGCCGCTGCGGACGTTTGAGCGGCTGCTGGAGACGTACCTGGCTTTTGCCCCAGCCGGGTTTCGGTCGTTTCGGTCGTCAATTCCTGTCTGGCTGAAAGAGAAGCTGCATCTGCCGCGTGAGATCCGAAAGGGACTCCGCGAGCAATACAAAGGCCGCTACGTTTTCACGAACCATCACGAGTCGCACGCGGCGAGTGCGTTCTTCCCGTCACCTTTCGACGAAGCGGCCATCATGACGCTCGACGGTGTCGGCGAGTGGTCGACGACGTGTCTGGGAGTCGGTCGCGGAAACAAGATCGAGCTGACTCACGACGTGCGATTTCCGCATTCGCTCGGGCTGTTATATTCGGCGTTTACTTACTACACCGGCTTCAAGGTCAACAGCGGCGAGTACAAGGTCATGGGTCTGGCTCCGTACGGCGAACCGGAGTTCAAAGACCTGATTCTCGAACACGTCATGGACCTGAAAGAGGATGGCTCATTCCGCATGGACATGAGCTATTTCAACTACTGCCAGGGGCTGACGATGACGTCGGACAAGTTCCATCGTCTGTTCGGCGGCCCGCCTCAACCGGCCGAGTCAACCGTCACGCAGCGCGAGATGAATCTTGCCGCTTCAGTTCAGGCGGTCTCTGAAGAGGTCATGCTCAGAACCGCTCGGCATATTCACCAGCAGACCGGTTTGAAGAATCTGGTCATGGCGGGAGGCGTCGCGCTGAACTGCGTTGGTAACGGCCGAATCCTGCGTGAAGGCCCGTTCGAGAATATCTGGATCCAACCCGCCGCTGGCGACGCGGGGGGCGCACTGGGAACGGCTTTGTTTATCTGGCATCAGCTGCTGGAAAAACAACGCTCGCCCAACGGCAAAGATTCTCAGCGAGCGTCGCGACTCGGCCCGGCGTTTTCCGACGACGACATTTCGGCGTACCTCGATAAGAACGAAGCGGTTTACACGACGTGCGGATCGGACGAGCAGCTTTGCGACGAAGTGGCAGCGTTGATCGCCAGTGAAAAAGTCATCGGCTGGTTTCAGGGGCGGATGGAATTCGGTCCTCGCGCGCTGGGAGCACGATCGATCATCGGCGACGCCCGCAGCCAGAAGATGCAGTCGGTGATGAATCTCAAGATTAAGTTTCGTGAATCATTCCGGCCGTTCGCTCCGATCGTGTTGAAAGAACACGTTCACGAGTATTTCCAGATGCGCGAGAACGAGGACAGCCCGTACATGCTGCTGGTCGCTCCCGTGCAGGAAAAGATCCGAAACGACTTACCGGACGACTACGAGCAGACGTTCGGCATCGACAAGTTGAATTATTCGCGGTCGAGCATTCCCGCGATCACTCACGTCGATTTCTCTGCGCGAGTCCAGACGGTCGATACCGAACGTGATCCTCTGTTGCATCAGTTGATCTCACAATTCAAAGAAAAGACCGGCTGTCCGGTGCTGATCAACACAAGCTTCAACGTCCGCAGCGAACCAATCGTCTGCTCGCCGGAAGACGCCTGGCACTGCTTCCTGATGACAGACATGGACGTGCTGGT
>CALGTK010000397.1 GCA_937904325.1 uncultured Planctomyces sp.
GATCCAGAATATTGTGAGTAGAAGTAATATCAAGCCGACTGTGGCCGGATGGCTCCAGAGTTGGACTCGTCTGATTGATGGCGATGGTTCGGGCAGACTCGCGAGCGACTGCACGAGTTGTTCGAGTTGGTCCGGAGCGAGAACTTTTCCGTGACTGACTCGGGCGATTTCTTCCATGACTTCCGGGCGAGCAGGTTTTCCGGGAGTCTCGGCGGCATCACCCTGCACAAAGAATGATGTGTCGAGCGTCGCGTTTGTCTGTTTGCAGAAGAGCCGAACCTGATGATTACCGGATTCTTCGGAGGTGAATCTGCCATCGAAGACTCCCCACTCGTCACCGGACGATGTGAATCTGACGGTTTCAGCCTTGCCCAGGGGAGAGGTGATTCGGGCGGTAACGTCGCCTTTGGCAAGTGGTTCGCCGCTGGCCTCAACGACGTTGGCATGAAGAACCAGCGTCTGTCGGACCTGTGGCTGATCGGGGGCGTAGTACAGTCGCATCGTTTCACCTTTGGCCATGTTTCGCTGATAAGCCATCCAGCGAACAACCTGTCCCCAGAAGCGATAGTGGTATTTATCTTCGACACCTTCCCGCCATCGCCAGGCTCCATCAGTTCCCATAAAGAGAACTTTGCCCGCTCCGAAAGTTCGAGTGACCAGCAGTGGGATACGACCGTGTTTGTTTGCAATGTCTTGATGGACCGCCAGCGTTTCGCAGCCAGTCTTAGCGCGGACGACGGCGGCATACCATTGGAAACCCGGCAGATCTTCCCACACACTGAGGTTGTCGTCTCTGGTGTCGGCAAGTCGGGTCAACAGGCTGCGTCGACCGAGTTCAGTCAACTCAAAGTGGCCGGGCGTTCGAGAGCCCCATCCGTCCGGCTGAAGTTCGTCCATGATGACAGGATAGAGATCGTCCAGTTCCGTTTCCTGAAGCGAAACCTGCCGACCTCGCCCCCCCGGCATGAAGACCAGCCCGCTGGCCTGATGTTCGACGATACCCTTTAGTAGTCGGCAGTTTTCAGTGGTGAGCTGACCTTCTTCGAGTCCGACGTCTCCCAGGAATACAACGTCGAACTTCGACAGTTCGTCCAGTCCGCCGGGGAATTCTTTAATATAGTCCTTGCTGCCCCCTCCGACTTTGTCCAATCCGGGGTGGAAGAGCAGGCATGACACTTCAACACCGGGGTCCCGCGACAACGCATTTTTCAAATATCGATATTCCCAACGAGGGAAAGATTCGACGACCAGGACTTTCAGTTTCTCTTCGCGAATGGCAATTGGTGCTGTGAGCTGGTTGTTGTCCGGCAAAGTATCGTCGGTGTGTTTGGGGACCGTCAGAGTCAACGTGAAGTCACCGGTAGATTCGGGACTCCAGAGAAGTGAATCGCTCGTTCGACCCATCGGTGAAATGCGGACGTCTCGAGTAATCTCTTCGCCACTTGACGACTTGAGCTTGACTGTCGTGATGAATTCTCGTGGCAACGTGCTTTCAACTGTGAAAGGGATACGGACGGCTTTGCCAGCGACTCCGAATGTCGGTGCTCCGAGGCTCAGCAATTCAACGTCAGGCAGTCGAACAGGGCTGCCAACCGGGACGGTGAAGATGGGGATTTCCTTCATACGTAACGAGGTTGCTGCCTGTACGGGGGGCTGACCTTCGTTCCAGTCTCCATCTGAAATCAGCACGGCTCCAATCAGGTTGCTGAATTTATTCGGGGCCTGTTTAAGAGGTGTGAACAGGTCGGACCTCGTGCCGGCTGCGGCGTTGCCAAACGGTTGAATGGTCACATCCATTCGCTCAGCCAGGATTGCCCATGCAGACTCGGCCGTCAGTGATGCGATGGCTTCTTTTCTGGACGTTGTTTTCGAACCGGTGATTGTCGACTCTACATCCAGCGTCATCATGCTCGGCGAATTGTCGACGAGAATGAGAACCTGTGGATTTTCTTCGGGCCGAAACTCCTCGACCCATTCGGGTTGATTCAACATTGTCGCCAGTAGAACGACGATCACGAGTCGGATGAACTCCAGAATGCCTTGCGACCGTGCATACCCGCTCCGTTGCCAGGCCATCAGGCACAGGCCGGCCGTCACCAGAATGATTATGGCGGAGATCGCCAGCGACCACGGTGTCCAGAGGAATATTAGTGTTTGTGTAAAGTCCAAGCAGTGAATTCCTGATACTAAATCGTAGTAGACGTCGCTTGTGTTGTCGTTGTTACTCGATCGCCTGGCGGTCCGGTGTCTTCGTCAGTGTGTCGACGGGGAAAGCCCGTATCTTCAGCCTTTGAAACTCGCCGTGGCATGCAGAGAATTGCTTCGGCCATCAAAGCAATCAGCATCGCCACAAGAAAGATTCGCCAGACTTCCTGGATGAGTCCTTCCAGACTGCCGGCCTGGTCGTCGACCCGGTTGAAGGCAAGTCCCGTAAAAAGCTCTGCGATCTTTTCTTCGGGCAACGCTCGCGATTCATCTTCAGCCTGATTTCGGTTGACGGCGAGAAGTTTTTCATCGGACGAATAAATCCCGCTTTGATGAGCGTAGTCCGTCGACAGAGCATCTTCTGGCCCGCTGATCTGTTTCCAGTTAACCGGCTTATCGGTAGCGGCAGCTCCGGCCGCGAGTTGGCGGGTTTGTCCGAGTGTCACGGCACCGGCTTCGATGGCACGCTGTATAAAGACATAAAGAACGACGCCGTTGGTTGTCAGCGATGAATCCTGTAGATCGGGAGTGGTCGTGCAGAAGTAGACGCCGCCATGAGTGGTCGGTAAATGCGCGAAGAGAATCTGGTTGTTCCGCAGGCTGGCCAGTGGAGTCACTTCGCCATTCAGTTCGCAGAATCGCCGGACTTCGAGTTCACCAACGGGCAACGCGTTACCGCTTTGTGAGTTCGCCAGGATACCCTGGTCACCTCGCCAGGATTCGACCCGAATCGCGGTCTGCTGGTCTGACCAGGAATTCCAACTGACGTCTCTGAAGGCTGCTGATCCCGGTTCACGCGGCGGTAGAAAGACAACCTGGCCGCCACGGTCAATGTAATCGTCGAGCAGCTTCGCTGATTCTTTGCCGGGTAACGGCGCGTGCCACATCACCAGGGAAACGGTTTCCCATTCGACCGTTGCAAGCTGATTTTCAGAGAGCGTTTCGGCGGAGCATTCCGTCGTCGGGTCAGGCGAAATGGAAGCTGCAAGCTGAAGCGGGATCGCTGTTTGCGGATCGTCGCTGACGATCAACGTGTGCCTTTTCTGAGGCCGATCAAACACGAAGTAGAATTCGTTGTCCGCCGAATTAGAGTCAGCGGGAATCGAAACTTTACCCCAGCCGCGGTCGTTGGATCGTTCGATGGGAATGCGATGATCGATCAATTCCAGAGTTGGCCCCTCAACGTTGACGGTTAATTCAGAGCGAGCTCCTTCGATTTCGAACTGGACAGGCAACGTAACGCTGTCTTCCGTTGATGCGTCACTCGCGATCTTCAGGGAAACGAGCAGTTCGGCACTGTTGACCGTTTCGAATCTTCGCACACTGGTGACGCGTATCGAAGTGTTTGATTTTGTTTCCGTTGGGTAGGCCAGTAAGTGAAATCGTACAGCCTGAGGCAGCTCAAAAATCGATTCTCGAATCGTTTGCCATCGTCCACTTTCGGCGTTCCAGTCGTTTTCGCGGATATCCGAGCAGATCCAGACTTCGGTACGTCCTGTCTTGTTTGACTGGATGTAGTCTCGAGCCTGCTCAAGCATTGCTGGCAGATCGGACGACGTTCCGACCGGAGCCGTCGATGGAAGTTTTCGCAGTGAATCCGGAGATTTGATTTCGAGGGCACCCCTGGATGTTGTTTCGACAAGCACCCAGCGATCAGAACCGAGCGTTTCCAGCGTCGATGCCAGTTGTTCGCGTCCAGCTTGAAGCTTCGAGACGCCTGTGCCAGCACCTTGCTCCAGCATGCTTGGTGACCGATCCAGTATGATGATCGTTGTGTCAGTCTGCCCACCGGCTGTCAGTCCAAGCCAGCCACTGGCCAGCGGGCGACTGACGGCAAAGATCAAACCGGCGATCGCCAGCGTTCGGAAGATTAGAATCAGAATCTGTCGCAGACGCGCATAGCCTCGAGACATGCGGTTTGCAGCCAACAGAAACATCATCGCCCCCCAGCGAACGGACTGGTACCGTCGCTGATTGATCAAGTGAATGATGACAGGAAGCGCAATCAGGGGCAGGGCTGCCAGCAGGATGGGTTGGAGAAACGTCATCTATTGTTGAGTCGTTCTGAGATAGGAAAGAAGGATGTCAGGAACCATGA
>CALGTK010000398.1 GCA_937904325.1 uncultured Planctomyces sp.
TGTGGTTTGTTTGCTGGAGTGTACCTCGGATCGTTTCCGGTCGTCTTGTTCTGATGTGAATAGAGACCGGTGATCAGCATCAGCAGCGAAGGACGGCACAACGCTGTCGGAACATACCCGCGCCGAAACAACGCACTTTCCGAGTGCCAGCTTGTCGAGATGAGGTGTCTCGATTTTCAGATGCCCCATAAATCCATAGTCGGTGTAACCCTGGTCATCGGAAAGAATCAGAACGACGTTCGGTGGCGTTGCGGATTCGGCGTAAGCGAATGAGCAGGCCAGCAATACGGTGGAGAGCGAGGTTATTATTGATTTCGTCATGTTGGTAGTGGCTCTTACTTCGTAGATTCTATCTACGCCAATTTTCTGTGGTTTGCGCGGGCTATGCTAGTCCCGAAATAGATGATGCGGCAGTTATTGCCCAGGCTGAGGTCGTTTGGTCCGTCATTGCTGAGGACGCGCAATGCGTGTTCATGCAAACCCTTTCCGGATTGCACCGCGACGGTGGAATCTCCTATGAGACCGACTGTCACAGCTTTCTCCTGAGCCTCACAAACCGTCAGGCTCATTACTAATGCGATTGCTAAAACTATTCTCATATCACTACTTTTAATTCCGGTTGAAATTGAGGACGCGATTATTATCGCAAAACTGGATGGTTACCACTCCGCTGTCCCAATCGGATTGCACGAACGGGCTGTCGTAGACTTTTTCCGGTCCGAGATCGATGGGGGCGTCATTGATCTGTGGACGATCACTTTGGTCAGCGAAGAACGTGAAGCGATCTTTGCTGAGACCGGTATAAGTCAGGACAGTCCCGTCGAATTGAAAAGACAGAGCCTGGACGTTTTCTCGAAAGGTTATGAAATCGGGAAAATCCGCCTTGCGGGCGACTTCGAGAATGACGGGGGAGAAGTCGTCGACGCAGGTCAGGATGCGGGCGCGTTGGTCGGTCGCATCGTCTTCGAAGGCCGCTTCGTCCGATACCACATTGACAGCGGCATAAGCCGAATCGGCCTCGGCAAAATACCACGATCCCTCCTCAATCGGTTCGGACAATCCCTCGCGGGAAAACCAAACTCGGTGTTGAGTTACGTTTTTTGATGTCTTCAGTTTTTGGGCGATCAAGGTGCCGCGTTTCTGTATTGCCCAATGGGCGTTGTAGTGGCTTTTTACTGTTTCGACGTAGGGATAAATGCGAGCATTCCGATCACCGGAGAAGATGGCCCCGTGCCAGCGATTCTGTAAACTGATAGCGTTCCACGCTTCGGAAGGCAGCGCGTCGCACAAGAGCGATCCCATCACAAAACCTGGCGTGGCATAGGTGTAACGCACGAGAGCCGGGGCATCCGGCGCGAGATGAATCTTGAATGTTTGCTCAGCAGACGCAGGACGCAGGCCAAGCCTTCGTTGGATCACTTCGTAGGAGCCCCGACCCGAAACATCGAATGCGATGTCCATCACGACGGTCGGCATCGTCCATGTTGATGTGAGAAAGGTGGCCGCAGGAAGTCGTTTGGGTCTAGGGTGATCATCACTCCCAAACACATACCACGCGGCTGCACTCAACGGGTTGGCTGCGCCTTCCGCTCGATCCGGGTAACAACGGGTTTTCGCTCCGCCGTTGACTCCGTCGATCTGCTGCTCTGCCCACAAGGCCCAGGCAAGCGTCATGTAATGGCTCGCGAGGCGTCGCAATTCCGGCTCCCCGGCCATCTCGTGGATGAAGGTGATAGCGTCGCTGCGGAGTACGAAGGCGAGTCGATCTCCACCGTCATGCCCTTCCGACCGCGCTCGCGGAAATAGTCTATCACCCAGGCCGTCCACGCCGCGTGATGTTCGGCCACCGTGTGCTGTTCGGCCACCGTGTGCTGTTCGGCCACCGTGTGCTGATCGACCAACTTACGATCGCGGTAAGCTGGCACCCGGCTCACCAAAAGCGTCGCTGCCCAGCAGGAAGCAAAATGGTTGGCGTGATGGTTCTCGGAATTGTCCACCGTCCAGGTATGCCAGGGCTCGATTTTCGTGTCGGCGATCTTCAGTTTCGACTGACGCCAGGTCCACAGTGTCTCCAGTATGACCGTGTGTGTTTCCTTGGAGATCAGCCCCTTGATTCGACTGCCGTCAGGCCCATAGAGAAGAGAGAACCTCGCGAGGTAGCGAATCGCATCTGGAAAACTGTGTACCTCAAGCAGTGTCTGTGGCCGGTCGAGGTGATACTGACACATCTTGCGCAAGGCGAGATTCGCCTCGTCGATCTGCTCGTTGAGATGCAGCGCTCGGGTGGCGAAGGCAATCACATCCTGTATGTAGTGGCGGGTGAAATTGCCCCGGTTGTTCCAATTCACCCTGATCTCGCGCGGGGCAAAGGGCTTGCCGGACTCGGATTCGAAAGCAGCCCGACACCGTGCAGTGGCGGTCTATCGAAGCTGATCGATTTCGGCGTCGGAAAGTCCGGATGCGGGTTCAGTTGCCGACAGGAGTGATGCTAAGACAGCAATCAGCCCAAAGGCGAGGAAACTCGATCCAGCCATACGCAACCCCGGCAACACCACGGGTCTGTGATTCGATGTTCGCATAGTCTTCATGGGTAGACGGAATCTGGATGTTATTGAGGGACGCTAACGCGAAGATTCGCATAGCGAGCCGAGCGTGTGAACATATGCCTCAATCCGATGCGTCCCGCAGTGATCACGGGCAAGTCCGGGTTGGTCATGTGGCAATAGACGACCTGATCAGGATTCTCGACCCGCATATAGAGATTGCGGTCTTTCTTGATAACCGTGATGTGGTGCTTCACTCCAGTGGCGAATAGTTCAGGCTTGAAGTAATCCGGCTTCAGTTCCGTGCCTTTCAGTCCCTGCTTTTCCGGAATGTAGCGGCGGCCGCGGATGTATTTCTTATCGCCAACCGCATAGCTGATGTGATAGGAGTGCATGTGGTCGTAATACATCCTCATCGCCGGTGTTTTGCGCAGCCCACTCCACTTAGTGATGTCTTTCGCGTAAGGGCCCTTGCCACTCCCCGTCGCCTGGATATACAGAATGGTGACGCAGTTGGGTGCCTCATCGAGCCGGATGTATTCGTATTCGATTTTCAGGTCGCCCTCGAAGCTGTCCTTCGTCCACAGCACCATGTGATGGGCATCGTTCCTGAATTCCGGACCGGCCGTCAGAGTCATGCCCTCCGGGCTGTTCGTCACCGTGCCCACTTCGCCGTCGAGAAACCACTTCCCCTTCCAAGCCTCAGTGCAACCATCGGAAAACTTTTCCGCCCACGCAGCTCCCGCGGCGGCCTTTTCGAACGCTGCCTTGTCTGCAGCGGGATTGGGCATTGGCTCATCGGCCGTCACATAGGTGGCGAGCAGGAAGCAGGCGACGAAGGCCGGAAAACTGCATGTCAGTTTCGGAGCGAGCATGGAAGTCTTGTGGGCTTGGCGGTTGAGCATGGGTTTCAAGGAGAGATAGAAGTTGCGTCGATTGATTCGTATGGAACCGGCGGGTTGCCAATCCACGATTCCAGATTGATCAAGTTATTAATGGCTCGATACTAAAGCAGAAACTCATTTATAGTATTCGTTATTCACGCCAACCGCTTCCGGTTCACAACGAATTTCTCATCTTATTCATAACCCAATCCTGGTTTGCCGGAGGCACGAAGTAGTAACCGTCGATTTCGATCGGTTCTTTGAAAAATTGATTCTTGTTCAGACCTTTGAGTCCGGACGGAGTTTCTCGCAGCGAGTTTGCTTCAAGAATCAACACATCGGGAGTGGCCATGCAGAGGTTGGCCATGGCCAACCAGGTTAGAGGGCCATGCGAAAAGAAATGCGGGGCAATCTGCATGCCGCGTATTTCCGCCAGGGTGGCGATCTTTCTCGCTTCGGTCAGGCCTCCCACGCTGGACGGTGGTACTCCGACGTTTGTCATGACGTTGAACGCCGATTTCACCGCCAGAAAGAGTCACGTTCCCAAGGCGTCTGGAAAGTGGCAACTGGACAATCGTTAAGCCCGAGTCGTTTGGAGCGATGGCTGGCGCGACATCATTCGCTATGACGGAAATCACTACCGAAAGATTGCTTTTCAACCTGAAGCAGACTTCGATTCCGCTCCCGACAACACGGACACAGCCGACAAGCTTCCGTGATGCCCGTATCACTCGCTCGTCACAACTCGTCCGTTCGCAATCACCGGGCTCACGAACGGAATCTGTTAACCCAATTCGTGATCACTGGGATGTATCACGAATTCGTTCAGTGGCCGAAGAAATTGTACGGTTAGAGTCTCAGCCGTCGCCGGAGGAGCGACCCTGAATTTTTATGAAATTTCGCGTTAAATTTGAGAGGGAGCGGTAGCGGACCGGTATGGCTGAGAAATCTGACGTGCAAATTGAGACTCCCGATCCTCACGAGACCTTTCTGCGGCTGTGGACGCACCATGAGCCGCAGTTACGGGCGTTTGTTCGATCCTGCTGCCCGAAGGCTCAGGAAGTGGACGACGTGATGCAAGAAGTCAGCGTCGCGGCTTTGCGGAAGTTCTCGACACTCGGTGACCATTCGGCGTTTGGTCCGTGGGCCTGTCTGATTGTCCGATACGAACTGCTTTCGGCTCGGCGGCGGTTTGCGCGGGATCGGCTGGTCCTGGCTGAAGATGTTATTGCGTTGCTGGTCGACGAGGGGGCTCAGGAGTTGCCGTTGCGTCGGCAGCAATTGCAGGCTCTGGATCAGTGCCTTGAGAAACTGCCGCGCGAGCGACGCGAACTGGCTCTCGCGGCTTATGCCAGGGACACAACCATTCGCGAGATCGCCGGACAGCTTAAGCGGACGGAAGGCTCGCTGTATCAGCTCCTCGCGCGACTTCGGATGGAGTTGCATCGCTGTATGACGCTGGCACTGGCCGGAGGTGAATCATGACGGAAATCGAACTCAATCTGCTGCATCGTTATCTGGACGGCGCGATCACTCCGGATGAACTGGAATCTCTGGAGGAACTGTTGCGCAGCAGTGCGGACGCTCGGGCAACGCTGCGGTCGCTCGCGACGATTGATGCAAAGTGGCAGCAGCTCGCGGCAGATGAGCGTTTCGGTCAGACCAGTGAGCCGACGGCACTAGCCACGGATGACAGTATGGCGACCACAACGGAACCCGCGGCTAGCGCCGTCGGCTCACCCAATTCCCGGCGTGTTACACCACTCTGGCTGAACTTGACCGCTCTCGCGACTGCGCTGGTTGTTGCTGCATTCGGTTGGCTCCGTGGGACTGAAAACTCGTTGGCTGAAGCTGAACTCGGTATCGCGCGTGTAATCAGCATCGAAGGCGATGGAACGGTTGACAGTAAACGCAATGTCGTTGACGGAGCCGAGCTGTTCGCCGGCGAAGATCTGGCAATGCAAAGCGGCTTGATCGAACTGGCGTTTCGCGAGACCGGGGTGCACGTCATTGCGACGGCTCCGCTGCAGATGAAGCTCGACAGCAACCAGCGAGTATCGCTGCATGAGGGCCAGGTCAAACTGGTCGTCCCGCCGCAGGGGGTGGGATTTGTTGTCGATACAGCTCAGCGGAAATTTGTTGATCTGGGCACGAGCTTCGTTGTCACGGCAAGCTCGAACGGCTCTGAAGTTCTGGTTCTCGATGGGCAGATCTCGGTGGACGAGCACGATGGCACGTCCGAAGACCTGATGCACGAAGGGGAATTTGCCAGGTTTAATCGCGACGGGAAAATTGAAAAGCGAACTCCGGCGCGTGTCTCGCAGGCATTGCCTGAGCTTTCTCTTCCGGCAACGAATCCCGGTGACAGTTCGTTGCGAGGAGTGGTTCTTGGTTACGGCAACTCGATTGCTAAAGACCGTCTCGCGGATGATGTGATCGGACGCGAACTGTTGCCGCTCATCCAATCGGGTTTCAGACAGAGTTTAAGTCTTGAAGCCTTGAAGCAGGGTGAGCCGCTCAGGTTCCGCGGCATCGCGGGAGCCTTCCACGAGTTCCCTGATCGGACTGGCCTGGCGCCTTACTATCGCGACGGTGGCTGGATGGCGTGGTATCACGGACAGGTGATTCCACCTGCTGTGGGACGCTATCGATTCTGGGGCTACGC
>CALGTK010000399.1 GCA_937904325.1 uncultured Planctomyces sp.
GCAGTGACGACGCCTCGCCGCTGGTCAGTTCAGCTCTTCGTAACGCCGTCGAATTACAAAAGCCTGACGCGAACGGCCTGCTTCGTCACAGCCACTAAGGCTCGCAGTACACCAGCGACGACTATCAGCAGGTTCTGAGAACTCTCAGCATGACCTGCGCGATGAGTCGTCCCAGTCGAGTATCGCACGGGATGCTGCTGCGACAACGCTGTCATGGAACGTTTCTTCTGGTCGCTCAAGCATGTGTGGACAATGTTCGAATCCTTCAACAACATCGCCCAGGCCAGGCCCAGTTTCTTCCAGTACATTGACACTTACTACAACTCAAAGAGAATTCATCAGACATTCATCTACAGAAACTTCGACCAATTTCAAGAACATCGCAGAGAAAAATCAGCCGTCTAAAAAGTATTTTCAGGTGTCCACTTCAAGTCAGCAATGGCAATTAACCAGCACTAAAAATAGTTCTGTCCAACCAGACTGCCACTTGCAAAGTGGATTCATGCACGGCGGCAGGTCAACTTTGTACTTTCCGAACGCGTCAGATTGTTTTAAGAAAACTCGCCAGTGGACAAGATGAATTACAACGCACCTCGCTCGCGGGCATGTTTGCGGTCGCAGAAGGCTTCGCAGTTGCCGATCGGCTGACGTCGCCGATCGCAGACTATGGTGCGATGTCGTGGTGTCCACGATGCTTCTCTCAGCACACGCATGCAACTGGAGTTTGCATTGACCGCCAGGACATAGACCTGCAGAGTTTCGAATGCCCCGTTCCAAAGACAGCTTCCGCTCTTAATAGTAACCAATCAACTGAGGATGCGACCAGATGATCTACCGACTGCTTCTCTCGTGCCTGGCTGTACTCGTAGCGTCATCACAAACGTCTGCGCAATCAAACTCCAGGGCGAACCGCTCAAACCTGCTGTTGTTTCGAACCGCCTCTGGTTCGGTCAGGCAGATCACGACGCCTGCGGAGTGGAACAAACGCCGTCAGCAGATCCTTACCGGCATGCAACAGGTGATGGGGAAATACCCGATCCCCAACGATCGTCCAGGCCCGTCAATTAGAATCGTCGAAGAAGCCGACGCCGGAAGGTACATTCGCCGCTTAATTACGTATCAGTCGGAAGTTTCTCCGGATTCGTCGGCCGAGAATTGCCATACTCCCGCATACTTGTGCATCCCGAAAGATGTTCTCGCCGGAAAACGTAAGGCCGCTGCTGTACTTTGTCTTCACCCGACCGATAACACTGTCGGCCACAAAGTGGTCGTCGGTCTTGGTGGACGAGCCGGGCGTCAATACGCTGCCGAACTCGCCGAACGCGGCTACGTGACGATTTCACCGTCATACCCTCATCTGGCCAACTACTACCCGAACCTGGGCAAACTTGGCTACGTCAGCGGCACGATGAAAGCGATCAATGACAACTCGCGAGCGATCGACCTGCTCGAAACACTCGACTACGTCGACACGTCAAAAGGCGTCGGTGCGATCGGTCATTCGCTGGGTGGTCACAACGCGATCTACACAGCCGTGTTCGATCAAAGGGTCAGCGTCATCGCCAGTAGTTGCGGATTCGATTCTTACCTTGATTACTACGGAGGAGCCGAGCGAGTCTGGTTCTTTGGCAAAGGCTGGTGCCAGATTCGGTACATGCCTCGCCTTTCGGATTACCGAGGCCGGCTTGAAGAGATCCCCTACGACTTCCACGAACTCCTCGCTGCATTAGCTCCTCGTCCGCTCTTCGTTAACGCTCCGCTACACGACAGCAACTTTGTTGCCACCAGTGTCGACCGCTGTGCGGACGCCGCTCGACCTGTTTACAAACTGCTGGGCGACGAAAAGAATCTCGTCATCAGGCACCCGGATTCGAATCATAACTTTCCCGACGACATGCGTGCCGAAGCCTACGAATTAATCGACTCGGTACTCCGGCCCTGATTAACAGCGTTACTGAAAGAGCCTGCCGGCGTACCCAACCACTTTCGAAGTATCACCCGTGCGATCTGCCGACGTCGCATACCCGACCTGTCGAGACTGGTGGATGCTGCCGAGCTTCTTAAGCGTTTTAAGAATAATCACCGCTGGAATCATTCCGCACATGCTGATGTGGTTCACTCGGCACGTCTGAAATAATGCGTCTTCGTCGAGTCGATCCAGATCCGCCAGTGCAAGGGCATCCAGCCGGCGAGTCTCGTCGTCGTTCGCGTAGTGGTTCATGTCGCTCGAAATAAGTAACAATGGTGCTTCATCCATCTCGCGAATCACTCCTGCCAGTTCGTCAGCGAACTGCTCGCAACGTTGCAGGTCTCCACCACCGACGGTGATGCCGACGACCTGAGTCTCCGGAGCCAGCCGCGCGATGATTGGCAGTTCGACCTCGATCCCGTGTTCTGCTTGGTGTGCATTGAAGTCGGCTTCCAGTCCGTCGATGCTCTCGACCAGCT
>CALGTK010000400.1 GCA_937904325.1 uncultured Planctomyces sp.
TCAGTTCGGACAGTGGGGCATAATACTATGTTGGTTAGCGCCAGTCATAATGGCTGCGGAAACAGGGATGTACTTCCTCTGTAGAAATGGTCCGCCATACGCCCATTCCAGGATAGTGACGCTGCGGATAATCCAGTGCCTTTTGCTTGTGCTTGTTGCGTGGAAGTTTCGAAAGAAGTGGTATACGAAGATCGGAACAGTTGAACGGCAATTGTTAGTGAATTGTTTCGGTTTTATTGCTTCATGCTTTGCGGTCCTGGTGACTGAGAAACTAGGTCAATCAATGGGTCACATTAATAATGAATTAATGGCCTATGTGTTTCTTCTGTTACTCAGTGGCCTCTTTTTTTCGTCACTCGCCGCAAATTACTGGGGCCAGTGCCACACAATTTCGGTAGCGTTCTACGTCGCAGCCCCGCTGGTACTCTTCAACCTCTCATTTGCCCCACTCGTATTTGGCGGTATGTGGGCAGTTGCATTGTTGATCATTGGTGTTCGCCTTCTTCGATATGACCAGTCTGATTTATCCGAGTAAA
Source organism: uncultured Planctomyces sp. (assembly GCA_937904325.1). Taxonomy (GTDB): domain Bacteria; phylum Planctomycetota; class Planctomycetia; order Planctomycetales; family Planctomycetaceae; genus JABMPE01. The sequence goes on from CALGTK010000400.1 coordinate 537, forward strand.
GGGTGGTCGTCTGAGGAGCCGACGTGTTACTCGCATGGATCTACTGACCTTTCCCTCGTGAACGAATCTATTTTTTGAGTGGTAGTCTGCGTGGTCAGAACAGCTTCTCTGGTGATCTGTGTCCGGAGAGCTGTGTAGTCGGACGGTGTTGCAGTGAATTTTTCAGCGTTCAATCAGCACTCGTGCTTCCAGAGACCGGTCAATCAGCATTCGAGGACGATTTGCAGAGCAGAGTCAGGAGCTTTGCCAAAATGGATATTGGCACTCGTTAACGAGAGGCACATACATGAACCGAGTCGTTGTTAAAACGCGAGGCAGCAACGTAACAGGATTTCGCCAAGCCCGGGATTTCGGTTAAAGCAGTGCACTGGCGACTTCGGCCAGTTCCGAGCGTACGCCGCGTTCGAGTGTGACGTGGGCGTACATTTCCTGGCCCTTCATTCGGTTGATGACGTAGGTCAAGCCGTTGGACATGGAGTCCAGATAGGGGTGATCGATCTGCTGGATGTCTCCGGTCAGTATGATCTTTGTTCCCTCGCCGGCACGAGTGATGATTGTTTTGACTTCGTGCGGAGTCAGGTTTTGAGCTTCGTCGACGATGAAGAATGTGCGTTGAAGGCTGCGACCGCGGATATAGGCCAGCGGTGCAATTTCGATCTGCTTGTCATCCATCATCTTCTTCAGCTCTTCTTTGAGCCCCGGATTCTCGTGGTGAAGTACGGCCAGGTTGTCATACAGTGGTTGCATATACGGATCGATTTTTGCCTCGACGTCACCCGGCAGGAACCCAAGGTCTCGATTACTCAGCGGAACGATTGGCCTGGCAAGCAGAATCTGCCGGTAACGATTTCTAGCATCCAGAGCGGCCGCCAGCGCGAGCAACGTTTTTCCACATCCGGCTCGACCGGCGAGTGTCACCAGCTTCACATCATCGTTCGCGAGAGCCTGCAGTGCAAAAACCTGCTCTGCATTGCGAGGCGTGATGCCCATGCAGGGACTATTGTTCACGCGTCGGAATCCATGATCCGTCTGGCTGTACGTGGCAAGGACCGACTTTGATCCGTCTCGAATAATGAAGTTTTCATTACTGATCGGCTCTGGGATCACGTCGACGATATCTTCGGATACGGTGTTGCTTGCTTCATAGAACGAAGACACCAGATTGCTGGACACTCCGCTGATGAGTCGTTTTCCAGTGTAGAGAGTGTCGAAGTCTTTGACTTTGTCGGTTGTGTAATCCTGAGATATCAGGCCTGTTGCCCGGGCTTTCATCCTGAGATTCGTATCTTTCGTGACGAGGACTACGTCGCGATCAACCTCCAGTTCGGACAGTGCGAGTGTCGTGCTGAGAATTCGATGGTCGGCCGTGTCGGCAAGAAAGGTCTTTCGCAGGCGGTCGGTATCGAGGCCGATGAGTACTCGAAAGTTGCCGAGGCCTTCGCCGAGAGACACCCCTTTCGCGGAAAGTACATCGCCGGATAGTTTGTCCAGCTCCCGTAGAAACTGTCGTGCTTGAAGGTGGATGTCACCGTTGCCTTTTTTGAAGCGATCCAGTTCTTCCAGAACCGTGATCGGGATGGCAACGTCGTGCTCTTCGAAACTGAAAATACAGCGAGCATCGTGAAGGATCACATTGGTGTCGAGTACGAAAAGCCTTGTGGCACGAACTGAGCTGTTAAGCGTCCCTGCTTCGCTGATCATTCACCCTCCAGAATCTGGTCAGGCTCAGAACGTTGGCGAGACTCGCCGCTGCTGCATTCGCAGTTCAACGACCGTCGCCGCTGTGCCGAGCTATGCTGTCCAGGATGATCGATCCAGAAGTTGAACGCCTGAAGACCGACTCTGCCGGACGAGGTTTCGACTTGCGTGAGTGTCACAGATTCCTGCCCCAGTGCCCATACCAGTTCATGAAGGTTCGCTGAATTTCGTGATCGATCTAAAGATCGAGTTTACGTTTTGGGTCTCGTTGGACTTTTGGGCCGTTGTTTTTCGAGAAGACGTCCTGCTCGAATTTTTCGTGCAACCTCTTCAGACGTTTGACGAGGTCAGGATTTTCAGCGACATGGTTGCGAATTTCCGGCGACTTGTCTGCAAGATTGTGCAACGACAGTGGGAGAGTTCCATTCTTTCGTGGCTTGTTGCTGCCGATCAGTTTCCAGTCTCCTTCGCGGACGCACCAGCCTTCCTGCCACATGTAATGCAGGACTTTGTGAGCAGATTCAGCTTTGGGGTCTCTGATGACGGGCAAGGCGGAGTGGCCATCGATTTTGCGATCAGGCTTTTCGACATTGCACAGTTCGAGAAACGTAGGGAACCAGTCCATGGCCGTGACGATTTGATTTCGGACGGCGGCCTTTGGTAGCTTCGGTGGATAACTGATGATAGCCGGTGTGCGGATTCCCCCTTCGAGGAACGTTCCTTTGCGGCCAATCCATTTGCCAGTGTTGCCGCCTCCGCCGTTTGCTCCGTAATTGTGCCCTTTCGGGTAGCCGCTGGAGTGATTGTTGATTTTGATCGAGTAGTCCTCTTCCGAATGGCCGTTGTCTGAGAGAAACAGGACGATTGTGTTGTCGGTCAGGTTGCATTCGTCGAGCTTGTTCAGGAGATCGCCAATGTACGCGTCTGTTGTGGTGACCATCGAGGCGTAGGATCGTCGCGGTTCGGGCAGGTTGGCGTAGAACTTCTGATGCTCTTTCAGTGACTGTTCGGGGTAGTGAGGGATGTTGAACGGCACGTACAGAAAAAACGGCTCGTCGCGTTTCTGTTCGAGAAATGTCAACGCCCGGTTAACCATGATTTCTGGAAAGAATTCATCGCGTTTGAAGACTTCCGTCGTACCCTCGTAGAGATCGTGGAATCCCTCGCGGTGAAGAAAGAAATGATTGTAGTTATCAATGAAGCCGTCGCGGATTCCAAAGAATTCGTCAAAGCCCTGCTTCATCGGTCCGTGGTCTTTGTGAGCTCCCAGGTGCCACTTCCCGAACAATGCCGTCCGGTATCCAGCTTTTTTGAGTACCTCGGCCAGAGTGACTTCATCCGTCTTCATATTGAGGCCGCTGGTCGCGTGCATGTCGCTTTGCATCCAGCTGTTGACGGCGCCTCGTTGGGGATGCCGCCCCGTCAGCAATGCCGCACGAGCCGGACAACAAACGGTGTGTGAGTAGGATTGCGTGAATCGCGTTCCTCGTTTCGCCAAACGATCGATGTTCGGAGTGTGCAGGTCTTTTGAGCCGAAACAATTTGCGTCAAGTGTCCCCTGGTCATCGGTCAGGAGAATGACGATATTGGGGCGGTCCGCGGCTTTTACATTGCTCGCCCGTGGAGAAATCAGAGAGACGCTAAGAGCAGCAAGTGTTAAACAATGATTCATAACGTTTCCAGATGGAGTGGCGTTTTGACGTCAACAGGTCCTGAGGAACCGTCTGCCTCAGCCGTGAAGGTCTTCGACCATGTTACAGAATCGATCGCCGCGGTCGACGAAACTCTCAAACCAGTCATAGCTGGCGCAACCCGGGGAGAGCAGAATGACGTCACCGGGCGACGATTGTTCAATCGCCCATTCAAAGGCGCGGTCAAAGTCCAGGCAATTGGCCGTTGGCAATCCTGTATTTCTGGCTGCGATTGCGGCTTGCAGAGCATTTGCTGTTTGACCCAGCAGTGCTGCTGCTTTCGCCCGATCGGCGATATGCGATGACATGCCTGAGAGATCAACCCGCTTGTTGTATCCGCCGGCCAGGATCACGACCGGTTCGTCGAAGGAGTCGAGAGCAGCGATTGTCGATTCAGGCGTCGTTGAGATTGAGTCGTTGTAAAATTTGCGGCCATCGCAATCACCGACAAGCTGCAAACGGTGTGGCAATGCTTCGAATTGCCCCAGACCGTCCCTGATTGCGTCCTCTGTTGCACCTGCAAGCAGGGCAGCAGACATACTCTGCAGCGCATTCGTCAGGTTGTGGCGTCCACGAAGTGTGCACCAGTCGGCGATGGGGAGTTCAGAGATGTCCGCCTGCTGATTCCGTCGGAGAATGTGAGCGGTCCCGGAATCGTCCAGCCACGCCTGTACGGCTTGATGTTTCGACACCACATCATTGGGCTGACTTTTATAGGTTGACGTTGTGTTCGCAGAACGAGGCCATGCATCGATATCGGCGTCGTCTCCATTAAGCACACACCAGTCATCAGCGGTCTGCCAGCGAAGGATCGTTTGCTTCGCGAGGCGATAATCGGCCAGCGTTTCGTGCCAGTCGAGGTGGTTCGGAGCGAAGTTGGTGACAACGGCAATGTCGGGATTTGCCTTGATTCGGTCGAGCATGTGAAGTTGAAAACTGCTTAGTTCAAGTACGACCCAGTCTTCAACGGAGATTTCATCGATGTGTGGCAACAGGCTGCGGCCGATGTTTCCACCCAGCCAGCAACGTTGTCCACTGGCCTCTATGATGGCATGAATCAATGCGGTTGTCGTCGACTTACCGTTACTGCCTGTCACGGCGATGACACGTCCCGGATTGAGTGACCAGAACAGGTTCATTTCCGAGCTTAACGGAACGTTGGCCGATTCGAGTCGCTGAATGATCGGGTGATGAGGCGGGACAGCCGGATTAACGACAACGAAATCGGCATCCGAGAAATGCGACCAGTGATGCCCGCCAGTTTGCCAGTCGATGTCTGGCAGGTCGTTTAGTTCTGCGATTGCCTCGCGGAGATCTTCAGCCGAACGCTGGTCTGAGACTCGGACTGCTGCGCCTTGTTCTACCAGAAACCGGACAGCTGCGGCGCCACCGCCAAAACATCCGAGCCCCATGACGGTGACTCGCTGGCCGGCAAACGATGTCAGATCGATAGTGGGGCGTGGTTCTTCCATGACTTTGGATTCTGACGAACGCATCCTGAGATGCAATCGCCGCCGCCGGTTTACCCGCTCGAAGAGTTAGCTACTATTAAACCTTGCACGAGCTGTTGAGATGACAATTTCAAACCTGCAGGATTAAGAAGCAGAGACGATGCTGAAATTCCACCGATTATTTGTGGCCTGTCTGGCGATTGCCACTGTTCTGATAAGTCCAGCGATTCGGCCAGTTCAGGCTACTGACTATGGCAAGCCAAACATTGTCATGATCCTCGTTGACGATCTCGGGTACGGCGATCTTGGGTACATGGGGGCTCTCGATCTGAAGTCTCCGCACCTTGATGGACTCGCTGCGCGAGGCGTCAAGTTTTCAAACTTCTATGCAAACTGCCCGGTGTGCTCACCGTCGCGAGCGGCGTTGCTGACTGGTCGCTATCAGGCATTTGTTGGAGTTCCAGGCGTCATTAGAACTCATCCAGAGAATAACTGGGGATACCTCAGCGAGTCCGCGACGTTGATTCCCGAAGTGCTCAAGCCGGCTGGATATCACACGGCGATTGTCGGCAAATGGCATCTCGGGCTGGAGTCTCCGAACACGCCGATGGATCGAGGGTTTGATCATTTGCACGGATTCCTCGGCGACATGATGGACGACTATTACAACCATCGTCGGCACGGCAACAACTACATGT
>CALGTK010000401.1 GCA_937904325.1 uncultured Planctomyces sp.
CCGACGGTTGGCACACGGGACGAAAAACAGATCGCGTCCGGAGCCAGACAGGCCAATCAGGTAGAAGCACGACTGTTCAATTTCGGCGTTGGCTTTGACGTGAACAGCCGGCTGCTCGATCGCCTGTCCCACGACCATCGCGGTCAGTCGGTATACGTGCGCCCCAATGAAGACATCGAGACGCACGTCGCCAGCCTGTACAATCGGATTGGCTCGCCGCTACTGACGGACCTGGGGATCCGTATCGACTTCGACCGGGAACAGAAAGCATCCGATCCGAAACCGATCGCGCGGATGTATCCGCAACAGCTTACCGACCTGTTCTATGGCGAACAGCTAGTCATAGTTGGCCGCTACAGTCAGAGCGGCGCGGCGAAAGTGACCCTCACAGGACATGTCGGCGGCGAGAAAACGACGTTCACATCTGAAGCAGACTTTGTTGAGAGAAGCGCCGACGAGTCCAACGGATTTGTAGAAAAGCTGTGGGCTGTCCGCCGTATTGGGGAAATCATCGACGAGCTGGATCTGAACGGTCAGAATCAGGAACTGGTCAATGAACTGGTAGCGCTATCCATCAAACATGGTATTCTGACGCCCTACACATCCTTTCTGGCTGACGAAACTATCAGTCTCGATGACCTTAGTAATCTGACACGTGCCACCCGGGAATCCTCGCGACAGCTGGCCGCAGAGTCAGGCCGGGATGCGTTTGGTCAGCGGGCCCTGAAAGGCCGTTTTCAGAGAGCGACCGGCCTGAACGACCTGAGGAATCTGGCTGAAATCGCCCCGGCTGCAGATGCGGCGGCCTCAAATCTGCCGGCCCCGGCCAGTGGAAGTGCAGCAGCTGGAAAATCAAGCCGGCCTTCCTCACAACGCCGCGTGCTCGACTATGCGGAACTGAAGAAAGCACAGGATTCCGCCGCAGCAGAGGGTAATGAAGACACATCCGAAGCACTGGGGGCAACAGTCGTGCAGATTGGACAGAAGACATTTTTCCGGAAAGACAACATCTGGAAAGATTCGTCCATCAGGGCTGAAGACAAAAAGAAAGTGACACGCATCGTGCAGTTCAGCAAGGCGTACTTCGATCTGGCTGCATCTCACAGTGGAAAGCTGACCAGGTATCTGGTGTTTGAAGAGGCTGTACTGATTCAGCTCGAAGGCCAGCTCTACCGGATCGTTCCAGAAGAAAAAGAAGAAAACAGCCCGGAAAAATAAACGGCGGTTCCGACTGGCGGCCACGATCGGTAATCCGATCGTGGTCCTTTTTCTGCGTTCCTGAAGCTTTCTGCGCAGACTCGATCTCATCCCGCACCGGCAACAGAATGCGACAGTCTCCGACACAGACCAAACGTCAGATACAGTCAGTCAGGAGAGACATCCAGCGTCACAAGGCGGTCATACAAAGAATCCCATTTGGACACTGTGATTCGAGTCCGCCACTGACTGCCCCGTGACAGTCGACGGTCCGACTGCGACGTTCTGGTCATCACCTCGATCGACTGATCCGTGCCGGCGATCTTTCCCAGGATTGTCTGACCATGCTGCCAGGCTGCATCTTCAGTCGCACCAAACGTCGACGACACACGTTCCACATCGATCAGCACATTCAGTTCATCGTCCGTCCAGCGTTCGACAATCTCAGTCCGTTCCGATCCGAAGCGGTCAGCAGCGGCAATCCGTTCGATAAGGTCCAGCAGTTCCGGGGATGTATCCGGTCCAGACCACGCTGCAGTTGCACTCTCAGCAGACTCTGACCAACCGGGCACTGTTTCCTCGAACCTCGTTTCCTCGACCACCTGCGTTTCCGGAAAGTCCACTAACGATCCGGCATCCGGCACAGTCCGGTCACCACGGGCATCAGGCTTTCCGATAGCCGAATCCTGCAGGAACTCACTCGGCAGCACCTGCAGCGGCTGTGATGAGGTCCAGTCCGGGAACATCGGTATATCCACACGGACTTCCACCGTCCATTTAATTTTGTTACTGCTTCTATCAAAGCTGTAGGCTTCGGTCTCCGGAAACATCACAGGCAATGATCGTCGGTATTCTTCACCACCTGTCAGGTTTCCTTCCGGCTCCAGCGTGTGCCTGACGTCATGCAACGTGTGCTTGCGGGTCTTCTTGTTAGTTCCACTGCCGGATGTTGCTAACTCCTGACAATGAAATTTCACATGGATTCCATTGATCTGTGTGTTTTTGCGAGGATTAAACTGCAAGTCCAGGGGCCACGATTGGCCGCCGACGACTACCAGATGAGGAGTACTCAGACGGACCTCACCCAGTCGACTGACCACCAGCTTCTTCCGAAACCAGATAATTCCATAAACAATGGGTACCACTGGAAGCAGCCAGATCGTAACCACGCCCAGCATCGCCAGTAGCAGACCTAGCGCCGTATACCCCAGCACTTTCCCAACAAGCGATGCTTCCGTCGAATTCTCAGGCGTGAAATCGATGATCTTATCGCGGCTGCCAGTGATTTCTGCCGGTATTTCACCGGCGATCAACACATACTCTTCTTCCAGATTAGGATCGATCGCCCACGGAACATCCACATCCACACGGACATAATGATCAATATTAATATGATGTCCGCGATAGGTCAGTGGCTGCAGATCGGCAACAAACGAAAACGGATAAGTCCGTGTCTCTCCTGCAGTCAACTGACTGTCCGTATCCAGCGTCTCCTCCATCTGTTCACCGCGATCGGTGTTCCCGTAACCATGCGTTTTCCAGAATCTTGTCAGCTTGATCCCGTGACTGGTCAGATCCCGGTTCACGACCACATGAACCTGGCCTGTGACTGTTTCCCCGCCCTGGTAAATCCGATCTGACCTGTCAAATTCGATGGTGATATCACACTTCGACATCGATGCATCCTTCCGGTAAATTCTGAAAAATCCCATACAGCTCATAAAAGATTCGACGTACGTCCGGACCGAACCGGGTCAGAAGTCTGTCAGCTGTTTCGTGACTCAATTCCGGCACTGGCCCCGCATCGCGGCGGACCCATTCGATCCGGGCCTGAATAATCCTGACCAGTCGGCTGGCAGACATCCGCTCGTAAACTGCCACAGTCTTAACACGACGACCAGCTCGCTTCAGTTCCCTGGTGAAATCGCGGTGCGTTCCAAGGACCAGAGAAATGCCGGAGCGGAAGACCTTCCACTGCTGCCACCGCGTCATGCGTTGTGCCTCATCAATCAGTAGAGGATTTCCGACCGGGATCTCTGTTTTTTCTCCCTCGGGAAAATGCACGTAGACAGATTCAGGGATGCGGTCCTGGATTGCCAGCAGGTGCGTCGTCTTGCCGTTGCCCTTCTCACCCACAAACTGAACCGTTGCCCCCGGTTTGGACAGAAACCCATCGAATTCCTGAACATCGACATCGGCGAGCGATGCCCAGTCTGATAACGGCAACTCGCCGAACGGATTCCGGCGCAGATTCAGATGCGCAAACGGAAGTGATGGCGATGGGCAGTTGATAAAGTCACTCCGCCTGAGTGGAGAATCCTGAACTGGTGATTGAAACCCGTTGACTTTCTACGTCATGCCAGGCCGCATGAGCCATGCAGCCCGCCAGACACAACACAGCCGACAGCCTGGTGCCATGTCTGGCGGACGGACTGCAGACTACCCTGGCCAGGATGTTCAAGCCTGCCACCTCCGCCTAAAATAACTTTAGAAGACTCCGGGGCCACAAACAAATCGCACACGTCATCCAAGAACAATAATTCGCCGACGGAATCCTGCAGCAAAACGTCGCCTGACTCAGTTTCAGACTACAACAATTGACAGTATCTCTGATACCAAGGTCTGGGGGAGTCACCTGACACGCCCTTCGTACGGATTCGGAATGCGACTTTTGCAACTCGTCAACAGTTGCTCGCTTCCGGAAAGGACTTACCAGTTTCGCGCCGTGAGAATCTTCAACATCTGGATGTCGAATTCCTTGTCCGCGACAATATGCTTCAGACGACGGTTATCATCCCCAAAGCTGTCTCAGACGCTTCGCTGCCACCCTTCACGCCACCGTACCACTGACGCCAGCGAGGTGCGTCGCCGCAGTGATCGCAAGTCTCTGCAGAGCAACCGACCGAGCCTTACCGGCGAACAACATCACGAACCCTCATAAGCTATTAGCTCCGGCGTATGACGTCCTCATCGTTTCCCAGTCATCAAGAGTCTCATCGCCCAGAATCTGCGAGACGCTCATAACACGTGGAACAGGTTCAAGGAGGCACTGAAACACAAACAAGGAGTCATTTTGTTTCGCGACCACCTGGTGCCTTTAATTCGAGTATTCTTCGAATCTCGCCTATGCTCTCTTCTGTAACCTTCAGCACTCGTTCGCTTTGCTGAAGGCGTGAATCATTGCTCGTCGATCGATTTCTGTTCGCCTCGATTGATGCACTTATTTTATTCACTTTGGCCTCTAAAGCTTCGATCCTTTTGCCAATCCCGATCTGCGTTTGCTCGTGAGATTTCGGTTGCTGTGCATTTGCAGGAACCGGAGCGTTAGTTAGGAGAAGACTTGAGCCGTATGGGATGCCAACATACCAGTATCCTGCCTGAGGGGCTGCAGAAGGCGTCGGGACATATGGGCTGTATGCGGGCCCCGAAGTTGAATGCTGTGGACGAAGCTGGGTCGAAGAAGCTGTAATACGTTGAGAGTTACCCGACGCATAAGTCCACATTCGGTAATATGGGTACATATTGACCCCATCGGTGGTCCATTCCAACGTATAGAAGGTGTTTTGACCCTGGTTTTGACCGGACACAAAATGTCCTCCGGTCGCAGCTTGTCCCGCAGCGTCTGGTGTTCGAAAAATTGAGATTAGCAGGATTAAAACAAATGCTAATTTGGACCAATTAAAACATATCATAACTAACTCTCCTTCGCTTGATCCGCCAAAATATGAAACAATCAGTCTAATATTGTCTATTTCAAATTTAATTTTGACTACGTCCACTTTGGCAGTTTGTAACAAATAGGAAGAAAAGTCAAGCACATTTATAGTTACCCGGAAAGCAACATTGCTTAATTACAGTGCGGACATTGAAAACGGCGTTAGGGAACAAGTGTATTGATCCAACGTAATCTCCGGCATTGTCATCCAGATTCACTCGTTTCGAAGACCCCGAACAGGCAATGCGGTCAGCACGGATTCAGCGGGCTCTGATATAGAATGAGCGGTGCTCGGGGCGCTGCCAGCAAAGACAGTTCTTCCGCCGAAAGAGCGGGAAAGCCGGCAACCGGCGACAGAAAGAACGGGATCCTTGTGGCAGCCCTCGTGCTGACTGGCGCACAGCCATCCTGATCACGATCACGCCAGCCGCAAAGCCAAAGATATCGACCTCTGGAGCCTGCTCTGAGATGTGCTGGCAAACCTGCCACCGGACTTGCCTCTCGAACTCCTGCTGCCCAGCAACTGGCTGAAAGATCACCAGCAGAACAGGTAGACAATCGCGGACCGAAGGAAGCAAGAGCGAACTGCACTGGCAAACCGGTAGTCAATCTGGCGATTTTGTCGAGGCCTGCTCCCGGTGGACCTTCCGATCGCTCTTCTGAATCTCATAGAGCGCCCGCAGGAACGGTTCCAGCGTCGACGACCGAGGCTTGATAAACAATAACCAGACGACGCGCGGTGAGTCAGAATCTCCGTCAGCGTGCCCGAATAAATACTGTACTCGACACACTCGGCCCGGGCACTCCGCGTCCGGCGTTACGTTTTCTGGCCGGCGTCTACAGTTGAATCTGCAATCACGTGATCGAGTTTCATTCGAATCAGCTCGACATCGGTCGTGCGTTGCTCCGGTGCTGTGTCGAGCATGCCTATGATAAGCTGTCGGAGTGCATCCGGTACTCCGGCCCAGTTTCCAGATTCGGTGCCAAACAAATTCTTGGGACCGCCCATGTTCTTGGCAAATGATTCAAATGCTCGGTTGCCCGTCAGCATCTCATACCCTACGCAGCCAACACTAAACCAGTCGCTTCTGTAGTCAGCCGGGTAACCCTTGAGACGTTCAGGAGCAATGTAGCCAATCGTGCCACTCACTTTCCGTCTCT
>CALGTK010000402.1 GCA_937904325.1 uncultured Planctomyces sp.
CCGACGGATGTCCCGCCTCCAGATTCGATGATCGAGACTCCCGGTGCTGCGCCGTTGGCCGCGATGGTGACATTGGCGTTTGTGATGTCAAAGAAAATGTTGTCAACCGCTTTGATCTGGAACCTGGCGGTCGTTGTATCGATGTTCGGCAGATTGAGCGTGTGCGATCCGTCATTGGACGTTGTCGCCAGCGATGTCGGGAACGTCAGGCCACCGTCGGTTGATAAAAGGATCTCGACGTCGCTGACACCAATTCCGTTGGCCGTCGTGCCTGCGACCGCCCAGGTAAGTTCCTGACTGGCTCCTCCCGTAAGAATCGTTGAGGAATTCAAATCAGTGAATTCGAAGATCGATCCGGTATCGATAACGTTGATCAGGACGTCATCGCCGTTTGTGCCACCCTGCTGGTCACGGACCGTTGCTCGGAAGTTGAGCGAGCGGGTAGTTGACGGAATCTGTTCACCTTTTGTAGCCGTGCCACTCAAAATGTCGCTGAGTTGAGGGAGTACACGTGTGAATGTTCCAGACGACTCTGCAACTGCTGGCTCCAATGAACGAAACAACGGACTGGAACCGTTGTCTGCGTCGAGCGGGTCGACGTCTTGAGCAGCACCGACGTCAAACTGTTCGAAATTGTAGAACAGCGTGTCTCCATCCGCGTCGCTGCCTGTTGCGGAAAGACTGAACGCCGTACCGGCGGGAATCGTAAAGTCGGCACCAGCATTCACGACTGGAATCTGATTCACGGCCGCAGTGATTGTCCCGACGCCTGCGGTATCCAGGTCCTCAAAATGCGAAACCATCTGATCGATGCTGCCGGCGTGAAAGTAGTCGTCCGGATCGTTCTGAAGGTTATTGCCAAATGGTGGCTCCTGGAAAACCGCGGGCAGAATTCCTGCGTAGGACATGATGGTCGAACCGCTACCAGGCTCGTACGCGGTCGGCCCGTTTCGAGCAGAGTCGGAACCGTTAAATGTGTGCGTCGCTCCGAACTGGTGCCCGAACTCGTGGATAGCCAGCAGGTCGAAGCTCGAACCGCTTGGACCGGACGTTCCGGATGCACCTTGAGCCTTAATTCCGTCAATCCCCGCCGAATTGAGCGTCGCCAGACCGCCTGAAAATGTCCCAAAGACATGACCGACGTCGTAATTTGCGGAACCGATTTCGGTATCAAGCAGTGTCTGATTCTGCCCCAAAGCAGAGTTTAGATTAGTGCTGAAGGGGTCAGACGCTGGATGGTCTCCCCCGAAGATAATGTCGAGGTTCATGATCAGGTCGAGGTGGACGTTCAGTTCACGATTCAATATCCCGTTAAACGTAGCCACCGAGCTGACAATTGCCTGTTGGGCCGCCGTCCGATTGTCGCCGAAGAACGCGGTGTACTCTTCCGTTGCGGCCACTGCGAGTCGGTACGTGCGAAGGTTGTCGCCGTTTGGCGTTGCCGTCAGTAGAAGGCGGCACTCCAGTTGCTCTGTCTGCCAGTTGCGTCGAGACGCACGTCCAGGAGAGAGTTTGGACCAGCGTACCTGGGCAAACCGAACAGAATTTCCGAGACTGAGCCGGTTTTTAAATAAGCCGCTGAGGTGCATCACGTCGGTTCCTTTGATGATCGACGTAGAGTCTAACACCGTGAAACCTTCAGTTGACACAGCAGGTTGCGAGCAGAAAATAGAAAAAGCCCGCTGAGCCAGCGGGCTTTTTCTGCGAAGTGAAGTACTGGAGACGCACTTCCTGTCAGCAATACGTCAACAACTTTTCATATCTCTACTGCCTGACAAAACGTTACGACCGTAGGAGTGGATAGCTCGCAACGGCTTGACCCGAATCGAGGCGAAGCGATTCGGAAGGAGATACAACGCCTGACATCCAGTGCAGAAAACCGAAGCAGAGTGATGTACTCGCGGATCAAACCGGATCGAAGTGTCCGTCAGGATAAACCCGCATGCCCGGTCCGACGTCTTCGGGGGACACGGCGAACAGATGAAATCGCACGGCGTTGTCGTCGACCTTACCGCCAATCGTGACGTACGCCTGTGCTGCATCGACGTCGGCGGCTGATTCTGGAAATACACTCCAGAAGAATTCTTCAACGTCACTGAACCGATTGAGTAGACGATGCAGGTCAAGCTCGAACGGCATTGCCTGCGTCTGGCCGTCACGTGGGCCGCCGACGATTTCCGTGGCTCCCAGATACATTCTTGCGACCCAACAGTCTTCTTCGAGTCGACAGTCAAACCCGACTCGGGCGACGCCTGTAAGAGGTTCAAAGATATCAGCAAACTCCTCGATCAACCCGGTTAACCATGCAGGACGCGAGTCCCGACGGTTCTGGCCAGGCTGCCAGGATTCCATCTGTTTCATGAGATGTTGAACGACGAGATGAGAGTGGCTCAAGGTGACGACTCCAGGGGCTAATCACAGTTGCGATGTGTCTTTCTGGATACGCGATCTCGAGAGTTTAAGCTGGCGACAAGTAAGATGACCAACTGAAGTGACTCGAAGTTGCATATCGTGTTGCACCCCAAGTATCGACCCTGGTTCTCGAAACGCGCTGACAATCACTCTGAAAATACCTGGTTAAGACAGAGCTGCTCACCATTGCTCCAGCCGTACCGACGATGCGTATTAGTCCCGGTCGGACCTGGGGAACCGCTCGTTCACGCGCCGCGTTTCGTGACACTGCGAACGGATATGTCACGTATGGCCGATTCCCGGTCGCCTGTCGCGTGAAACAGTATCGGTCAGTCAGGTGAGTCGTCTGCCGAGAAACATTTTTACTGCACCTCTAAAAAAAAACAGAACCCGACTGATGTCAATCAGTCGGGTTCTGCATGATTCAAACTGCCGAAGCGTTACATTCCGGATTCGAGGTAATCGAGGTACACCTTTCCCACCTTCGCTGACGCAGTGTCGCCATCATGGACGAACAACGCGTACCGCAGTCGAAGTTCCTTATCAGGGAAGAGGAAGTACGGCTGAGCTGGTCGTTTCTTGTTCGTGTAAGCTCGCTCGCCGAAAGGACTGATCGAGAACAGCCCATAGTTTCGCACATGGTAACGCGACGGGCGAAAATTGAGTGGATGATCGAACAAGGCTACGCCGAACGTTTTGCCTGCGACTTCGCCGCTGTAATCGATCCAGCCGGTCGGCTTACCCCAGCACTCGGCAGTGCCTTTGGCGCCTTCCGCATTGACGACCCGACCGCCTTCCTTCTCTTTCATGGACTCGGCCATGCGAAATCCAAACAGACCTTCTTTCGTATCGCCAAACTCGACCGGCTCATCGCCCGACGCTGTGAAACGAATGTCATAGCCAAGCAGACCGTTATCCCAGATACTGATCAGCGTTGTTTCCCGAACAACCGCTTTGCCTTCCATGTCGAGCCAGTCGTTCGTCACTTTCATCTGAGCCGGATTGCCTTTGGCAACGGTGACTTCGACGCCACGGTTGGCAATCTTGCCATCCTCAGCCCAGAACTTCACGCCACCGACTTCGTCAACTGCGACCCACACTCCTTTATGGTGAGGATGGTCACCCTGCGAACGATCGTTAAATATCGGGCGGGTAATAATCGTGCCGTCGCCTCCGCGAACCGGCCACATGTAAGGCTTCGGCTGGGCGTCTGCGAATGTGTAAGTCGAAAAGTCTCGTCCATTGATGGCGACAGCTACGGTTTTCGCGGCGGCGTCTTTCTTCAATTCAACGGCTGCACTGGCTGAGGCAGCCGACAGCACAACAAATCCGAGCAACAGCAGACTTCGACAGAGAACAGTTGGAGTAACGCGAGGCGGGCAAATCATCGTGAGGGCTCCCGGGGGATTGAGGGTTGCTGAATGGGCACAACCGAAAGCCTACGGAATCCGACCTCGTTCTGAAATCGAACCGGCATGAGTCGATTCCAGAATTAACTATCCAACGCGACCGAAAGCTCCGTCTGCACAGATGAACGAACACCGCTGTCAGGTCGCAAGTACACCTGAAGCCAACCCGACTGGCCAATCTTTGCTATCGCGGAGAAGGCCGACGACCTGAAGTGCCGCCGCGTCTACCACCTCGCGGAGATCCGCCACGGTGATCGATCTTTCCGTCGCCGTCTCTGTCTTCGCCATAGGGGACGACACTGTCGAAGTAAATACCCAGCTTCGTGCCCTTTGAGACGTGGCTCGAGTAGACCTTCTTCTTTGTCGTCTTCGCGAATTCTGAATTAGCAGCGAGAAGCGTCTTGATAATCTCAGAACCCTCTGCAGCCAGCGACAGTTGCTTCATCACTGTACCATCCATGCCGAACTCGCCGGGACGGACGACAACAATGCTCGGGCCTGCTTTCAGATTTTCAATCTGCTTATGCCAGCCTTCGGTTTCGTCGAAGTCAAAGTGGAATCTGCCGACAATGCGTTCGTCGTTGGTAACGCTCTGCAGAGAACTCCGCAGCTCGTCGGTCTGCTCTTTCGGGCCGCTAACAATGACCAGAACTCGCTGATCGGCCGACGCCACGTTCAAAGCCTGTCGAACGCTATGGAAATCCTGCACGAGAGCCTGGCGACCACTCTTCTTATCTGGATACTTTGCCGCGACGGTCTTCATCTGAATGACCGAAGAACGATGCCCCAGCACCATTTCCGGACCACGACCGGCCCTTGTCAGCCAGTCCTGACCGTTTGGAGCCAGCAAGCAGAATGCGCTGTTTTCAAACCGACCATCCAGGAACGTGCGGACGTATTCCTGATGTTCTTTCGTTTCGTACGAATCGATCCTCACGCAAACATAATCGCGAGAGGCTTCGATAAAATCTTTGGACGCGAACAGACCGTTCTGCGTAGCGGTGTAGCCTGGTCAGAAGACGCCCGACACACCGTGGCACTGCGTTGCCGCCGCGACAAACATGATCGGCCGCCCGCTGCGTTTAGCTTCAGCCTGAGCGATTTCCCAGGTCGTGTACCAGACAATACCCGGCTCTCCCAAATCGAGCTTCGAAGCCCCAAGATCGCTCGGCCGAGGGCCCCCCTGCCCGCACGCGATTCCGCCTGTAAAGAGCAGACACACCATTCCCAACATCGAAATCATGCGTTTCATTAGACTGCAGTTCTGCTTGTAGTTGAGTTTAAATTTCAGGCAAGTCATCAATCTATCGATCAGAGCATTGTGTGACGACTCGAATTCAATGTCCGATACAAAGACGACCTGACACTTGATTCCGTTGTCAATTTTTACGGTCCACTCGCTCCGGACAGAATTCACGAAAAAACTTCGCGAAAACGCCAAAACTGCTGGCAAACATTCGATATATCCCGGTTCGACATGATTCATGTTGTCTTGATCACCGGAAAGAACTGACAGACTTTGCGGACACATCGATATACGACTTATTGGCGTTCATTATACTTCTAACTCTCACTTAACAGACTCGGGCAGCGAATTTTGACTCAGCAGTTGTGACATGTTCCCGAGAAACTGGTCCATTGAATGTGAAAAAATCGAGATAGAATTCAGTCTTTCAAGACGAGGAAATCTGAAGATGAAAGAAGTCTCGATTTACTAACGAGCAGATTACTTTTGCATTGCGTCAGGGTCACCAGTTGAAGAGGTCTGCCGTAAGCTGAGTATCAGCCAGCAGACATTCTATCACTGGCGAAAGAAGTTCGGTGGAATGAGTGTCGAAGAGCTTCGGCGGTTGAAATCTCTTGAGGAAGAGAACCGTCGACTGAAGTCTCTGGTGACTGACCTGAGTCTGGACAAGCAGATTCTTGACCAATGGGCTTACGCCAATAAAGTGACGCTCGACTGCAGTCGTCCGGGAAAGCCTACGGATAATGCGTTTATTGAATCTTTCAACGGTCGAATTCGGGCTGAATATCTGAACGAAAACTGGTTCCTGTCCATCAATGATGCCCGTGAGAAGATTAAAGCATGGCGTCAGGACTACAACAATCATCGACCACACAGCGCTCTGGGTAATCTGGCCCCGGAGAAGTCGCTCAAACCGGCCAGGCAATGACGGACTGATGCTGATCACCGATTTTCACACAACCGATGGATTCAAAAATGGGTGCGGGTCACATGCCTTGTAAACTTCTATCACTCATGGTGGCAATTCTCTCCGTGGCGTTGCCGGTAGCGGCGGCTCAGTACGGCGACTGGAAACACTCTGGGGCTATGTACATCATCACAACGTCCGAGGGCGCACACTTGCCTGCCACGACGTTGGAGAAAAACTTCCCGCTGCTGGTTCGGCTGAACAAAGACTTCTTCGACTTTAGCCAGGCGAAGTCCAGGGGCGAGGACATCCGCTTCTCCGCCAATGGCAAATCACTGGCGTATCAGATCGAACGTTGGGATGCAGCGGGAAGCAGTGCTGATGTCTGGGTGCGGATCCCGACAATCAAGGGTAATGATCAACAGGCGATCAAGATGCATTGGGGCAATGACAAGGTTTCCAGCGAGAGCAATGGCGAGCAAGTGTTCCTGACCACGGAAGGGTTCGCCGGTGTCTGGCATTTGGGAGACGATCTTGAAGACGCCACTTCCAACAATCTTGACGGCTTTAACAGACCGGACAAGCCAACTACCAATACTACCGGTATCATCGGCAACGCTCAGGAGTTCGGCGTTAACAAACTTCTTGTCATCCGCCAACCCGGAGCCAAGCCCGATCGACGGGTGACCTGCATGCCCTCGGGCAACGCAGACCGGACGATGTCGGCCTGGGTCAATCCCACCAGTTTCGAGCGCCACACCTGGGCGGCGGCGTCGATTGGCGGATGGGGTGAACCGGAGCGTGGACAGAAGCCGAGCATGGGCTTGTCCTATATGACCATGACTGGAAGAGGCCAGCCCCGCTTTCATCTCTACGGCTTTGACCCCAGATGCGCCAACGCGTTGCCGCGTGGTGAATGGCGACATATCGCCCTTAGCGTTTCTCAGGACATGGTTCGCTTTTATGTTGATGGCATCCTGGAAAGGACGATCAACAACAACGGCGAGGCGGTGAGCAAGCTAGGCACCTTGAGAACCCCTGTGTCAACGCCCGTCGATCTGGGTGATCATGGAAACGGGCGGGGACCTTTCAATGGCGCTCTCGACGAGGTGCGTTTCGAGTCCGTGGCGCGCTCGGTCAACTGGCTTAAGCTCTGTTTCGAGAACCAGAAGCCGCGGCAGTCGCTGGTTGGACCATTGGTTCAGGACGGCGATGTCTTCTCGGTCTCGGAGTCAAGCTTGGTAATGAAGGAGGGCGCATCGATGGCCCTGTCGGCAAAAGCGGGAGGAGCCAGGAAGGTCTACTGGGTTTTGCAGGATGGCGACAAGAAGCGGATCCTGGCCGTCGACCGCTTCAACTATACCTTTGACGCCGGGCGGGTTACCGAAAACAAAACGGTCGCGTTGCAGTTCAAGGCGGTATTCGCATCCGGTGTGAAGACGCACACCATCCGAATTGCCATCCAGGAGAGCATCCCGGATCCCGCTTACACGCTCAAGTTCCCCCAAACGTGGAATGGCAGGGATGAGTTGGAGATCTCGCCCTCGATCAACAATCTTGCAGAGATGAAGTCCAAAAGCGCCGGCAACCTGAATTACTCATGGACGGTTTCGGGCATGGCCACGATCAGCAAGACCGAAGCGGGAAAGCTGGTTCTAAAGCGGGCGCAAAACAGTGGCGTCCTGACCGTCGACCTCGCCCTCGATAATGGTGGAGCCGCCGTATCGCATTCCGCCAGGATCACCGTTGCCGAACCTCAGCATGATACATGGGTTGTGCGCACTGCGTCCGCCGACGAAAAGCCAGTGGACCACCAGTTCTACGCTCGCGACGATAGTGGTCAGGGAACACTTCACTACAAAGGCACGCTCAAA
>CALGTK010000403.1 GCA_937904325.1 uncultured Planctomyces sp.
GACGCAGCGGCGGGATCATGATGCAGTCGCCGGACGATTGCTGGCCTGTGTGAATGACCCCGAAATGTCGGACGATTTGCTGGTCGCCCGGTATGATGGTTACTTTCGCTGGTTGCTGGATGAAATAGCTGGCTGGCGAATGGATCACGCGCGGTTCACGGCGGAATTCACGACTAACGTCAAGTCGCTGGCGAAGGGGGTGACGTTTGATGAGGAGCTTAAGTTGCGGCTGGACTGGGCAGTTTCGGTCAAGCAATACAACATGAATCTGCTGGATGGTAACGAGGCTGTTTTACCGGTGGCTGAGGCGTCGTCGCTACTCGCAAAATATCCGCGCTTCGCCGAACTGGTGCAGACCGGTTGGGCCGAGCGTCGCGGGCGTTATTACAAAGATGATCCGAAGAAGTACTGGCCAATTGACGTTGAAACCAAGCTGGCTCCGGTGAAGGTGGCAGCGGTAAAGCTACAGTCGCTGGAGCAGGCCGACTTCTACCGGTCGTGGGAAAATCGCTACTACGACAGCGGTCCGCAGGTACTTGGTGTCGAAGAGGCGCGGGCGTTTGTGCTGGGCAGCCCGAAGGTCGTCAACAACAGGTCGGGGCCGTGGCTGGCATTGAATTGGACGACTCTGACCTTCGACGACGCAAACAAGCTGGCTCCGCATCTGGAACAGAATCCGAGCCCCGAAGCTTCGCTCATTCGTTCCATTGTCGCGGGCGGCGCGGGAAAGAATTTCGACAAGGCACTGAAAGCGTTGCTGGGACCTGAAGCGTGGCGACTTCCTCAGCATCACGACCAGCGCAATGTTCGGTTCGGGGCGTTTCATAAATGGTTTGGTGCACCCGAAGCCCCTGAGGCAAGCGAGAAATGGGGGGCGTTGGCCGGGGGACTTTCGACCGTGGATGCTAAAAAGGAAGACCCGACTGCTAAGCGTATCGCAGTGTTTCGGAAATTGTGGGCGGATTTTCGATCCATGAACCCGAAGCTCCCCAGCGTCTTTGAGCGGCTGAAGAGGGTGTTGGCGTTCACGCCGGAAGTAATCCCCGAACTACTCATGGACAACAGCGCGATTACCCAGACAATGATCCGCGATTCGATTGCGAAAGGTTTCGAAGGCCTGGCCTCTCATGACCGAGGTCGTGGCTTAAGTCCACATCGTTACGACCCCAGCATTCTGCGAATCGCCCGTTACAACCACGGTATGGACTGGCTGCGACAGCACGGTAAAGAGCAGGGCCTGTATCGTGTGCATCCGTTCGAGTCCGATTTACGTTCCGCCATCGCTGCACGTTTGAAGCAAGGCAAGGTCGAGCCATGGCTGGTGATGGCCTGGATCAACTCGCAGTTTCCCGAAAACAACGATGAATCCGTGGCACTGATGGAGAAGCTGTACAAGTCGCCGGTGTTTAAAACGTTGCCTTATGAAGTTCGATACGGAGCGCGGCAGTGGTTCAAAAAAGCGGCGATGACGTCGGAGCAGTTTGGGCTACTGGTAGCGTCTGATGCTAAACTCATTTGCAAAGATTTGCTTGAGTTAATGAAACCGCCTGCAGGTTGGAAGCCGGCGAATCCAGACACAGAATCGACCGGTTACCAACCGGACCTGGCAAAGACCGTCACGGCCTTGATGGCAGCGCTGGAAGGCGTTCGGAAAGCTCCGGTGCGGCTGGAAATACTGGGACTGGACCAGCTTGCCAGGGTTCATGACCCGGTCTTCAACGATCCGAAGGTGATGGATTTATTGCTCCGGATGGCGGGTCCAATGAGAACATTTCATCGCGACGGCTACCACGCCTCGTTTGATCATCGTCTGTGGACGTATTTCAAGGGATACGCTTCCAGTTTGCCGGACGCAGACATAACGCAAACAGCGAAATGGCTTCACTTGCTCCACAAAACGGTGCCTTATTTCTGGCATCATACGGAACGACACCACCACTCGTTGCAACCGATGATTAGTTTTGCGGAATCGCTGATCGAGACCGCCCCATCCGCGGCGAGCACCTGGGCTCGGTGCGGGCTGCAGACAATCGCCCGGCATCGTCACGGGCATACTTATTACAAACGCGAAACCGACATTCCGAGGTTGAAATCGATCCGGAACAAGGCGGCACTGGCCATGAAGCTGATCGAAGTGCCCGTGCCCGCGTCCGACCCGACGTATCCGATTTACAAGTCGCAGGCCGAGTTCGCGATTGGCAACGAAGACAGCGCCGTCGAGTTATATGAAGAGCATGCCGATCAGCTTCTATCGGTGCATCGCGATCTGTCAGTGCCGTATTTGTTGTGGGTGCTGCAACGGACGATCGATGGACGCGACGAACTGCGGCAGGAAGAACTGGTCAAGGCATTGATGTTGTGGTCGCAGGAATCGACGACTGCTTTTACCACGGATCAGAAACTGGCGATGGAGATCGCTTACGGTGACATCGCCATGCAGCGGGGTATGTTGCCGGAAGCTCATAAGATTTTCGCGGATATTCAGAATAATAAAAACTACGCGGGCATCTTCACTCGGCATACCGCCACGCTGCGTCGGGTGCGGGTCGAACGCATCGCGAAGGATTTTGATGCGGCGATGGCGACACTCGTGGTGCTTGACTCCGAAAAAATCCCTCAACTGATTACAGCGGCGCATCATGCTCGGGCCGAAGTTTATTACGACATGGGAGAGTACGAGGATGCGGCCGACGAAATCGCCAAAGTGCTGCAGCGTGATGCAACACACTCCGACGCCACGATTCTTCGCGGCCGCGTGCAACTCAAGCTGAAACGGCTGATCGAGGCGACGGAACTCGAACTCGGTTCGGCCACGGGGCAGGCATCGCTCGTACCAGGCGAGGTACTGAAGGTCACGCTCAACGATCCCACGCTGTCGGTCTCCAGCGGTGGCAGCGAGATCGAGGTTGTCGTGTGGGCCACATCCGGTGACAAGGAACATCTGCTGCTGCGGCAATTCGGCGACGAGAAGACAAAGTATCGCGGCGAGGTGCGAACGTCGCTCGGTAAACCTGACCCGGGCGATCGGACACTGCAGGTCGTGGGTGATGACGAAATATTTTACGCGTACTCAGATGCGTTTCGGGCGAAAGTAACGAACCTTGGTCCGAACCGTGGCGGGCCGATCATCGTTGCGTCGAATGCGATGCTGATGGCGTCAGCTCGGAAGTTGCTGTCCGCGAACGAGCAGCGTGTGGCCGATATGGAAAAGGTGACGGCCTCGCTTGAAGACAAGGGCATCACCAACCTCGCGAACACAGATCCCGAAATCATCTCGCAGTTGAAAGCCGAAGCTGCTGCTGCTGCTCGCTATCATGCGGTGCAGGCGCGAGTGAAGCCGGGCAATCCGATTCATCTGCGAGTGATTGATCCCGACCGCGGTCGCACAGCAGACATTGACGAACTGCCGGTGACCGTAATTTCCTCCAGTGGCGATTCGGTCGGTCGTATCGTGCTGAAGGAAACGGGGACGCACACCGGTCAGTTTGAAGGTTCGGTTCCGACGTCACGTGCTCAGGCGATGGCGTTCGGATCGACCTCCCAGACCGGGCGGAATTCCAACATGGTCATCAGCCCGAACGATACTTACCCCTCGTGGCGGCCTGTCCCTGCGAAAAACGCGGCCCACACTTTTACGGTCGATCTGAATGACAACGCGCGGCTGGGATCGCTGGAGATCGAAGCGTCGGACGCTGGCTTTGGTCTGAAGAGTTTTCTTGTGCAGACCGCAATGAATCCCGGGCGCTGGACGACGGTGGCTCGCAGCAGGTTGGATCTCCACGAAACGCCCAAGGCGGAAGGGCTGCCCGACACGATCGCGATTCCGAAAGTGTGGCATCCGTCGATCATCGTCATGAGCGATACTGACCGCTTTCAAATGGGTGCTCGCCCGACAGTTTATGCGTTGCCGGAACTTGAGCACCAACTGGAGCAAGGCTGGCTGACGCAGACGTTTCCGCAGGGCATCGCTCGGAATGTGGGCGGGTCGTCGGAAGCCATGCCCGCGTCCGTCGCAACGGCGCTGAAATGGAAACGTCACCGGCAGCATGACTGTCCGCATATCGTGTATCGCTTCCGCGGCTGGTTCTACGAACACGCCGATGTGACGCGTCGCTTCCAGCTCACGCTCGGCAAACACCAGATGCCGCAGAACACGCATTCCTCGCTGACTTCGTTGCCGAAGTATTTGCTCGCCGTTGACGGCCGTCCGATTACAGAAATGCCCGTGACCGAGGTCGATGGTAAACGGACACCGAATCCACAATCCGAAGAAATGAAACTCGCCGGCGGCAAGCTGGATGGAGAAATCAATCTGCGAGCCGGTCTGCATCGCTTCGAGATCTGGGGCATCGGCTGGGTGCAGACCTCGTTCGGCTTCGGTCGCACGACGACGCTGCAGACGAACCTCGACGGCGATGACAAGCTGGTCGATTGCCACGACAGTTTCTTTGATCCGCAGACATTTCCCGAAGGCGTGTTGGAACATCGTAACGCGCCGGTCGCGATTGCCGCCAACGACGACGAGACGAAGTTCACCGTCAACTTTGCTGAAGGCTCCCGGGCACGTTTGCTGCGGATCGTGTTTGTCGGTCGGGAAGGTCCTGTGCCGTCGCTCAATCGGTTGAAGCTGACGACGCCGGCTGGCGACACGCTGCTGCCCGTGCCGCACGATTTTGCCGAACTACGGAAGAACGACTCACTGGAAATCCTCTCCGGCGACCGGGTCACGGTTCGCTACGTGGACGATCGCTATGTAACCAAAGGGCGGCAGAAGCATGAGCGGTTTTTGAACGTGTCGTTCAGCGATGGCCGCATCGAGTTCGCGGACATCGATCCGCGATTCAGCAGCCGGCACAGAAAGAAGATGCCGTACTACGAACGTCTGCTGCGCTTCCAGTACGGCAAGCCGTTCCCGGTCGTGATTCGCGACGCCGACATGGACGTGTCGGTCGAGCCGGACGAAGTCACGTGGCGGGCCACCGATGGCGACGGGAATGAGCGACAATTCCTCGCGAAAGAAACCGGGCCGTCCACCGGAACGTTCCGCGCGTTTGTCACGCCGGTTGCGACGAAGACGATCGCTGCGAACGAAATTTACATTCACGCCGACGGCAAGCTAACGGTCGCGTATCGAGACACTGAAAATCACCGTCCCGGCGTTCCGTATGACCGTAGCGCATCATGCTTGTCTGCGTCGTTCCAGACGCCGACGATCGAAGTGGCCCACATGACTGTCGCTCGCGCGGTCACGCAAGACCTCGGTCCGGCGGAAGAACTGAACGCCGACTTCGTGCCAGACCTCGATGGTCGCAAGGCCACCGCTCGCGAGCAGGCGATCATGGAAAGAATCCGTAACCGCTACGAAATTCAACGCACGTTCGTTGATGCCAGGAACGCTCCCGAGGACGGGATCGAAGTCGTCCACGGTCGGTTGGCATTGATCGACGTAATTGCTCCGCACATCGCGCTGGCGACGACGTCGACGGTCGATCTATTCGTGCAGACTGACGCAGGTCGAAAACTTGCCGGCGGTTCAGCCAACGGATTATTCGACGTTGACGTTCCCGGCACGCTGCGGTTTGAAGCCACGCTCGGCGCAGCCCCGCGCGTCCATCCCGGTTTGCTTCGTGCTGGGTATCGAGTCGTGGGCACCGACGGCGCGAGCCTGTCACTCGCCCGCTCAGCTGAGGAAAAAAAACGAGACTATGCGGAATCCGGTCGATTCCGTGTCGCCGTTCCACTGATCGCTGGCGTGTTGCCCAAGTTCAGCTACGCCAATCCGGAACGGGTTAAAGAACTCGAACTGCCGAGGCAGTACGGGCTGACGGTTCGCAGTGGCGAGCGGATTCACATCGGTGTCCGTTACGAGGACGAAGCCGGCAAAACGCGGTGGGCTAGTTCGTCCGCCAAAGTCACCACGCACCCGATGCTCGACGTGATGACCGAAGGCTATCGCGGCCAGATGACTGAGGCGTTCGTGGGCGAAAAAATACATCTGCGTGTGATTGATCTGGCCGCCGATCGCACCGATGGCCGCGACTCCGTACGGTGCTATATGGCGTCGAAGTCGAGTCAGAAACATTACGTGTATCTTCGCGAGACCGACACGCACACTGGCATCTTCAAAGGCTCGTATCAACTGTCCTACGCACCGGCAGATGCAGCGACTGAAGACGGTTCTGACGCCGAGTACGATGTACAACGACTCGGCTTCCCGGTGATCTACGGTGACGCGGTCGGCGTGCGTTACACCGACGCTTCAGGTCTCAAGACTCCGACACAATACGTCACGATCGGCAAGGGATCGGACGGCTCGATCGCTCCGTTCTCGAAGCGTTATGAAGATTCCGGGATAGCGATGCAGACACAGTTCGCCATGGCCGAGAGCTATCTGGAACTCGCCCGCCGTCATCGCAAGACCGGTGAATCTGAACAGGCTGACCGTGAGTTTACTCGAGTGAAGCAATTGCTGGCCAACGCGGTCACGCAGTCCACCGACCCCGAAACCCGATCGCACGCCGAATATCTGCTCGGTGGGCTCACTCAGGAAGATGCCGCAGCCACAACCGATCCAGAACTTCGTCAGCGCCGATACCACGCCGCGTTGTAGCGCTTCATGACAATCACCGGCAGTTACGGCGAC
The DNA here is from genome assembly GCA_937904325.1 of uncultured Planctomyces sp. Taxonomy (GTDB): domain Bacteria; phylum Planctomycetota; class Planctomycetia; order Planctomycetales; family Planctomycetaceae; genus JABMPE01. Next base: position 6,644 of record CALGTK010000403.1, read on the forward strand.
ACCGAATATGCGGCGAAAGCCCAATTCAAGATCGCCGTCATTTACGAGGCGTTGCAGGAACCAGAGATCGCCGCTCAGGAATACGTAAAACTGGCCTACAAGTACCCTGCATCCGGTCACCTCGCGACGGCCATGGCGCGACTCGGCACACACTTTCAGCGTAAGGCCGTAACGTACGAACGCAAGGCCGTTCCGTTACTCGCCAGGGCCGCAGCCAACCCCGACGACAAAGACGCCGAGCACCAGGGCACGGCGATGAAGAAGCTCTCGCACCTCGAGTACGTCAAAGCGGCACAAATATTCGAGCGTCTGCAAACCCGCTTCCCCAACCACGAACTCGCCGGCAAGGCGGGCCTGCGAGCCGGCCAGATTTACATGCGAGCCGAACGCTTCACAGACGCGGTCAAGGCGCTGCTGAGCGTCGTCAACGAAGAAGCCTACGACGGAGTGACATTGCGATCGGAAGCGATGTACTGGACCGCCCGCTGTCACGAATCGTTGAACGGTCAGTTACAGGCCTACGCGTTATACAAACGCATTACCTACGACTTCCCCGAAAGCAAATGGGCCGCCTACGCCCGCGCCCAATTGTCCACCGAGCGGCTGTTGCGACTCGATCGGGATCTGGAGATCAAGCGATTGCAGGAAGGACAGGAGTAGGTGGACGCAATGACTAAATCCCCAATGATAAATCGAATTCAAATGACAGTCGGTCGTAGCGAAAATCGCCAGGACTTTCGGCGAATCATCGTGAGCCGAAAATCCTGGAGAGTTTCGCTGCTTGTGCTCGTCAGCTTCGTGACGACCGCCAATGCCTCGCCGCTTGACGATCAGATCGCGGCCTTCAAACAACCAAACGCCACGCCGACCGAAGCGACCGTTACGACGATCCTCAAGACTGGCGTCGCCGAACATCGCTCGGCCGAGGCGATGGCTGTTGTGCAGCCGTGGTTGAATCGGAATCTTCTGCAGACGCCGCAGGCGATGTTTCATGCCGCGCGGGCGGCGGAATTTTCTGGGCAGTGGCAGACGGCGGTTGGGCTGTATCAACGGTTGTTTCAGACGCAGGGTGTTGATGCGAAGTCGGCCGGCATCGCCGTCGATGCGACATATCGGCTGCTGCTGAATTCGATCGGAGATGCCAACGCCGCATTTCTGTTTATGCGGAAGAAAGGCAATCGACTGAGGCAGTTCGGGTCGGCGAAGAGG
>CALGTK010000404.1 GCA_937904325.1 uncultured Planctomyces sp.
AGTTCAACGCAGGCTATTAGCGATAGCGTGGCCGACCTCCGCGACACAACCAAAGAGCAACTCGACGCTCGCCAGAAACAGATTGAAGACCTGGCGCGCAACCTTAGCGACGTTCAGATTGAATTCGACGAAGCCACCGCAACGTGGATAGCCGAACGAAAAAAGTACGTTGCTGACGGTGAACAACTTGTTATCCAGGTCGATGACCTTCGCAAGAAATTGCAGGATGCCACACGAGTCAGCTTTGAGCGACCGGACGGCCTGGTGCGATGGGTTGATAACACAGCTGGTCTGGTCTGGATCAATCTTGGTTCGCAGGACCGCTTGCGATTAAGGACAACCTTCTCGGTTTATCGAAAAGCTCATCATGGCGTTGCTCGTGGTGCGGAGGACATCAAAGGCCAGATCGAGGTCACTCGAATCATCAATAACCACACCGCCGAAGCCCGAATTCTGGATCACGACATTTACGATCCAATCTCCAGAGCCGATCCGGTTTATACGCCGCTCTGGAGTCCTGGACGGACGGAATCGTTTGCGGTCATTGGTTTAGTCGACCTCGATCAGGACGGCGTGCTTGACCGAGACCAGTTTCACGACATCGTGGCCGATGCCGGGGCCAAATTGAATCACGAAGTCCTGGATGACGGGACTCGGGTTCGCTACGAAGGATTCCCTGACAAATTTATTAACTGGACCGAAGATAGTCCCACGCTGGATTCTGATACGAAGTATCTGATCCTTGCCGACATTCCCGATCCCGCACTCGCTCTTCGCGAAGAAGACAAGACTATTCGCGAAGCGATTTCTGCTCACTTGCTCGCCATGCGGAATGAGGCACGCCTTAAAGGAATTGAAGAAATTCGTTTGAGCGACTTTCTTGAGCACATCGGGTATCGACCACAACGTCGACTTTACGTACCGGGGCTTGTTGATCGGCCATTCAATTTAAGGGCCGGGGCGGCAAGTGTCGGCACGAACGAGATTATTGGCGACCGTAGAGCTGCAGGTACCGTTTCAGGAGTTTACGGGCGAAGTAAGAAACTGAAACCACAAACGTCTGCCGGTCAAACGTCGAACCTCTATCGAGGCGGTTCTATAGGCAATTGATCAGTCAGATCGTCTAATGGATTCGCCTGAAAACATGTCCAACTTAATCACTCGATTGCATCTTGCAGTCGGGTGATTTTTTGTTGATGAAGCATCAACACTGTCACACGGAATCTGCAACCGCAGTGGCAAGCAGCAAAACGCCGATCAGTAGGAGGCATCTATGAACGACGCGGATAAACTGGTCGGTCGACACTGATCTCGTCAGGCGATGCCCGATCAATGCAGCAACAATTGTGAGAGGCAGACACATCGCAGTAAGACGAATCACGTCGCCAGTGACGGCACCTCGTGAAACATGCATCGCCAGAACGGTTGTGCCTCCCAGCAGAAAATAACTTTGCAGGTTCGCTCTAAATCTTTCAGCAGGCCAGTGTCTCAACGTTCCGAAGATCACCAGCGGCGGACCAGCAGTGTTGTATGCTCCGCCGAGAATCCCAGCAATGAGACCAAAAGCCGGAGCCCACCGAGAAGATAGAATACGAATTGTCTTTCGACTCGATAGTGACCAGGCCGCGAAACTGATGACAACAATCGCCAGCAGCACTTTAATCGCCGCCTCACTACCAGCACTCAGCAGCCAGATTCCGATTGGAATGCCGGCAAGGGCCGCAACCGTCAGCCTTCCCGTCTCACGAAAGCTGATCTGACGCCACTCTCGGTACAGGATTAAAATTGCGTTGAAGGCTGAAACGACAGCCACCAGAGGAGCCGCCTTATGAGCTGGAATTACAAATGCCAGTAGCGGCATCGCAATTAAGGCTTCGCCAAAACCGACCGTCGATCTGACCAGCGACCCCACAAATATAATTCCGCAGACGAGTGCAACGTCGAGTGGATCCATATGGGGAAGTAACCTGGTTATGCGTCGTGCAGCTGGAAACGCTCAAAAAATACAGCGTGAAATTTACAAAAAGTTCCTGAGTTTATCGCACAGTGTCGCAGGTCATGCCGGTCTCGGCGACTATATACAAACGAAGTAGTGCCAGGCTGTTTCGGTTGAAGCGTGAAAACCCGCCGGGAGTTTGCGTATCCGTACTAAAGTCCGTATGGAACAGTTCCCCGATGCCTTACGACGTAATTTTCGATAAACGATTTATTGCTCAACAAGAGTCTCCGGATCATCCTGCTTTGCTGTCATCAGATATGGTCGAGTGGCCAGAATGTGTCTGATTGAGTCTGCATCCAAGCACTCCTGCACGCTGAGATTTGCGTCTTAAGAGATATCTTATCGATCGGTAGAGTGGTTCCGATCGTGCTCGACAGTTGGGCGATTTTACTCATCACAGAATTCACCGTCTCGCTGATGCTGTTTCACATTGACGATCGAAGCAGAACGTTGCATTACGTAAGTGTCAGGCATGCTTCCCCGACCGTGCCGGAAACGTCGACGTGATGCATAAGGCATGCAGCCTCGACTGCGCGACAAGACCGTCATTTCAGAGGGTGAACTCCGCAAGTTGCGAACCAGAGAGATCCTGCTTCGGACGGCGTTCAAAAGATGACGTCCAATCCGGGCGAACAATTCGGTACAGATCGAATACTGAACTTCCTCAACGAGAACCGAAATCTGCCTTCCAGAATCATCGCAAACTACCTGCTTAAGGCCTGCACGAAAATTGTCAGGCCGCAGATTCAACGTCACGATTGTCATCGTGAAAGGCAACGGTTCGTAAAACAGCCATCGTTGCGCTGACTCTTTACTCCTGACTCGTCAGCAGTCCGGCGTCGCGGCACCAGCCAATAGCAGCCATCATACCGGTGTCGAAGTCGACTTTCGGTTCGTAGCCGAGTTCCCGTTTTGCTTTCTCGATACTGAAGTCGAGGTTCAGTCCAAGGAATTTGATCCTCGCACTGTTGAGAATTGGAGCTTCCTGCTTATCAAGCATTAGCCAGGTGCTCTCCATCAGTTTGGCGAGAACCTTGGCAACGCCCAGCGGCACATTCTTTGTTGGCGTCGGGTAGCCAGCAAGGCTGGCGATTGTGCCGATGAAATGTCGCTTGGTGACAAGCGCTCCGTCGGTGACGTTGAAGACTTCGCCGATTTTGTCGTCCTGAGCCAGCGCAAGAAAAATTGCGTCGACAAGATTTCCGACATAAGTGTTGTTGAGCAGCGTTTGTCCTGAGCCGAGGAACTTGAACTGCTGAGTGCGAAGTTTTTCGAGGATGCGCGGAAGAACCGTGCGGTCTCGCGGGCCGTAGATAAACCCAGGCCGAAGAATCGTTCCCGGCAGGCCGTCTTTGTCGATGTGGTCTCGGACAAGCTGTTCTGATTCTGCTTTCGTCAGAGTGTAACCGTCGATGCCTGAGAGGCTGATCGGCGATGACTCGTCCGTGCCGTGGTGATCGCGAGCTTCGTACACGCCGAGTGACGAGATATGTACAACTCGTTTGAGCGTGCCGTTTGCCTTCGCCGCTTTGAGCAGGCTGCCGGTTCCCAACAGATTGATTCGTCGATACTCGTCGATCGGTCCCCAATCGCCAACTTTGGCAGCGCAGTGCACGAACGCGGTGACTCCTTCGACGGCTCGGACGTGCGATTCGTGGTCGGAAAGATCGCCGTAGACCAGCTCCACGCCCCACTCATTGAGCAGTTGCTTGTCGCTGGACTCTCGAACGAGCGCACGCGTGCGAATGCCCAGCTCTCGAGCCCGCTGCACAACGTGGCTGCCGACCAGGCCAGTGGCTCCGGTCACAAGCAACAGATCATCAGACTGAAACTCCACAACGATTCTCCGACATTCTCTACGTGGGCGTTCTCATTTCGCAGATTGCGGCGCAACACCGCGGACAAGGACGGTAGCTGCGCGCGGCGCAAAAGAAAACGACCAGCCGCTCGTTGCGGATAGCCGTTCTCTTTTGATGCAAAGTTTAACGGGTTTGAAACAGTGCGAGGCAGATGCTTTTGCTATTTCGGCTTCGATTCTGCTGCTTTGCCAACTTTCAGATCGTTGCGAACTGACGAAACGCCCGGTTCCATGCGAAGAATGTTGGCTAACAGCGACGAAGCGTCTTCGTTGGGAACGCTTCCGGAAAGAACGATCTCACCCTGTTTCGAAAAATCGAATTTCACCGATGCATACTCTAACCGGCCGCTCACCCGACTCGGTACGCGTGTCGACAGCGCCTTTAACCGATTACCAAGCGACTCCTGCAGATCTTTTGCTGGACGCAGTTTTGGTGTGAACCCTAGTCGTAACGACGGTCTGATCGTTCGAGTGCCCTGCGTGGTGCCGGTGTTGCGGTTCTGGTTGCTGCGGTTGAATTGCTGCAGGTTTCGCGTGTTTTGCTGAGTCGCATTTGTGTTGCCGCCAGCCGTCGGCTGAGTGGCCAGCCGGCTTGTCCCGAATCGCCCGTCGTTGTTCCCAATTTCCCCGACGGTATCAGACGTGGATGAAAACACGTTCTGACTGGTCAGAGTGCTGCCTGCATCGCCAGCCGCCGCGGTTGCGGCAGTTCCCTGGGTGTTGCCGGAAGCCGCGTTGGTTTGAGCACGAGCGGGTGTTGCCAACAGAAATATTGAACCAGCAACTGCGGCCACTGCAACGGTTCGTCGAAGGCCATCCGTCAGCGAAATCGTTCTTAAAGAGCGAGTTGTCATGTTCTGAACTCCGTAAATAAGCAAAGGCAGCTTTTCAGAGGATATCACTCTAAGAAGTTGCCTGCATGAAAATTCAGATGTTCGCGATTCCTTAATCCAGGATCGAGCCACGTTTCGGCTCAGTAACTGCGGAGACAGTACCGACCGTGCGACTGCCCTTCCTTACCGAAACGGGACGCCCTGCGTGCCTGTCATGATCAATTCGCTGAATCTTTCGCTGGGCGATGTGGCGAGCCAGACGTCTCTCGACCTGTCGTGATTGCGATATTTGCGATTCCACCTGAATCTGTCGTTGTGGCTCCGTGGCGACTCGAATCTGCGTCAGACCCAGAAATCCGAGGAACCCGATCAGACCAGTTTGCAGGACGACAAGGTCGACGCCGACCGGCAGTGTAGTGCTGAAATAGAGGCTAACCAGAAACATGCTCAATCCAGGAATGAGGCCGTGCACGATTTCAACACGTCGTGTTTTGGGTTGCTCGTTCATCTCAACGCTCCGAGAAAGAGGAGTCCGCCACGAGGCTCGTTCGTGGCTTGAGGAAATTCCACCAAAACGTAGGTCGAAAACTAAGTGCGACAATCACATGTCCGCAAACTTTGCCAATCCGGAGTGAAATGGCGGACAAGGTTCATTTGCTGCAAGAGATATCCGACCTCTGCCGATACTTCCGGATGTATCACCTTCGCGGGTGGTGCGCGGTGAACTGCCTCCGTTCAACGTGAATTGAAGCAATTCGAAGATTCGCTGACTCGATCGATAGTTTCGCTGAATTTTGGATCGTCGAGCATCGCTGACTTACAGGGATCGCTGGGTGGCTGCCGCCAGTGACCAATGTCACAACCTCGCCCATTGGAAATGCTCGTTGAGCTTCTTCCATTGGGGAGCGCCCCTGGAAAAGTCCCGACATGTTCGGGCATTGTCGGGCAGGGAGGCCTGAGAAGAATGAAACGATTTCAAATTGCTGTGTCGGCAATGTGTCGCAAAAAGTCATTGGGACTGTTGCTCGCGACGGGTGTAATTGGATTGACTCTGCAGTCCGCTTCTGAGGTATGCGCACAAAACCGGTTCAGTTCCAGTAGGCTCAGCCGAACCAGTTCGCAACAGGCTGATGCAAATCCCGCAGCAAGTCAGTCCGAAGAGGCAACGACAAAGCTCAACTTCTATTCAAAAACCTGGGACCAGGTGCTCCAGAAGGTCGCTCAGTCGACCGGAGCAGTGCTGGTTGCCGATAAGATTCCTCGCGGACGATATTCGCGACAGGATTTTCGCAATTATTCCAGATCCGAAGCGGTCCGGATCCTGAACGACGAACTCGAAAAGCAGGACTTCCGGATCCTTGAAAAGGGTAAGTACCTGGTCGTCCTGAATCTGCCAGCGGCACGACCCGAGTATTCGCGGCTGCAGATCGAATCTCCTCAACAGATTCCGGCAGAACCAGCCACCGTCCGGAATGCTCAACCATCGACACAGCAGCCGGCAACTGGTCAGCGGCCGACCACTTCGTTCGCTCAGCGAAACCAGACAGCTCCGGCCAACCAGTACCAGCAGGCTCCGAGGCTGCGAGCGTTTGAACGCAGCAGCGTGACCATCAACCCAACGCGGCCCGCTTACGATCGGAATCCGGCGAGCAAGTACCAGCCGCGTAAGCAGCGCTCCCGGCCCGGCGCAATTCGGCAACTGAACTACCAGGCCGCTGGTGAAGACGCCGCGTTTGCAACCGAACCGGAGCCGCAGAAGACCGTTCGCCAGTTGTTCGAGCCGCGCAGCCGAACAGCGCGAAGCCTCGCCGCAACACTCTTTGGTGCTTTCGGTGAACGAGCCGAACTGGTCAACAAAGGCCCCGACGGTCTACCGGCAATGCAAGTCTTCTCGGCGGTTTCAAAAGACGACCCTGCTAAATCGAAATCAATTGTTTTCACTGTCGCAGCGGACGTCGACGCTAACGAAATTCTTGTCGAAGGCCCAGCTGATCAAGTTGCTCGCGTGGTCCGATTACTGGAACGACTCGACGTCGCGCCGACCGCCAACGGCGAGCAGACTCGGCTGGTACCTACGCAAACAAGTGCAGGTGCCATCGCTGCGAATCTGCGACCGGCAGTCAGACGACTGGTGGCTCAAAATGATGGAGATGCAGCACCGCCGATGCCTAGTGGCGGGCCGGATGATGGCGACGAAAGTATGCCGGATCTTGTCGGTGGAATTCGAGGGAACGTCGATGTTGAAGCCGTAGACGAACTCGGCGTTCTAGTCCTTAAGGGGAACACGGCCGACGTTGACGCGGTCATGCAGATCATCAAACAGATTGAGATGTTGAGTGCTCGCTCGGCCCCGGACATTCATTTGCGACTGCTTGAACACGTCGACAGCTTCGCACTCGCTGAACTGCTGACTGAAGTTTACGACGAACTGAATCAGGCTCGCAGCCAGACTCAGCAGCAGTCTCCGCAGATCGGAATCATCGCCGTCGGTCGACCCAACGGCGTTCTGATTCTCAGCCCGGAAGACGATCGCGAGTCCATCGAAGAACTGATCGATGAACTTGACCAGCCTGTCCCGAACCGGGCCACGTTCGTCGTCGTTCGAGTGAAGAATGGCATCGCGTCGTCGATCGTCGAAATCATCCAAACAACCTGGCAGGAACGATACGGCCTCGAAAACCGACCGCGTCTAGCCGCCGATGCTCGTTCGAACTCAATCGTTGCCGTCGGCTCCAAAGCCGATCTGCAGGAAGTCGTGGCTTTGATCGAACAGCTCGACACGCAGGAATCCGGAGCGGTCAGCGAAGTCCAGGTCGTCGAACTTAGGCACTCTGTCGCGGAAGAACTGGCAACAACCGTCAACGAAATTCTGCAGAGCATTCTGAACCCGCCACAACTGGGACAGGGAATCGGTCAGGCATTCGGTAACAACAATGGAAACTCCAGCCAGGCATTGCGTGAAGTTCGTTCTGCCGTGCTGGAATATCTTGTCGGAGAAGGCGACGACGTCCGCAAAGTTCGATCGGGTATTCTCGCCGACATTCGTCTGACAGCAGACGCTCGTTCCAACACCCTCGTCGTGACTTCGCCACGAGAAAGTATGGAACTGGTGCTGGCATTGATCGCTCGGCTGGATCGTCCGGCTTCAAGCGTTGCCACGAT